>NZ_JBHUSC010000025.1:0-95431 GCF_042673805.1 Streptomyces sp. NPDC057010 | reverse complement strand
CTGCGCACCGACGTCTCCGGCGACCCGACCTTCGCCGAGCTCGTCGCCCGGGTCCGCGAGACGGACCTGGCGGCGTACGCCCACCAGGACGTGCCTTCTTGAGGGTGATCCACGCGTAGGTGCGCGTCCATCCCTTGTCCCAGGCGCCGTCCGCCGCCTTGGCGAAGTTGGACAGGTTCAGCGACTGGTTCGGGCTCTGCCCGTTGACCGTGAGCGTCGCCTTGCCGTCCTTGCCGGGAACGCCGTAGTTGACGAACAGCGTGTAGTCGCCCGCCTCCGGCACGTCCACCGTCCAGGTGAGCGCCGCACCGGGCTGGTTGAAGCCGCCGACGTACTGGCCGCCCGAGCTCTTCGAGCCCGGCACCGCGTTCTCCAGCCGCGCGCCACCGCTCAGCACCATGCCCGCGCCGGCCGCCTCGCCCTTGGGCAGCGGGGCCTGGGAGGGCTTGGGGGAGCCGCTCGGGGGTGCGGACGAGGGGTTCTGCGGGGCCGCCGACTGCTGGCCGGCGTTGGCGGCGTCGTCGTTCTTGCCCTTGTCCTTGTCGCCGAAGGCCAGGGCGGCGCCGATGCCGATCACGACCGCGCCGACCACCGCGACGGCCGCGATGAGCAGGCCCTTGCGGCTGGAGCCGCCGCCGTGGCCGCCGTGGCCGCCGGAGGGCGTGATCGTCTGCGTCTGGTGCTGAGGGGCCTGCTGCTGCGGCGGAACCCCGTAACCGCCCGCCTGGAGGGCCTCCGGGGACTGGTACTGGGCCTGGTACGGCGGCTGCTGCACGGGCACCTGTCCGCGCTGGCCGCCGGCGTTCCTGCGCTCGCCGACCGTGCGCACCTGGTGGTGGGAGGTACGCGGAACACCGGGCTGCGCACCGGGATGACCACCGGCCGCGGGACCGGGGTAGCCGTATCCACCGCCCGATGCGGGCGGGGCGGCACCGGCCGCCTGGCCGTCCGCGTAGAGATACCCGAACGGATCATCGTCCTCGGGCTTGCTCGCCCCACCGTGCGGGCCGTTGTTCGCGGGCGTCGTCATCGCAGGTCACTCCTTTCGACCCCCGGGAGCCTACCCCGAACACGTGCGCCCACGGGCGGCCGATCGCCTCACCCGGCGCGGCGGTGCGCCTTGGAACGGGACCTCTTCTCGATGTACATCCGCTGGTCGGCGGAGCGCAGGACCTCGTCCGCCGACATGCCGCAGCTGGCCCAGCCGATGCCGAAACTGGCCCCGACACGGACCGCGCGGCCGTCCACGCGGATCGGCGGGATGATCGCGTTGCGCAGCCGGACGGCGAGGTCGGCGGCGTCCGCGGCACCCAGCCCGTCGGCAAGGACGACGAACTCGTCACCACCCAGCCGGGCGACGGTGTCTCCGTCCCTGACGCCCGTCGTGAGCCGCCGGGCCACCTCGATCAGGACGGCGTCCCCGGTGTGGTGCCCGAACCGGTCGTTGATCGACTTGAAGCCGTCGAGGTCGCAGAAGAGCACCGCGAGGCCCTTCGTCCCGTCGTCGATGTCGGTCGCGGGCGCCACGGTGTGCACGTGGTGGTCGTACGGGCCGTCCGCGCGGGCCGCCGGCGCACCGGGGAAGGCGAAGGGGTCGCCCCCGGGCACGCCCCCGGGCCCGGCCGCGCCCCCGCCCGCGGCCTGCCGGTCGGCGCCGTCGGCCGGGTAGTCGGTGGGGTAGTCGGGTTGAAAGCCGTGCTCGTCGGCACCACCCGCCCCTCCCCGCACCTCGTGCCCGTCGTACACCGTGTGCCCCTCACGGCCCTCGAAGGCCGCGTCCAGGGCCTCGACCGCGGTGGCCCGTACGGACTGCGGCCTGCGGCACAGCCGCGCCCCGAGCCGCGAGCGCAGCTCGGCGCTGTTGGGCAGGCCGGTCAGCGAGTCGTGGCTGGCGCGGTGGGCGAGCTGGAGCTCGTGCCGCTTGCGCTCCTCGATGTCCTCGACGTGCGTCAGCAGGAACCGCGGCCCGTCGGCGGCGTCCGCCACGACGGAATTGCGCAGCGAGACCCATACATACGTACCGTCGCGCCGCCCGAGCCGCAGCTCGGCGCGCCCGCCCTCGGCGGAGGTCCGCAGGAGCGTCCCGATGTCCTCGGGGTGGACGAGGTCGGAGAACGAGTAGCGGCGCAGTACGGAGGCCGGGCGGCCCAGCAGCCGGCACAGCGCGTCGTTGGTCCGCAGCAGCCGTCCGTGCTGGTCCCCGCCCATCTCGGCGATGGCCATGCCGCTGGGCGCGTACTCGAAGGCCTGCCGGAACGACTCTTCACTGGCGCGCAGGGCCTGCTGCTCCCGCTCCAGCCTGACGAGGGCCCGCTGCATGTTCGCCCGGAGCCTGGCGTTGCTGATCGCAATCGCCGCCTGGAAGGCGTACATCTGGAGCGCTTCGCGGCCCCAGGCGCCGGGCCGGCGTCCGTTGCGCGGTCTGTCCACCGAAATGACACCCAGAAGTTCCCCGCCGGACGCATACATGGGTGCGTAGAGCCGGTCCTCGGGGTGCCACTCGTCCTCGAAGCGCGGTTCGGGGCCCTCCGTGTGCCACTGGGGGACGTCGTCCTCCATGAGGATCCAGCCCTCGGTGTGCGGGATGAAGCGGAGCCCGTCCCAGTTCTCACCCATCGTCAGGCGGCGTTCCCAGGAGGTGCGGGAGCCGACGCGACCGGTGATGAGGGCCTCTGCGGCGGGGTCGCCGGCGAAGGCGGCGACGACGAGATCACCGTCCGGGCGTACGAGGTTGACACAGGCGAGTTCGTAGCCGAGACCCACGACGATGCCGTCCACGACGGTCTGCAGAGTGTCCGCCAGGCTCCTGGCCGTGTTGAGATCGGCCACCACCCGGTGCAGCTGCCGCAGGGTCGCAAGACGGACGTACGGCTCCGACTCGGTCTCCATTGCTCGCTCTCCCCGAGACCTCGACAGCAACTCCAGGTTTGTCATCGGCGTTTCGTTGCGGTGTCCCGTCCACTGAATCACAGTGAGCTGTGCCGCAGGTACACAGGGTCAACAAATCTTGCCCTCTGTGACTCAAGTCACATGAGATGAATAACGGCGCCCTTTATCACGGGGATCACCTGGGAGCGCTCCCTCTCCTTCCCGCCGGCAAACGATACGCCCGGGGCCTAGGCCGAGGGGCGGGGACGCGACTCGGACCAGGGCCCGATGTGCCGCGCGGGAGGGCGAGATTAGCGTTTCACCGTGCTGAAGACGACCCCCGTACCCGCCCCTGCCCGCCCGAACCCCCATGCTGAGGGGGTGAGCAGCGACGAGTTCCGGGCGGCCATGTCCCGACTGACGGCGGGCGTGTGCCTGATCACCGCGCACGAGCCCCCTCTGACGGCCGGCGGCCCGCGCGGCGAGGACGTCGGCATGACGGCGACCGCCTTCATGTCCGTGTCCCTTGAGCCGCCCCTGGTGGTGGTGAGCCTGCGCGAGGGCTCCCGGATGGACGACCTGCTGGCCGAGCAGCCGCTGTGGGCGGTCTCGGTCCTCGCGGAACACCAGCTCCAGGTCGCGGGCCGCTTCGCGATGAAAGGCCGCATCAGCGACCGGCTGCTCTTCGCGGACGTCCCGCACGTACGCGGCGAGGCCTCCGGCGCGCCCCTGCTGACGGGCGCCCTGGCCACCCTGGAGTGCCGCACGGAGAACCGTGTCGAGGCGGGCGACCACATCCTGGTCATCGGCCGCGTCCTGACCGCCGCCCAACCCGACCCGGACGCCCGGCCCCTGACCTACTTCCGGGGCCGCTACCGCCACTTGGGGGCGTGAAGCCCGGCGCCTACCAGTCCCGCCCGGTACGGCCGCGCTTCGTCTCGGCCCGCGCCTTCTTCTCGCGGAGCCTGCGCTCGTTGATCCCCCGCGGGATCTTCGTCGCCCGGCGCGGCTTCGGCGGCGGCGCCGTCGCCTCCGCCAGCAGCGAAGCCAGCCGCACCAGCGCCATCTCCCGGTTTCGGAACTGCGACCGGTGCTCGGAGGCCCGTACGGTCACCACCCCGTCCACCAGGCGGGACGCCAGCCGCTCCAGGGCCCGCTCCTTCCACACCTCGGGCAGCGCCTTCGTCGCCGCCAGGTCGAACAGCAGCTCCACGCGCGAGTCCGAGGTGTTCACGTGCTGCCCACCCGGCCCGGAGGACCGCGAGAAGCGCCAGGCGAGCTCGCCCTCGGGGAGCACGACCGAACCGCGGATGACATAGGGACCAGGCATGCCCCTATGATCCGCCGCCGCCACCGCCCCGTCACCCGCATTTCGCATGGAACCCGACGGCCCCCTCGTCGCGTTATAGGGGTCAGCGGTAGTTTGACCGCCTGTACGTGCATGTTGGATGAGGAAAGGGACATTCCATGGCTGTCAGCCTGTCCAAGGGCGGCAACGTCTCGCTCACGAAGGAGGCCCCCGGCCTCGCTGCCGTCACGGTCGGCCTCGGCTGGGACGTCCGGACCACGACCGGTGTCGACTTCGACCTCGACGCCTCGGCCATCGCCGTGAACGCGACGGGCAAGGTCGTCTCCGACGGCCACTTCGTCTTCTTCAACAACAAGTCCACCCCGGACCAGACCATCGTCCACACCGGTGACAACCGCACCGGTGAGGGCTCCGGCGACGACGAGGCCATCAACGTCAACCTCGCCGGCCTCCCGGCCGACGTCGACAAGATCGTCTTCCCGGTCTCCATCTACGACGCCGTCTCCCGCAGCCAGAACTTCGGCCAGGTCCGCAACGCGTACATCCGCGTCGTGAACCAGGCCGGCGGCGCCGAGATCGCCCGCTACGACCTCTCCGAGGACGCGGCGACCGAGACCGCCATGGTCTTCGGCGAGCTCTACCGCAACGGCGCCGAGTGGAAGTTCCGCGCCGTCGGCCAGGGCTACGCCTCCGGTCTCACCGGCATCGCGCAGGACTTCGGCGTCAACGTCTGAGCCGTCCGCGGCTGAAGATTTGCCTGTCGAAGCCCCCTCCCGCCGCTCGGGGAGGGGGCTTCGCTACCGTTCACCAGGTGATCCTCCAACCGCTCGTCCCCGTGGACGGCGCCCTGCCCGGCCCGGTCCTGACCGAGATCGCCGCCCTGTACGCGACGAACCACGCGTTCTTCGAACTCAGCGGCGACTTCCCCGACCCGAACCGCATCACGGTCGAACAGGTCGCGGCCTCCCTCGCCGACGAACTCGCCCACGACGGCGCCGAGGTGCTCCTCGCCCGCGCCGCCGGCCGCCTCGTCGGCCTGGCCGCCACGCTCACCCCCACCCTGCCGTCCCCCGGCGCCGCGGCCGCCGAGGACCCGGACCCGTGGATCGGCCTGCTGCTCATCGACGCCACCGCGCACCGCGAGGGCTACGGCCGCGCCGTGACCGGCCTGGTCGAGGACCGCTTCCGCGCCGCCGGCAGCACCGGAGTACGGATCGCCGTACTCGACAACAACCCCCGGGCGCTCGCCTTCTGGCAGTCCCAGGGCTACGCACCGGTGCGCCGGGCCAAGGACCGCGAACTGGGCCGCGACTGCACGGTGCTGCGCAAGCCGCTGGCGTAGGAGGCGGACACCGCTCGCGCCGCTAGGGGCGCGGGCGGTCCTTCCCGTACAGCCAGACGTCCCAGACCTTCTTCAGGTCGTGCCCGGTCTTCTCCTGCGCGTAGGCGGTGAAGTCGGCCGTACTCGCGTTGCCGTGCCGGTGGTCGGCGGCCCAGCCCCGCAGGAGGGCGAAGAACCTCTCGTCGCCGACCTCCTGGCGGATGCGCTGCAGCACCATCGCGCCGCGGTAGTAGACCGGGTTCCCGGAGATGGCCTCGGGGCCGGGCGGGTCGGCCGGCGGGAAGGCGTCCCAGTCGGATGCGGCCTGCTCGTCCACATCGGTGTCGCCGGCCAGGAAGGCGTCGAAGTGCTGCTGGGCCGTGGGCCCGCCGTGGTCCTCGGCCCACAGCCACTCGGCGTAGGTGGCGAAGCCCTCGTTCAGCCACATGTCCTTCCAGGACTTCGGCGACACCGAGTTCCCGAACCACTGGTGCGCGAGCTCGTGCAGGACCAGCTCGTCCTCGCCCGGCGCCCCGGAGAAGACGGGTTTGGTCTGCGTCTCCAGCGCGTAGCGGAGGGTCCCCTCCGGCAGTACGACGGCCCCCGCCGTACCGAAGGGGTACGGGCCGAAGCGCTTGCTGCCCCACTCCACCATCTCCGGCAGCCGCGCGAGCGGGGCCGCGCTCGCCGCCGCCTCGCCGGGCGCCACCGCCGTGTACAGGGCGACCCCGGACGGGGTGCGCCCCGTCGTCACCTTGTACGGGCCGATGACGGCCGTCGCCAGGTAGCTGGCCATCGGCTCCGGGCTGTGCCAGGCGAACTCCGTCCGCCCGCCGCCGACCTCGGTCCGCGCGCGCAACTCGCCGTTGGACACGGCCTCGTACCCCTTGGGCACGGTGATGGTGATGTCGTAGGCGGCCTTGTCGCTGGGGTGGTGGTTGCCGGGGAACCAGGTCATCGACCCGACCGGCTCGCCGACGCCGACCGCGCCCCGCGTGCCGTCCTTCCCGGTGGTGATCCAGCCTTCCTTGGACTGGTCCGGGTCCACGAGGGCCTTCGGCTTCCCCGAGTAGTCGACCTCCGTGACGAAGACCTCGCCCTTCTCCAGGTCCTCGGCCGGACGCACCGTCAGCTCGTTGCCGGTCCGGTTGTACCGGGCGCCGGCGCCCTGCACCGTCACTCCCTCGACCTTCAGGCCGCTGAGGTCGAGGTTGAAGGAGCTGAGCGCCTGCTCGGCGCGGGCGGTGATGACGGCCGTGCCGTGCAGCTGCCCGTCGGCCGGGTCGTAGTCCAGGTCCAGCTCGTAGTGGTCGACCTGGTAGCCGCCGTTGCCGGCCTTGGGGAAGTACGGATCGCGCAGCCCCGACGCACCTGGCCGCCCCTGCACCGTGCCGCCCGTACAGCCCGTGGTGAGGGCGAGGAGGGCGGCGGCGGCAGAGACGGCCAGGCGGGAGGTCGTGCGGTGTTCCACGTCCCGATCCTATGCGGCGTGCGCTCGGGGACTACGGAAAGCGAAGCGCGACGGCCACTGGGGCGACTACTTGGCGAGGGCGTCCACGCCGGCCTTGGCGAACTTCTCGTCCAGGTCGCCGCTCGGGGCGCCGGCCACGCCGATGCCCGCGACCGGGGCGCCGTCCGACTGCACCGGGGTACCGCCGCCGAGGAAGAGGGTGCCGGGGATGTCCTTCAGGTTCGGGGCCTGGGCGAGGCGGCCGGCGAGCACCGAGGTCGGGGCGTTCCAGGACACGGCGGTGAAGGCCTTGCGCTGCGCCGACTCGTAGGACTGCGGGCCCGCGCCGTCGCCGCGCAGGGTGACGATCGTGTTGCCGTTGCGGTCCACGACCGCGACCGTGACCCGCTGGTTCTCCTTCTGCGCGGCCTCGAGCGCGGCCTGGGCGGCGCGGCTGGCGGCCTCGATGGTGAGGTGCTTCGTGGTCGTGAAGTTCTTGTCGTTCGTGTCGCCGTCCTTCTTCGCGGAGGCGGCGGCCGGCGCGGACGCCGGGGCGGCGCTGGCGCTGGCGCTGACGGCGCCGAAGGTCCCGGCGCCGAGCGCGACGGCGAGGGCGGTACCGGTGAGAACGCGGGTGCGGGTGTTCATCTCTGCTCCTGAGGACGACAGCGGACGGTCGGAGAGCGCGGCGGCGCTTCCACCGACCCGGCTCCTTCACTGCTCCAAGCCTGTCCCGGATACCCCCGCCACCCCGTCCCCGTACCGGCTCCGACCGCGCACCACACCGGTTGACCCCGGGGTCATCCGATCGGTCGATGCGCCGCTCCGCCACCTCCGTATTGGCTGGTCACAGCCCCTGCCTCGGCGGCGTTTGAGGCGTGGGGTCCGGGGCGGAGCCCGGGAAGCGGCGCCGCACCCGCGCCACCCACCCGGCAAGATGGAACCAGGCCGAACACCCCAGGAGCACCCGTGAGCCCCGCCCCGCAGCACCCCCCGCCACGGAACCCGAACACCCGCACCCTGGCCGCGGTCATGCACACGGCGTTCTTCCTCCTGCTCGCCGCTTCGGTGGCCCGCTTCCTCCTGCGCCACCCCGGCGAGCCCCGCACCCCCTGGGTCATCGCCCTCGGCATCGCCCTGGCCCTGCTCTACGTACTGGGCCCCGCGGTCGGCGCCGCCCGGCAGCCGGGCTCGGCGGGCGTCACGCCCGCGCCGCCCAGCCGTCTCCTGTGGCTCGGCCTGGTCGTCGCCACCTGGGTGGTCCTCGTCGTCCTGGCCCCCAGCTTCGCCTGGTGCGCCGTCCCCCTCTTCTTCACCGCCCTGCGCACCCTGCGCCCCCGCGCAGCGATCGTCCTCGTCGCCCTCCTGACCGTCTTCGTCGTCATCGCCCAGCTCCAGCTCGCCACCGCCTTCGACCCGAACCTCCTCCTCGCCCCGCCCGCCATCGCCGCGCTCGCCACCGCCGTCTTCGTCCACATGGAGCGCCAGGCCCAGGCCCAGCGCGCGCTGATCGACGACCTGATCCGCACCCGCCGCGAGCTGGCCGCGACCGAGCGCCGCGAGGGGACCCTCGCCGAGCGCCAGCGGCTGTCCATGGAGATCCACGACACGCTCGCCCAGAACCTGTCCAGCCAGCAGATGCTGCTCCAGGCCGCGGACCGCACCTGGGACACGGACCAGGCCACCGCCCGCGCGCACGTCCGTACCGCCACCGGCATCGCCGCCCGCGGCCTCGCCGAGGCCCGCCGGCTCGTCCACGACCTGGCCCCGGCCGAGCTGGCCGGCGGCGCCGGCCTCGCCGACGCCCTGCGCTCCCTGGACGCCGGCCCGGACATCGACGTCCGCTTCCACCTCGAAGGCAGCCCGGCCCCGCTCCCGGACCGCGTCCAGTCCGCCCTGCTGCGCATAGCCCAGGGCGCGCTGGCCAACGTCCGCGAGCACTCCGGCGCCCGTACGGCCGCACTCACCCTGAGCTTCCTGGGCGACCAGGTGGTCCTGGACATCGCCGACGACGGCCACGGCTTCACCGAGCCCCGCGCCGCCACCGCGGAACGCGGACACGGCCTCCCCGCGATGCGCGCCCGCATCCGCCAGCTGGGCGGCACCCTGACCATCGAATCCACGCCGGGCGAGGGCACGGTCCTCTCCGCGGCCATCCCCCTGGAGCCGGCCCCATGACGACGATCCTGCTCTGCGACGACCACGTGGTGGTGCGTGCCGGCCTCCTCGCCCTCCTCGGCAGCGAGCCGGACATCGAGGTGCTCGGGGAGGCGGGCAGCGGCGAGGAGGCCGTCGCACTGGCGGCCAGGCTGCACCCCGACGTGGTCCTGATGGACCTCCAGCTGGGCGAGGGCATCGACGGCGTCGAGGCAACCCGCCGCATCACCTCCGCGCCGAACCCCCCGCACGTGCTGGTCCTGACCACCTACGACACGGACGCGGACATCACCCGGGCCATCGGCGCCGGCGCCACCGGCTACCTCCTGAAGGCGGAACGCCCGGAAGAGCTCTTCGCCGCCATCCACTCGGCGGCCCAGGGCCGCACCACCCTCTCCGCACCGGTGGCCAGCCGCGTCATGGCCCACATGCGCGGCACCCGCCCCACCCTGACCGACCGCGAGCTGGACATCCTCGGCCAGCTGGCCCGCGGTCTCGGCAACCGCGACATCGCCCGCGCCCTGTTCATCAGCGAAGCCACGGTCAAGACCCACCTGGGCCGCATCTACGACAAACTCGGCGTCGACACCCGCGCGGGCGCCGTCTCCGTGGCGAAGGAACAGCGGCTCCTGCCGTCCTGACGGCGGGGTGGGCCCGCCGGGACCGGCACCACCGGGGTCGGCACCGCCCCGGCCCCCGTGACACCATCGGCTACGTGCTCGACATCGGCTACTCCCTCTCCCGGCGCTTCCCCGACCCCCCGCAGACCGACTACCGCTCGGCGGACGTCCGCTCCCTGCGCCACGACCTGTTCTGCGGGGACGTCTACCTCGCCGACACCCACGCCGACCGCGAGGTGTCCACAGCCTGGGGATGGGTGCCCGTACTGGACTTCGCCTGGGCCCTGTGCGACATCGTCGAGCAGCTGGACCAGGACCCGCGCGGCAGCCGCTCCGCCCACCGCCAGTACGCCGAGCTCGACTTCACCGAGTCCACGGACCGGATGCTCTTCGAGCGGCGCTTCGGCTGGGTCGACATCGAGGCCGACTGGATGCCGGCCGAGGAGGCCCCGCTGACCTTCAGCCACCGGCTGCTGCGGCGCGAAGCGCGGGACTTCCTGCACGACCTCATCGCGGACCTCGTCGACATGCACGACGGCCTGGCCGACAACCCCGTCATCTGGACCCTCCAGTCCCGCTTCCCCCGCGTCCCGGCCTGACCCGGCCCGACCCGGCCGTCACGGGAGGACCCGTAGCCCCAGCTGGACGGCGAGCGCCGGGGCCAGGTCGAGCAGTTGGCCCGGGGTGATCACCGCCCCGGACAGCGCCTCCACCCCCCGCGCGACCTCGAGCGCCGCCGCGCCCCGCAAGTCCACGTCCGTCATCCGCACCCCGCTGAAGTCCGCCCCCTTCAGCGTGCAGTCCGGGAATTCCACCCGCTCCAGCACCGCGCCCCCGAAATCCGGCTCCACCAGCACGCACCCCTCGAAAACCACGTCCCGCAGCCGCGCCTTCCGCAGGTTCAGGTAGTCGATCTTGCCGCCCCGCACCACCACCCGCTCCAGCGCGGCGCCGTGCAACTGCACCCCGCCCAGCCGCGCGTCCACCAGCTCCACGTCCCGCAGCGTGGCCCCCGCCAGGTCGGTCCCCACCCCGCGGATCCCCTCCAGCACCGAGTCCAGGAACCGCGCGTTCGCCAGGCTCGCCTCGTCCAGCGCGCACCGCCGCACCACGCAGTCCATGAAGCGGGCCCCCGTCCCCTCCTGCCCCGCCAGGTCGAGGTCCGCGAACTCCAGCCCGTCGTAGTCCCCGTCCGGCTCCAGCCCGCCGCCCTCCCAGGGCGCCGTCTCCGGCAGCCGCACCTCCGGCCGCCGCGCCGCCTTCACCCTCGCCTTCACCTTCGCCGCCGTCGCCTTCGCCGTCTCCGCCTGCCCTTTGCGCGCCATGCCTCCATGGTGACCGACCCCACCGACAACGCCCCGGCGGCGCACCCCCTTGACCTCAACCCCGCTTGAGGTCAGAGGCTGGCCCCATGCCCACCACCATGCGCGCCATCCGCCTCCACGCCTTCGGCCCCGCCGAGAACCTCTCGTACGAGACCGTCCCCGTCCCCGTACCGGCCGCCGGCCAGGTCCGGATAGCCGTGGCCGCCGCCGGCGTCCACCTCCTCGACACCGCCCTGCGCGGAGGCGACCAGGGCCCCGCGCCGGCCCTCCCCGAGCTGCCGACCGTCCCCGGTCGCGAGGTCGCCGGCACCGTCGACGCCCTCGGCCCCGGCACCGACCCCGCCTGGCTCGGCCGGACCGTCACCGTCCACCTCGGCTTCGCCCCCGGCGGCTACGCCGAGTACGCCGTCGCCGACGCCGACCGCCTGCACCCGGTCTCCGACGGCCTCGACCCCGCCGGGGCCGTCGCCATGATCGGCACCGGCCGCACCACCCTCGGGATCCTCCAGTTCGCCGAGCTGGGTCCCGGCTCCACCGCGCTCGTCCCCGCCGCCGCCGGCGGCATCGGCACCCTGCTCGTCCAGTACGCCAGGAACGCCGGCGCCACCGTCATCGCCCTCGCCGGCGGCCCCGCCAAGACCGCCCGAGCCGCCGCCAACGGCGCCCACCTCGCCCTCGACTACACCGCCCCCGGCTGGGCCGACACCGTACGCGCCCGCCACCCCGAGGGCGCCACCGTCCTGTTCGACTCCGTCGGCGGCGCAACCGCCCGCACCGCCCTGGACCTCCTCGCCCCCGGCGCACGGCACCTCGTCTTCGGCTGGTCCGCCGGCCCCCTCGCCCTCACCGACGCCGACCGCGCCGGCCTCACCGCCCGCGGCATCACCACCGAGAACGTCCTCGGCCCCGCGATGCTCCGGCGCGTCGGCGCCCCCGACCCCCTCCGCGTCCTGGAGACCCGCGCCCTCGCCGAAGCCGCCGCCGGCCGCCTGCGCCCCGCCGTCCAGCGCTACCCCCTGGCCGAGGCGGCCGCCGCCCACCGCGACCTGGAGACCCGCGCCACCACCGGCAAGGTCGTCCTCGAACCCTAGGCCGCCGAGGAGCCGCCGAGCTCCGCCAACGCCCCATCCGTCAGCCGGTACACCGTCCACTCGTCCTGCGGCCGCGCACCCAGGGCCTCGTAGAACGCGATCGTCGGCGCGTTCCAGTTCAGCACCGACCACTCCAGCCGCTCGTAGCCCCGCTCCACGCATATCCGCGCGAGCTCGGCCAGCAGCGCCTTGCCGTGGCCGCCCCCGCGCGCGCCCGGTCGTACGTACAGGTCCTCCAGGTAGATCCCGTGCACCCCGCGCCACGTCGAGAAGGAGAGGAACCACACCGCGAAGCCGACCACTTCCCCCTCCGCCGTCTCCGCGATGTGCGCGAACACCGCCGGCCGCTCCCCGAACAGCGCTTCCCGCAGCTGCTCTTCGGTGGCGCGCGCCTCGTGGGGCACCTTCTCGTAGGCGGCGAGTTCTCGGATCATCGCGTGGATGACGGGGACATCGGCGATTTCAGCGCTACGGATCATGCCCGCACCCTAAACGCCCGCGCCGTCACGGCCGTCGGCGCCCGAGCAGCAGCTCCGCCACCGCCACCTGCTCCTCCCCCAACCGCTCCTCCCCGTCCGCCACGTCCCACAGGCAGTTCTGCAGCACCCGCCCCAACGACCAGGCCCGCGCCCGCTCCCGGTCCAGCCCCATCACCTCCGTCATCAGGTCGAAGCGCCACCGCACGTCCCGCGCCCGGAAGTTGTTCACGATCGCCGGCAGCAGATCGAACCCCGGATCGCCGGCCAGCGGCTTCGGGTCGATCGCCAGCCACGGCTCGCGGCCGCCCGCCAGCACGTTGTCGTAGTGCAGGTCCCAGTGCAGCAGCCGGTCCCCGGGCTGCCCCGCGACCTCCGCCACCGCCGCCGCGCAGTCCCGCAGCAGCCGCCGCTCCCCCTCGTCCGCGAGCCGCCCGACCGCCTCCGGTACGTCCTCCAGCATCCCCGCGGCGACCTCCCCGAGCCCGCGCAGCCCGGCCGGGGCGGCCACCGCCGTCAGCCGTGCCAGCAGCCGCGCGACCACCTCCACGGCCTGCCGGGCGTCCCGCTCCGCGAGCGCCGACAGGTGCCGGCCCTCGTCCAGCCGCTCCAGCAGCAGCGAGCCTGTCTGCGCGTCGTGCTCCAACAGCCGTACGCTGCCCGCCCCGTTCCAGGCGCGCAGCGCGAGCGGCTCCCCCGCGCTCTCCTCGTCCGGCAGCGCCAGTTTCAGTACGGCCGCGGTCCCGTCGGCCCGTTCCACCGGCAGCACCAGCGCCGTCACGCCGTGCATCCCCGGTCCCGTGCGCCGCAGCCGCCACTCGTGCAGGAACCGCCCCGCCAGCGCCGGCAGTCCCGCGATGAAGGCCCGGCCCGCCTCGCCGTTCCACCTGAGCTGCGCGCGGACCAGCCCGTCCGGGATCTCCGACATCTCGACCATGGCCCCCGACCCTACGGCCCGGAGCCTCCGTCACGCCGTACCGATCCCCAGCCCGGCCAGCGTCGCCGTGAACGCCTTCGCGTCGAACAGCGAGCCGTCCTTCGCCCCCACCGGCCTCCCCTCCACGAGGACCGCCGGCGTCCCCTGCACGCCCGTCGCCTCGAACGCCTTCTCGGCCTCGCCGGCCCACTCCTTGTACGCCGTCTCCGCGACCGCCGCGTCGAAGGCCGGCCCGCGCAGCCCCGGCACCTTGTCCGCTATCTCCAGCAGCAGTTCGTCCGTGAACTTCCCCTTCGGCTGGCTCGCGAACACGGCCGCGTGGTACTCGGCGAACCTCCCCGCGTCCACCGACGCCCGCAGCGCGTTCACCGCCTTCACCGAACCGCTCGCCCCGTCCCGGTCCAGGAAGGAGGCCAGCAGGTACTCCACCTTCACCTTCCCGTCCGCCGCCAGCTTCAGCAGCACCTCACCGCCCGCCTCCTCGAACCGCGCGCAGTAGCCGCACCGCGGATCGACGAGCACCTGGACGGTGCGCGGCGCGTCCGGGCTGCCGACGACGACCTTCGCGCCCTCCACCTTCGCGGGCAGCTTCGCCAGCACGTCCGCGAGGGGACTCGTCCGCACCACGGCGGTGGCCGCCGGCTTCCCCTGGTCCCCGCCGCCGCAGCCGGCCACCGCCCCGCCCAGCAGCGCGGCCGCCGCCACTGCCGCCACGACCCGCCCGGCCACACGCCCACGCCCACACCCACGCACCACGAAACAGCACCTCTCACCCAAACCCGAACAAAACTCCCCGCCCCACCCTAAGAACCGGCCACCCCCGCCGCATCAGCCAAAAGGCCTTGATTCACGCCCCGAAACCCGGCATCCCGCACCTGGACACCCTTCCGGAACGGGGTGTACCAACTCCCCCATGACGATCAACGGCGGCATTTCCTTCTGGTACGCGACCGACCGCACCGCCCCGGCCACGCCACCCCGCGCCCCCCTCACCGCCCACGCCACGGCCGACGTCGTCATCGTGGGCGGCGGCTACACCGGCCTGTGGACCGCCTACTACCTCAAGCGGGCCGCCCCCGACCTCCGGGTCACCGTCCTGGAGCAGAAGTTCTGCGGCTACGGGGCCTCCGGCCGCAACGGCGGCTGGCTCTACAACGGCATCGCCGGCCGCGACCGTTACGCCCGCCTGCACGGCCCCGAGGCCGCCCGCCGCCTCCAGCGGGCCATGAACGACACCGTCGCCGAGGTCATCGACACCGCCGCCAAGGAGGGCATCGACGCCGACATCCACCGCGGCGGCGTCCTCGAAGTCGCCCGCACCCCCGCCCAGCTCACCCGGCTCAAGGCCTTCCACGACGCCGAACTCGCCTTCGGCGAGAGCGACCGCGAGTTCCACGACGCCGCCGCCACCCGCACCCGTATCGACATCGCCGACGCCGTCGGCTCCAGCTGGAGCCCCCACGGCGCCCGCATCCACCCCCTGAAGCTGGTCAGGGGCCTGGCCGCGGCCTGCGAGCGCCTCGGCGTCGTCATCCACGAGTCCACCCCGGTCACGGAGATCACCGCCGGGAAGGCCGTCACCCCGTACGGCACCGTCCGCGCCCCCCACGTCCTGCGCTGCACGGAGGGCTTCACCGCCGCCCTCAAGGGCCAGAAGCGCGCGTGGCTCCCGATGAACTCCTCGATGATCGTCACGGCCCCGCTCCCGGCGCCGGTCTGGGACCAGCTGGGCTGGTCCGACTCGGCGGTCCTCGGCGACATGGCCCACGCCTACATGTACGCCCAGCGCACCGCCGACGACCGCATCGCGATCGGCGGCCGCGGGGTCCCGTACCGCTTCGGCTCGCGCACCGACAACGACGGGCGCACCCAGCCCGCCACCATCGACTCGCTGCGCGACCTGCTGTTCGCCTTCTTCCCCCAGCTCACCGGTACGGAGATCACCCACGCCTGGTCCGGCGTCCTCGGCGTCCCGCGCGACTGGTGCGCCACCGTCACCCTGGACCGCACCACGGGCCTCGGCTGGGCGGGCGGCTACGTCGGCTCGGGCGTCGCCACCGCCAACCTCGCCGCCCGCACCCTGCGCGACCTCGTCCTCGACGACTCCACCGAGCTGACCGCCCTGCCCTGGGTGGGCCACCGCGTCCGCCGCTGGGAGCCGGAGCCCTTCCGCTGGCTCGGCGTGCAGGCCCTGTACGCCGCCTACCGCGAGGCGGACCGCCGCGAGACCGCGAGCCACAGCCCCGTGACCACGCCCCTCGCCCGCCTCGCCGACCGGATCTCGGGCCGCCACTGATGCTGCCGAGAGCCCTGCGCGAGGGCATGCGAAAGGCCCCGGACCTGGGCGGTCCGGGGCCTTCGTCAGCAGAGCCCCCTGTCGGGTTCGAACCGACGACCCCCGCTTTACAAGAGCGGTGCTCTGGCCAGCTGAGCTAAGGAGGCAGGGCCGCCATCACTCTACACAGGCCGCTCTTCCCCAAGCCATCACATTGGCCACGGGCACCGCCCCGGCGGGATCAGGTGGTGCAGCCGGGCACCGTGCCCGCGCAGTTCGTCGGCAGGTTCTTGACGACCTTGCTGTCCGTGAGGGTCACGGTGGCGCCCTCACCGTTGTTGATGCCGCCGCCCACGTTCGCGGCGCGGTTCTCCGCGACCGTCGAGTGCTCCAGCGTCAGCTCCGTGGCACCGTCCCCCGCCGCCACGTTGTTGATGCCGCCGCCGTCGTGGCCGGCCTGGTTCGACTCGACCTTGGTCTTCTTCAGCGTCGCGGTGCCCGCGTTGTTGAGACCGCCGCCGTCGTTGCCCGCCCGGTTGTCGGCGATGGCCGACTCGTTGGTCTCCAGCGTCGCCTCCTCACCGTTGTTGATGCCGCCGCCGTTCTGGCCGGCCCAGTTCTCGACGACCTTGGTGTACTTGAGCTTCGCGGTGCCGAGGTTGTCGATGCCGCCGCCGTTGCCTTCGCGGGCCTCGTTGTTGGCGATGAGGCCGTGCTCGACGGTGAGCGAGCCCTCGTTCTCGATGCCGCCGCCGTCCGTGTCCGCGGCGTTGCCCGCGATGGTGCTCTTCTTGATCGTGAGGGTGCTGTCCGCTTCGTTGCTGATGCCGCCGCCGTCCCCGGTGGCGGTGCCGTCCGCGCTGGTGGCCACGTTGGTCAGGACGTCGCTGTCGACGAGCGTGGCGGTGCCGCCCACGTTGTGGATGCCGCCGCCTTCCGCGCCGGCCCGGTTGCCGGCGACCTTGCTGTCCTCCAGGCGCAGGGTGCCCGCGTTCTCGATGCCGCCGCCGTACACCTCGGCGTGGCCGCCGGTGACGGTGACCCCCTTCAGGAGGAGTTCACCGCCCTCGCTCACCGAGATGATCCGGAAGAGCGGGAGGCCGTCGGTGGCGGACCGGATCAGCGTCGAGTTGTGCCCGACGATCTTGACCTTCCCGGTGATGGCCGGCAGGGCGCTGTCCGAGCCCCCGAAGCCCTCCGTGAAGCGGTAGGCGCAGTCCTTGGCCAGCGTGATCGTGCCACCGTCGGCGTTGTCATTCGCGTCGCTGACGGCGGTGAGGAGCGCCGCGACGTCACCGCAGGCCACGGTCACCTTCAGCGGCTGGGCCATGGCGGCGGGTGCGACCGCCATGCACAGGCCGATGCTCGCCGCAACCGCGGATCCGATGACTACGAGACGATTCTTCATTCGCTTCTCCACTCTCGGTGCCAGGCCGGGCCGGTGCCTCTCCGCACGGGAGGCGCCCCCAGGACGCACCCAGAGGTATCGCCTCGGCCCCGCGAGGTGTCGCACCCCGGTTCGGACCCTCCGGAAGTCCATGCGAACGGCCGCCACCCGTTCGGAGTTCGCGAACGGGCATTGCGGGGTGCTGACAGAACGCGCCCGGGCAGGTAGCGTCGGGCGCAGTCCTGTCGACTGGACTAGACCTTCCACTCGGATCGTCCGGCACGTTCCTGCCGGTAGAAGGGATTCACCACCATGGCTTCTGTCACCTTCGACAAGGCGACCCGCCTCTACCCGGGCGGCGACAAGCCCGCCGTCGACCAGCTGGAGCTGGAGATCGAGGACGGCGAGTTCCTCGTCCTCGTCGGCCCCTCCGGCTGCGGCAAGTCCACCTCGCTGCGCATGCTCGCCGGCCTGGAGGACGTCAACGGCGGCGCCATCCGCATCGGCGACCGCGACGT
Source organism: Streptomyces sp. NPDC057010 (assembly GCF_042673805.1). Lineage (NCBI taxonomy): Bacteria > Bacillati > Actinomycetota > Actinomycetes > Kitasatosporales > Streptomycetaceae > Streptomyces > Streptomyces sp. NPDC057010. Next base: position 77,697 of record NZ_JBHUSC010000025.1, on the reverse strand, counting down.
GACGCACCTGCCGCCCAAGGACCGGGACATCGCGATGGTGTTCCAGAACTACGCGCTCTACCCGCACATGTCCGTGGCCGACAACATGGGCTTCGCCCTCAAGATCGCCGGCGAGGACAAGGCCACCATCCGCAAGAAGGTGGAGGACGCGGCGAAGATGCTCGACCTCACCCAGTACCTGGACCGCAAGCCCAAGGCGCTCTCCGGCGGCCAGCGCCAGCGCGTCGCCATGGGCCGCGCCATCGTGCGCAAGCCGCAGGTCTTCCTGATGGACGAGCCGCTGTCGAACCTCGACGCCAAGCTCCGCGTCTCCACCCGCACCCAGATCGCCGCGCTCCAGCGCGACCTCGGCATCACCACCGTCTACGTCACCCACGACCAGGTCGAGGCCATGACCATGGGCGACCGCGTGGCCGTGCTGAAGGACGGCCTGCTCCAGCAGGTCGACACCCCGCGCAACATGTACGACCGCCCCGCGAACCTCTTCGTCGCCGGCTTCATCGGCTCCCCCGCCATGAACCTGGTCGAGGTCCCGATCACCGACGGCGGTGTGAAGTTCGGCGACAGCGTCGTCCCGGTCTCGCGCGAGGCGCTGTCCGCCGCGGCCGACGCGGGCGACCGCACCGTCACGGTCGGCGTCCGTCCCGAGCACTTCGACGTCGCGGAGAGCGGCGGCCTGACAATCGTCGTGAACGTCGTCGAGGAGCTCGGCGCCGACGGCTACGTCTACGGCTCCACCGACAAGGCCGCCGGCGCCCAGGACCTCGTGGTCCGCGTGGGCGGCCGCCAGGTGCCCGAGAAGGGCTCGAACCTGCACGTGGTGCCCCGGGCCGGCGAGATCCACGTCTTCTCGACCTCCTCCGGCGCGCGGCTGTCCGACTGACACCGCGGCAAGGGGCGCCCCGTCACGACGGGGCGCCCCTTGCCCGTGCCGCCGCCCCGCCCGGTGCACACCCGACAGACCGGCCCATTCAACCCCCGGCCGTCAACCCATAATTCGAAAAACCACGTCGAACCATCCCCCGACCGGGTGACTAAATGTCGCCAAATCTTCACCGAGCGCTACTCTCGCCCTCGTGACCCACACTGCCCGCCGTATCGGCCGTTCCCTCGCCCTGGTCCTGCCCGTCGTCCTGGTCCTGTCCGGGACCCTCGCGGTCACCATGGTTCCCTGGGCGGACACTTCCTCCTCCCAGATCCTGACCGCCTCCGCCGAGGACGTCTCCGTCCCCGCGAAGCCGCGCGCCGCGCAGGACGTGCTCCGCGACAAGCTGCTGAGCGAGCTCCAGCAGGGCCAGGAGCCGGGTGACGTCCTCACCCACCTCCAGCAGGAGGTGGACAAGCGGCCGTCGCTCGCCGTGCACTGCGCGGGCATCGCGCGTGCCGTCGGGCGCGCCGCGAAGACCGCCTACGGCCCGACGAAGGCCCTGTCCTTCGCCCGCCCCGTGTGCGACACCTCGTACGCGACCGGCATCGCCTCCATGGGCTGACCCTCGCCGCGTCCCTACGCTGCCCCCATGAACGACTCCCGCCGATCCGCCCCACCCCTTCCCGCAGCCGCGTTCCCCACCACGCCCACCCAGGCGGTCGTCCTGGCGGGCGGCCAGGGGTCGCGGCTGCGGCCGTACACGGACGACCGTCCGAAGCCGATGGTCGAGATCCCGGGGACGGGGGTGCCGATCATCGGGCACCAGCTGGCGTGGCTGGCCGCCGAAGGGGTCACCGACGCCGTGGTCTCCTGCGGACACCTCGCGGGCGTGCTCCAGGACTGGCTGGCCGGGACCGAACTCCCGCTGCGCGTGACCACGGTGGTCGAGGAGGAGCCCCTGGGGCGCGGCGGCGGCCTCAAGCACGCCGCCCGCCACCTCCCGCACCCCGACCGCGCCTGGTACGCGACGAACGGCGACGTCTGGACCCGCTTCTCGCTGCGCGAGATGGCGGCGTTCCACGTCGAGCGCGACGCGGTCGCGACCCTGGCCCTCGCCCGCCCGCGGATCCCGTGGGGGGTGGTGGAGACGAACGAGTTCGGGCAGGTGCTGGACTTCATCGAGGCGCCGCCTTCGCCGTATCCGGTCAATGCCGGCGTGTACGCCTTCGGGCCCGAATTCGCCGCGCTGCTCCCGGACTTGGGTGATCACGAACGCAGCACGTTCCCGCGGCTGGCACGCGAACGGCGGCTGGCGGGCTTCCCGCTGCCCCAGGGGGCCTACTGGCGGGCGATCGACACGGCGAAGGATCTCACCGAAGCCGCAAGGGAGTTGGCCGCGCACGCGGCCTCCTGAGCCCCTCGCCGCCCCACCGCTCCGCTCGTACGGTGCTTCGCGCGCCCGGCACACGAGGAGGGGCCCGGCACGCCGTGCGTGCCGGGCCCCCGGTCCCCTCGGAGCGGTTCGCCCGCCTCAGCCGAGGAGCCCCCCGACCAGGCCGGGCTGCCTGCTCGGGGTGGTGCCGCCACTGCCGGCGGAACCGGTTGAGGAGGAAGAGCTCGACGGCTTCTGCGAGGCGGACTGCCGCGGCGTACTGCGCGGGGTCTGCTGGCTGCCCGTGGTGCCCTTGCTGGCGGTGGGCGACTCGGAGCCGGTGCCCGCGGTCCCGCGGGTCGGTCCGCCGGTGGCGCCCTTGCCGGACTTGGCGGCCGGTTCGGTGGCGGTGGCGCTGGGCTGCGGCGCCTTGGACGGCTGCTTCTGCGAGGGCTGCTGCGGGGCGGTGGTCTGCGGGAGGGGCCGGCCCGGCAGGTAGTTGCTGGGGGCCTGTCCCGGTCCGGGCACGGTGACAACGGTGGTGGAGCGGACGGCCCCGCCGAGGAGGGAGCCGATCAGGAGGGTGAGCCCGCACACGACGGTGGCCATGACGGCCCCGCGCCGCAGGACGCGCCGCCGCAGCCGCCAGACCTCGGAGCGCGGTCCGAGGGTCCGCCAGGCCTCGCCGGCGAGGCGCCCGTCCAGCGAGTACACCGGGGCGCCCGCGATGATCAGCGGGCTCCAGGCGGCGAGGTAGATGATGTCGGGCGCGTCGTAGGCCGGGACGGTCCGCCAGCTCACCGTCATCAGCAGCGCGGCGGACAGCAGGGCCCCGAAGCAGGCGGCGAACCGCTGCCACAGCCCGAACACCGTCAGCACGCCCACGATGACCTGGAGGAACGCGACGCTGAGGCCGGCCCCGACCGGGTGGGCGAGCGCGAAGTCGCGCAGCGGCTCCGCCAGCGCCCAGGGGTGCAGGGTGTGCAGCCAGGTGACCATGGAGCCGCGCTCGCCGCCGTCGAAGTAGACGGGGTCGCACAGCTTGCCCATGCCGGCGTAGATGGAGATGAACCCGAGGAAGACGCGCAGCGGGAGCAGCACGACGCCGAGGTTCATCCGGCGGCCGGGGTAGTAGGAGGCCTGGCCCCGGGCGTCGGAGCCGGTCCGGCGGGATTCGGGGCCGGCCGGTCCGCCCGGCCCGGCGCCGGGCGGCTGCTCGTACGGCAGGTCCCGTACGGCGGCCATCGGGCGCGTCTCGTCCTGGCTCCCGTGGTCGCCGTAGCCCCCGCCACCGCCCCCGTAGCTGCGCTGGCCGATGACGGTCGGCGTGGCCAGGGTGTCGTCGGCGAGGTCGTGCGCGAGGTCGATGCGCGGGATGACCTGGGTGGCGCCGCCGTCGTACTCCTCGTGCCCTCGGCCGGACTCGCGGACGGCCTGGAGCAGGCCGCCCATGGCCGCGGCGTCGCCGGCGTCGGACTTGCCGCTCCAGACGACGGGGGCGCGGCGCCGGGTGGCCCCGGCGGCGGCGACCACGGCGCCGCCGAGGACGGGCGCTCTGCCCGGGGCGTTCGCGGGCTTGGAACGCGCGCTCGGGCTCGGTGCGAGCCGCACGCGGAAGCTGGCGTGGTTGACGATGACCTGTGCGGGATCGCACGGCACCTTGACCATGCTCAGCGCGGGCTGGTCGTCGAACCCTGACGTTCTGGTGTCCACACTCATCTAACCGAGTGATCAGTGTTTAGGACACTGCCTTGACATCAGGGATCTGTCCGAGACCCGTCAAGATCAAGCCACCCCGCCCGGAACGGGCGGGGTGACAGCCTCACGTGTCACTTTCCGTGAGCCAAGTGGATCAAGCAGATCAGACGCGGCCACGCTGGGCGCGGCGGCGGGCCGCCTCGTAGAGCACGACGCCGGCGGCGACACCGGCGTTGAGGGACTCGGCGCCGCCCGGCATCGGGATGCGGACGAGGTAGTCGCAGTTCTCGCCGACGAGGCGGCCGAGACCCTTGCCCTCGGAGCCGACGACGATGACGACCGGGCCGCCGAGCGCCTCCAGGTCCTGCACCTCGTGCGTACCCTCGGCGGCCAGGCCGACGATGGCGATGCCGGCCTTCTTGTAGTCCTGGAGGGCGCGGGTCAGGTTGGTGACGCGGGAGACCGGGGTGCGGGCGGCGGTGCCGGCCGAGGTCTTCCAGGCGCCGGCGGTCATACCGGCGGCGCGACGCTCGGGGATGACCACGCCGTGGCCGCCGAAGGCGGAGACGGAACGCACGATCGCACCGAGGTTGCGCGGGTCGGTGACGCCGTCGAGGGCGACGATGAGCGGGTCCTCGCCGTTGTCGTACGCCTCGGCGGTGAGGTCCTCGGGGTGCGCGTACTCGTACGGCGGGACCTGGAGGACCAGGCCCTGGTGGTTGAGCCCGTTGGTCATGCGGTCGAGCTCGGGGCGCGGGGCTTCCATCAGGTTGATGTTGCCGCGCTGGCCGGCGAGCTGGAGGGCCTCGCGGACGCGCTCGTCGTTGTCGATGAACTGCTGGACGTACAGGGTGGTGGCGGGGACGCCGTCGCGCAGCGCCTCGAAGACCGGGTTGCGGCCGACGACCATCTCGCTCTGGCCCTTGGGGCCGCCGCGGCGCGGGGCCGGGCGGCGCTTGGCGGCCTGCCGGGCCATGGCGTTGGAGACCCGGAACGCCTTGTGGCCCTTGCGGTCCTCGGCCTTCGGCGTGGGGCCCTTGCCCTCCAGGCCCCTGCGCCGCTGGCCACCGCTGCCGACCGTCGCGCCCTTCTTGTTGGACGTGCGGCGGTTCCTGCGCTGGCTGTTCCCGGCCATGACTTCTACCTGTTTTCGTCTGGTGCTGCGATATGTACGTATGAAGAGTGTGCCGCCCGGAGTGCCGGGCGGCACAGCAGGCTGAGCTGCCCGGCTCAGCGGGGGCCGAGGGTCCAGCGCGGTCCGGTCGGGCTGTCCTCGATGACCAGGCCCGACTGCTGGAGCTGGTCGCGGATGGCGTCGGCGGTCGCCCAGTCCTTGCGGGCGCGGGCGGACTCGCGCTGTTCCAGGACCAGGCGCACGAGGGTGTCCACGGCGCCGTGGAGGTCCTCGCCGCGGTCCGTCTCCTCGGCCCAGTGCGGGTCGAGCGGGTCCAGACCGAGGACGCCCAGCATGGCCCGTACCTCGGACAGGCGCGCGATGGCCGCGTCCTTGTCGTCGGCGGCAAGCGCGCTGTTGCCCTGGCGGACGGTGGTGTGGACGATGGCGAGCGCCTGCGGGACGCCGAGGTCGTCGTCCATGGCCTCGGCGAAGGCGGGCGGCACCTCGGCGGCGGGCTCGACGGCCCCGCCGGCCTTCTCGATGACGCGCTGGTAGAAGCCCTCGATACGGGCGAAGGCGGACTCCGCCTCGCGCAGGGCCTCCTCGCTGTACTCGATCATCGACCGGTAGTGCGGGGTGCCGAGGTAGTAGCGCAGGACGATCGGGCGCCACTGCTTGACCATCTCGGAGACGAGCACCGAGTTCCCGAGGGACTTCGACATCTTCTCGCCGGACATGGTGACCCAGGCGTTGTGGACCCAGAACTTCGCGAACTCGTCGCCGAAGGCCTTGGCCTGGGCGATCTCGTTCTCGTGGTGCGGGAAGATCAGGTCGAGCCCGCCGCCGTGGATGTCGAAGGCCTCGCCGAGGTACTTGTGCGCCATCGCGGAGCACTCCAGGTGCCAGCCGGGACGGCCGCGGCCCCAGGGGGTCTCCCAGGAGGGCTCGCCGGGCTTGACGGACTTCCACATGGCGAAGTCGCGGGGATCGCGCTTGCCGGTCTCGCCGGTGGACTCCGGCTGGCGGATGTTGTCGAGCTCCTGGCGGGACAGCGCGAGGTAGCCGGGGTACGACTTCACGTCGAAGTAGACGTTGCCCTCGGACTCGTAGGCGTGGCCGCGCTCGATGAGGCCGCGCATCATCTCGACCATCTCGGTGACGTGGCCGGTGGCGCGGGGCTCGTAGGTGGGCGGCAGGCAGCCGAGGGCGGCGTACCCGTCGTTGAAGGCGCGCTCGTTCTCGTAGCCGATGGACCACCAGGGGCGGCGCTGCTCGGCGGACTTCGCGATGATCTTGTCGTCGATGTCCGTGACGTTGCGGATGAAAGTGACGTCGTAGCCCCGGTACTCGAACCAGCGGCGCATCATGTCGAAATTGAGGCCCGACCGGATGTGCCCGATGTGCGGGGCCGCCTGGACGGTGGCGCCACAGAGGTAGATCGAGACGCAGCCCGGAACGAGCGGGGTGAAGTCGCGGATCTGCCGGGCGCTGGTGTCGTACAGGCGAATAGTCACGGCATCCAGGGTAGTGCGCCCGTAGCAGTGCCCCGCGACCCTTTGGGGACCCGGGGCACCTTTGTTGCCGAAGATGTGCCGTCTCCGGCGGTTTTCAGCCCCGGTTCGTCCGGTACACGAGTGCGGTGGCGATCGCGGCGAGCCCTTCGGCCCGGCCGGTGAGGCCGAGTCCGTCGGTGGTGGTGCCGGAGACGGAGACGGGGGCGCCCGCGGCGGCGGCGAGCGCCTTCTGCGCCTCTTCGCGCCGCTTGCCGATCTTCGGGCGTACGCCGATCACCTGGATGGCGATGTTGCCGATCTCGAAGCCCTCGGCCCGGACGATACGGGCGGCCTCCGCCAGGAGGGTGACACCGGCGGCGCCGGACCACTCGGGGCGGGAGGTGCCGAAGTGCGCGCCGAGGTCGCCGACACCGGCGGCGGAGAAGAGGGCGTCGCAGGCGGCGTGCGCGGCGACGTCGCCATCGGAGTGCCCGGCGAGGCCGTCCTCGCCCTCCCACAGCAGGCCGGCGCACCACAGCTCGCGGCCGGTCTCGAAGGCGTGCACGTCCGTGCCGATGCCGACGAGCGGGATCACGGGGAGGTCAGTAGACATCGGTGGCCCTCCTGCGGGCGAGTACGGCCTCGGCGAGGACCAGGTCGAGCGGGCGGGTGACCTTGAAGGCCTCTTCGTGGCCGGGGACCACCGTGACGGTGACGCCGAGCCGCTCCACCATGCCGGCGTCGTCCGTTGCACCCTCGCCGGCCACCGCGATCTCCTCGTGCGCGCGCAGCAGGGTGGCCAGGTCGAAGCCCTGGGGGGTCTGGACGGCGCGCAGCCGGGCCCGCTCGGGGGTGGCGACGACCGGCTCGGGCTCGCCGGGCTTGCCGGGCTCGACCTCCTTGACGGTGTCGGCCAGCGGCAGGGCGGGCACCACGGCGGGCGTGCCGCCGCGCACGGCCTCGACGACGGAGTCGACGGTGTCCACGGGGACCAGCGGGCGGGCCGCGTCGTGGATGAGCACGGAGGTGACGTCCGCGGGCAGCGCCCGCAGGCCGGCGCGTACGGACTCCTGCCGGGTCTCCCCGCCGGGGACGACCAGGATCTCGGTGCGGTCGGGCAGCGCGTGCTCGTTCAGGAGCAGGCGCACCTCGGCGGCCCCGTCGGAGGGCGCGACGACCACCACGAGGGAGACGGCACGGGAGCGCGCCATCGCGCGGACGGCGTGGATGAGCATCGGGGTGCCGCCGAGGGCCCGCAGGGCCTTGGGGGCGCCGGGGCCGAGGCGTACCCCGCGGCCGGCGGCCGGGATCACGGCCGCGGTCCGGTGGGGGCGCGTTTCGTCAGACATCAGTAGCTCCGAGCCAGGTTTGTGACTTCGGCCGACATGGGTATGGCCTGAAGCGTGCCGGGTGCGACGCCCTCGCCCCTTCCGTGACGACCGGTCGAGCAGGCTGCCCGGGCCCGGCACACCAGTGGGATGCGGGTTGAGGAGCGGGTGGGGAAACAGACATGCCGCAGCGCCCGGCAACAGGCCTCTCGTGGAGGAGAGACCTTGTCATCGGGCACCGCGGCACAGCTGCGTACACACTGTTCTACTGAACTTCTTCAGTGAACTCGAACCGCACGGGGCCTCGCGTCAGGACGCGAGCACCTCGTCGAGGAGGGCCTCGGCCTTGTCCTCGTTCGTGTTCTCCGCGAGCGCGAGCTCGCTCACCAGGATCTGGCGCGCCTTCGCGAGCATGCGCTTCTCACCCGCGGAAAGCCCGCGCTCACGCTCACGACGCCACAGGTCACGCACCACTTCGGCGACCTTGATGACATCGCCAGAAGCGAGCTTCTCCAGATTTGCCTTGTAGCGCCGGGACCAGTTCGTCGGCTCTTCTGCATACGGTGCGCGAAGCACCTCGAAGACCCGGTCCAGCCCGTCCTGGCCGACTACGTCGCGAACACCGACGAACTCCGCATTGTCCGCAGGCACACGAACCGTCAGGTCGCCCTGGGCGACCTTGAGCACCAAGTAGGTCTTGTCCACGCCTTTGATCTGACGAGTCTCAATGGCCTCGATCAGCGCGGCCCCGTGATGGGGATAGACCACGGTGTCGCCAACCTTGAACGTCATGTGACAGGTACCCCTTCCGTGGCTATCCAGGGTAACACGAGAACTGACTGTTATGAATGGCGTTTTCGCAGGTCAGGGCCCATCTCAGGGCTTGACAACAGCATCGGGAACGTGCTGCGGAGGGCTTGCGGAAGGGGGTATTCGCAGGTCGGGGGCGCTGTGCGGACCAGGCGAAAGGGCCACGCTACACCCGCCCGGGACCCGCGCCAGTGTGACGTACGCCCCGTTTTGCCGGGTTCGGCGCCGGGAAACCGAACTACTCCGTTCGACTGGCGGGCGTCCATACGGATCGGGTTCCGGCCCAATCGGGAATTGATCACGGAGCGGCGTTCGGGGGAATCCCGGAATTGATCACCCGGCGCGCGGCGGCCGGAATGCGACACCTCATGATCGGCGCGGCGAACGGCACGGGAATGCAAGATCGCGGGCCGGTGCCGAGGGCGGCCGCCGCGCTGCGGAGGGTCGGGTGCGGGGGCAGGGCGGCGGCTCGGTAACCTAAGCGCGCTGACACACCCTTAGAGCGGCTTTACCTCGGCCGTTCCGAGAGCCCACCCGCCCGTTCCGTACGTCCAAGGAGTTGCCGCCGCCGTGAGCCGCAGCCTTCGACGCGGCGCCCTCGCCGCCACCGCCGTCGTGTTCTCGATCGCCTCGCTGGCCGCATGCGGTGCGGGCAACGACGCGCAGACCCTCCAGATCAAGCCGGACAACGCCGCCGTCACCAAGGGCGAGATCAAGATCCAGAACGCGCTGGTGATCACCCAGGGCGGCAAGGAGAAGAAGGGCCCGGCCGCCGTCTCGGCGACCGTCTTCAACTCCGGCACCAAGCCGCAGACCCTCGACGGCATCACCCTCGGGGGCGGCAAGTCCAAGGTCACCCTGAAGGCGGCCGCGGGCGACGGCAAGGTCACCGTGCCGGCCGGCGGCTCCGTGGTGCTCGGCGGCAAGGGCAACGCCTCCGCCGTGGTCGAGGGCGGCGCCGAGGGTGCCAAGGACGGCGACGTCCAGAAGATCGTCTTCCAGCTGAGCAGCACGGGCGACGTCGAGCTGGAGGCCTTCGTGGTCCCGGGCAACGGCATGTACGCGGCCTACGGCCCGACCACCGCCCCGGCCGCCGGCGCCACCGCCTCCGGCAGCCCCGCCGCCACCCCGTCGGGCACCCCGTCCGGCAGCCCCTCGGGCACCCCGTCCGGCACCCCCGCCGCCGGCGCCGCGGGCACCCCGTCGGGCACCCCCTCGGGCAGCGCCTCGCACGCCGCGGGCCACTGCGCCACCACGAACACACCCGGAGGGGCCCCCGGTCGCATCGGCGCCGGGGGCCCCTTCCCGTACTGCTTACGGTTCGAACTTGTAGCCGAGGCCGCGGACCGTGACCAGGTAGCGCGGGGCGCCCGGGTCCGGCTCGATTTTGGCGCGCAGGCGCTTGACGTGGACGTCGAGGGTCTTGGTGTCGCCGACGTAGTCCGCGCCCCAGACCCGGTCGATGAGCTGCATACGGGTCAGCACGCGGCCCGCGTTGCGCAGCAGCATCTCCAGCAGGTCGAACTCCTTCAGCGGGAGGTCCACCTTCCCGCCGGCGACGGTGACCACGTGGCGGTCGACGTCCATCCGTACGGGACCCGCCTCCAGGGCCGCCGGGGTGACCTCCTCCGGCTCGCCGCGGCGGCGCAGGACCGCACGGATGCGGGCGACCAGCTCCCGCGAGGAGAAGGGCTTCGTGACGTAGTCGTCGGCTCCTATCTCCAGCCCGACGACCTTGTCGATCTCGCTGTCCTTGGCGGTCACCATGATCACGGGGACGTTGGAGCGGCCGCGCAGCTGCCGGCAGACCTCCGTGCCCGGCAGGCCGGGGAGCATCAGGTCGAGGAGGACGAGGTCGGCGCCGTTGCGCTCGAACTCGTCGAGCCCGTCGGGCCCGGTCGCGGCGATCGCGACCTCGAAGCCCTCCTTGCGGAGCATGTAGGACAGGGCGTCGCTGAAGGATTCCTCATCCTCGACGACGAGCACTCGGGTCACGGAAGGACCTCCGGGGCTGGGATGGCTGGTGCTGTTTCGGTTTCAGGCAGGGTGCGGGCGGCCGCGGGGGCGTGGGTGCCGGCCGATGCGGCCGCTTCGGGCAGGCGCAGGGTGAACGTGGAGCCCTGACCCTCGGAGCTCCAGACCGACACCTCCCCGCCGTGCGAGGCCGCCACGTGCTTCACGATCGCAAGGCCGAGGCCGGTTCCTCCCGTGGCGCGGGAGCGGGCCGGGTCCACGCGGTAGAAGCGCTCGAAGATGCGCTCGCGGTCCTTCTCCGGGATGCCGATGCCCTGGTCGGTCACGGCGATCTCGATCAGGTCTCCACCGGGCGCCGACACCCTGCGGCCGGCTATGCCGACGCGGGTGCGGGCGGGGCTGTAGTTGACGGCGTTCTCGACCAGATTTCCGAGGGCTGCGGCGAGCTGGCCGCGGTTGCCCCAGACGCGCAGGTCGGCGGTGCCGCCCGCGGCCATGGTGATCTGCTTGGAGGACGCCGTGTGGCGGCAGCGGTCGATCGCTTCCGCTACCAGCGTGTCCACGCGGACGGGCTCGGCGTCCTCCAGCGGGTCGTCGTTCTGGACCCGGGAGAGGTCGATGAGCTCCTGTACGAGGTTGATGAGCCGGGTGGACTCGATCTGCATGCGGCCCGCGAAGCGGCTGACCGCCTCGGGGTCGTCGGCGGCGTCCATGACGGCCTCGGAGAGCAGGGAGATCGCGCCGACCGGCGTCTTCAGCTCGTGCGACACGTTGGCGACGAAGTCGCGGCGTACGGCCTCGATGCGGCGGGCCTCGGTGAGGTCCTCGACCAGGAGGAGCACCAGGCGGGAGCCGAGCGGGGCCACGCGCGCCGAGACGGCCAGGGCCTCGCCGCGGCCGGTGCCGCGCCGGGGCAGGTCGAGCTCGACCTGGCGTATCTCCCCGTCGCGCCGGGTGTCGCGGGCCATGTGGAGCATGGGCTCCACGGCGAGCTTGCCGCCCCGTACGAGCCCGAGGGCGTAGGCGGCGGAGCTGGCCTTGACGACGGCGTCGCCTTCGTCGAGGACGACGGCGGAGGACCGGAGCACGGAGAGGACGGTGTCCACGCCGGGCGGGAGCACCGCGTTGATGTCGGGGCGCATGGAGCTCCGGGTGGGGCGGGCGTGGTCGCGCTCGCTCCAGCGGAACGCCAGCATCGCGATCACACCGGTGCAAAGACCGGCGATCGCTGCAGCTGCGGCGACCGCCGCGTTCACGTCCATGCATCCAGGTTAAGCAGGCACGACGACACTTCCACAGCCGTTCGGGTGGCACCTCGAACAGTCGTCGCCCAGAGTTCACCCTGGCGACGGGGTTGATTCACTTGTGGTGCCGGAGTCGGACGCGTTTGCGGCTCACCGTGTCAACGTGGGGCCAAAGGCCGCCCCGGCCCGCCCCCGGGCAGTACCGCAGTAGTAGGTCGAGAGAGGGACACGAGACATGCGCGACGCGTACCACGAGGAACTGGACTCGATCGGAGAAGGCCTGGTCGAGATGGCCCGGCTCGTCGGTTCCGCGATCGGGCGGGCCACGACGTCCATGCTCGACGCCGACCTGAAGCTCGCCGAGAGCGTCATCGCCGCCGACCAGAAGGTCGACGACCTCCAGCACGACCTGGAGGCCCGCGCCATCGCCCTGCTGGCCCGCCAGCAGCCCGTCGCCACCGACCTGCGCATCGTGGTCACCTCGCTGCGCATGAGCGCGGACCTGGAGCGCAGCGGCGACCTGGCCCAGCACGTGGCGAAGCTCGCCCGGCTGCGCTTCCCGGACACGGCGGTCCCGCGGGACCTGCACGCCACGATCCTGGAGATGGGGCAGCTCGCGCAGCGCCTGATGGCGAAGGCGGCGGAGGTCATCATCACCAAGGACGTCGACCTGGCGCTCCAGCTGGAGCAGGACGACGACGAGATGGACCAGCTGCACCGCACGCTGTTCCAGCACCTGATGGACGACCGCTGGAAGCACGGCATCGAGACGGCGGTGGACGTGACCCTGCTGGGCCGGTACTACGAGCGCTTCGCGGACCACGCGGTGTCGGTCGCCAAGCGCGTGGTCTACCTGGTGACGGGCGAGCACGCGGACGAGCTCCAGCCTCCGACCCAGGTCGAGGGCATCTGAGCCGTTCTGCCCCCGTGCGCCGTTGACGCGCCGGTGGCACTGGGCATGAATGAGGCGAAGGCAAGTACGACTCTCCCTGTACGCCGCCTGCGAGGAGGAACCATGCCCGATTCCCCCGTCCCCATCACCCCGGAGCAGGAGCAGCCGCCGAGGCCGGAGCCCCTCCGCCTCCCGCTGCTCGCAGCCTGCGGCTGCGGCTCGGGCTGCGGCTGCGGCTGCCAGTCCGGCGCTCCCTGCCAGTGCGGCGGCTGACCCCGCCCACCCCGGCTCGGCACACGCACGACAGGGCCCCGGCCCGGGACGTCCCATCCCGGCCCGGGGCCTTCGCGTTACTGGTTCTGGGCCGCGTCGCGCTCCCCCGGAGTGACGCAGAAGGTGTCGCCGTCGTAGCTGTCGCGCCAGACGTAGCCCTGCAGGCACGTGTTCGGCCCGTAGGCGCCGCCACGAGGATTGCGCCAGGGGTTCTTGGGGTCGTAGCCGTCGCCGGGGCTGCCGCCGGCGCCACCCTTCCCCCAGATGATGCCGTCGCCACCCTCGCCGCCCGCGCCGCCTTCCCCCCGGATGATCCCGGGGTCGCCCATACCGCCGAAGTCGAAGTCCTCGCCGCCCGAAGCGGTGTCGGAGAGGACGTCCAGGACCGAGGGCCGGGTCACGGGCGCCGTCGCCGCGGATGCCGGGAGCGCGATGGCTCCGGAGACGAAGGCGGCCGAGGTGAGGGCCATCCCGGCGCGCAGGACGCACCGTTTGGCCTGGACGGCGTGGGTCATGGCTGCTCCTTGAAGGTGTGCGGGCCGACGGCAGACACCGCCGGACCGTGGCTGTTCCGACACCTCCAGTACGGGGGAAGGCGACGGCCCCGTCATGCCGCGCGAACACGTGGCTTGACGGGGGTCTCCTCCGACGCCGAAAACCCCCTACCGGGCGGGGAGACCGCAGGTAGGGGGCCACATCGGGCAGAGCGTCACCGCTCTAGTTCTTCCTCTTGATCCCATCGCGTTCTGCCGTCGTGACGCACCAATCGTCGCCTTCGAAGCTGTCCTTCCAGACGTAGCCCGGCTGGCACCGGTTGGTCCCGGCCGCGCGGTTGGGGTTCCATGAGCTCTTCCAGGCGTCTCGTTCCGCCGGCGTGACGCACAGCCCGTCGCCCTCGGCGATGTCACGCCAGACGTAACCCGGCTTGCACTGGTTGCTGCCCTGTTGACGGTTGGGGTTCCAGCCGGCCGCCACGTCCCGTTCCTTCGTCGTGACGCAGAGGCCGTCGCCCTCGAACGTGTCCCGCCAGACGTAGCCCGGCTGGCACTGGTTGCTGCCCGGCTGGCGGTTCGGGTTCTCGGCATGCGCCTTGTCGCGTTCCGCCGGGGTGACGCACAGCCCGTCGCCCTCGAAGCTGTCCCGCCAGACGTAGCCCGACTTGCACAGGTTGCTCCCGGGCTGGCGGTTGGGGTCGTCGGCGCTGCCGCTCCTCGCCGGGGGATGGTGGGGAGTCGCCGCGGATGCCGGGAGCGCGATGGCTCCGGAGACGAAGGCGGCCGAGGTGAGGGCCATCCCGACGCGCAGGACGTGCCGCTTGTGAAGGTCGCGGGTCATGACTGCTCGTTGAAGGTGCGCGGCCGGCGGCAGGGGCCGCCGGACCTGTGCCTGTGTGGCCCTCAAGTACGCGGGAAGGCGCCATGCCCGTCATGCCACGCGCATACGTGACTTGACGGGGCCCCGGACAGCGAAAAAGCCCCCTACCCGGCGGGGGCCGTCATCTGTGTGCAGGTCTGGTCCTTTCCGTCAAGCCACGTCTTTCGGGGACATGACGGGGTCCCTCGTCATGTCGCCTACTTGAGGAGAACGAAAGCCCTCCCGCCAGGCACAACCGTCAAGGAGCATTCATGTCCTACGCCCTTCGCACCCCGGCCGCCGCTCACTCCAAGCGACGGGGCGCCCGCCTCGCGATGGCGATCACCTCGGCCGCCTTCGTCTCCGGAGCCATCGCGCTGCCGGCATCGGCGGCGGCTGCTCCGGAGACCCGGCCCGCAGCCTTGGGTGTCCGCTCCGACACACCTCCGGACGACGACCCCTATTGGGACAGCATCCCTGGCACCCGTGGCGGCAGCGGCGGCGACGACCACCGCGACCCCAACGGCGCCTACGGGCCGAACTCCTGCAAGCAGGGCTACGTCTGGCAGGACAGCTATGACGGCGACACCCTGTGCGTCCCCCCGGAATGGCGCCAGGCGGCCCACGACGCGAACCCCCACCGCCAGCCCGGCGGCGGCGCCTACGGGCCGAGCACGTGCAGCCCGGGCTACGTCTGGCGGGACAGCTTCGACGGCGACACCCTGTGCGTCACCCCGGAACAACGCGAGGCCGCCAAGCGCTAGCCGACCGGCGATGCCCCCGAGACAAAAGAGGGCCCCTGACCCGCGCCATGTGCGCAGGTCAGGGGCTTGATCTCTCTTCTTACTTCTTCTTGCCCTGGTTCTTGACGGCCTCGATGGCGGCCGCGGCGGCCTCCGGGTCGAGGTAGGTGCCGCCCGGGTTGACCGGCTTGAAGTCGGCGTCCAGCTCGTAGGAGAGCGGGATGCCGGTCGGGATGTTCAGGCCCGCGATGTCGGCGTCGGAGATGCCGTCCAGGTGCTTGACCAGCGCGCGGAGGCTGTTGCCGTGCGCGGCGACCAGGACGGTGTGGCCGTCGAGGAGGTCCGGGACGATCGAGTCGTACCAGTACGGGAGCATGCGGACGACGACGTCCTTGAGGCACTCGGTGCGCGGGCGCAGCTCCGGCGGGATCGAGGCGTAGCGCGGGTCCTCGGACTGCGAGAACTCCGTACCGTCCTCGAGGGCCGGCGGCGGGGTGTCGTACGAGCGGCGCCACAGCATGAACTGCTCCTCGCCGAACTCGGCGAGGGTCTGGGCCTTGTCCTTGCCCTGCAGGGCACCGTAGTGGCGCTCGTTCAGGCGCCAGGAGCGGTGGACCGGGATCCAGTGGCGGTCGGCGGCCTCGAGCGCCATCTGCGCGGTGCGGATCGCGCGCTTCTGGAGCGAGGTGTGCACGACGTCGGGGAGCAGGCCGGCGTCCTTGAGCAGCTCACCGCCGCGGACCGCCTCCTTCTCGCCCTTCTCGTTGAGATTGACGTCCACCCAGCCGGTGAACAGGTTCTTCGCGTTCCACTCGCTCTCGCCGTGGCGGAGGAGGATCAGCTTGTACGGTGCGTCGGCCATGCGTACGAGCCTAATGGACGCGCCGGGCCGCCCGCGCGCGGTCCACGTCCCCGCCGATTGACGGCGCGCGTCAATTGAGTGGCGCCGGAAGACCTCCGCTCGTAATGTGCGGAGAGCCGGAGGGACACTTACACGCTCGGGGGGATTCCTTATGTCCGTTGCCAGTCTGAGACGGGCCGCCCGGGAGAGCGTGTCGGGGCTGCCCCGCGAGTTCTGGTGGCTGTGGACGAGCACGCTCGTCAACCGGCTCGGGGCCTTCGTCGCCACGTTCATGACCTTGTACCTGACCGTGGACCGGGGCTACTCGGCCTCCTTCGCGGGACTTGTGGTCGCCCTCCACGGGCTCGGCGGTGTGATCTCCTCGCTCGTCGCCGGTGTGATGACCGACCGGCTCGGGCGGCGGCCCACGCTGATGGCCGCGCAGGCCTCGACCGCGCTCTCCGTCGCGCTGCTGGGCTTCATGCAGCACCCGGCGGCCATCGCGGCGGTCGCGCTGCTGGTCGGCATGACCTCGAACGCGTCGCGGCCGGCGGTGCAGGCGATGATGGCGGACATCGTCCGCCCCGAGGACCGGGTCCGGGCCTTCGCGCTCAACTACTGGGCGATCAACCTCGGCTTCGCCGTCTCGGCGGCGGTCGCCGGGTTCGTGGCCCAGTACAGCTACCTGGCGGGCTTCCTGGGCGAGGCGGCGCTGACGCTGGTCTGCGCGGTGCTCGTGTACGTCAAGCTGCCCGAGTCCCGGCCCGAGAAGGGCGACGCGGCGCACGCGGCCGCCGAGGCGGAGGTCAGCCTGGGCACGGTGCTGCGCGACGGGCGCTACATGGGTGTGGTCGGGCTGTCGTTCCTGATCTCGCTGATCTTCATGCAGGGGTCGTTCGGGCTGCCACTGGCCATGGGCACCGCGGGCTTCACCACCGGTGACTACGGGCTGGTCATCGCCGTGAACGGGCTCCTGATCGTGCTGCTGCAGATCCCGGTCACCCGGTTCATCGAGCACCGCGACCCGCAGAAGCTGCTGGTGATCTCGGCACTGCTGGCGGGGTACGGCTTCGGGCTCACGGCCTTCGGCGGCTCGATCGGGGTGCTCGCGCTGACCGTCTGCGTCTGGACCCTGGCGGAGATCATCAACTCGCCGACCCAGATGAGCCTGGTCGCCCGCCTCTCCCCGCTGCACGGGCGCGGCCGCTACCAGGGCATGTACACGCTGTCGTGGGCGGTGGCCTCCCTGGTGGCCCCCCTGCTGGCGGGCGCGGTCATCGACCGGTTCGGCGCGGGCTGGCTCTGGGGCACCACCGCCCTCCTGGGCACGGCGGCGGGGACCGGCTACTGGCTCCTGATGCGGAACCTCCCCGAGGGTTCGGCCACGGACCAGGCCCCGGCTCCGGCTCCGGCCCCGGCTTCGGAGTCCGGCACGGCCGGCTCCCCGCTCCCGGCTGCCGCCGAGGCGTAGGGCCGGACTGCCCGCAGGGCAGTCAGGACGGCTGCGTCAGGTGCTTGAAGGCGTCCAGGTTGTAGGTCGGCTCCCCGCGGGACACCCGCCACTCGTACTCCCGCCGGATCGCACCGGCGAAGCCCAGTTCCAGCAGCGTGTTGAACGCCCCGTCCGCCGCCTCCAGGATCGTGCCCAGCAGCCGGTCCAGGTCCTCCGCGTTCACCACCGACAGCGGCAGCCGCGCCGTCAGGTAGACGTCCCCGAGCCGGTCCACCGCGTACGCCATCCCGTACAGCTTCAGGTTGCGCTCCAGCAGCCACCGGTGGACGCCGGCCTCGTTCTCGTCGGGGTGCCGGATCACGAACGCGTTGACCGACAGCGAATGCCGGCCGACCCGCAGCGAGCAGGTGGTGCTCAGCTTGCGGGTGCCGGGGAGCTGGACGACGTACGAGCCCGGCTCGGGGCTCTCCCAGCTCAGCTCCGAGCCGGTCAGGACGCCCTCGATGATCGCGGAGGTGTCGGTGTCAGCGTCAGCCATGGTGGGAGCGTACGCGACGGCGATGATCATGCATGGCGGCGGTGTAGACGTCCGCCGTGCCGCTCGCGGCGGTGTCCCAGCCGAAGAACTGCGCGTGCCGCGCGGCCTCGGCCCCCATCCGGTCGGCGAGCCCCGGCTCGTCCACGAAGCGGCGCAGCTCGCGCGCGTAGTCCACCGGGTCGTGCCCGGGTACGAGGATCCCCGTGACCCCGTCGTTCACGGCGACCGGCAGCCCGCCGACCTCGGCGGCGAGCACCGGCGTGCCGCTGGCCTGGGCCTCTATGGCGACGAGCCCGAAGGACTCGCTGTACGAGGGCATGACCAGCACGGACGCCGCCCGGAACCAGTCCGCGAGCCCGTCCTGCGCCACCGGCGGGTGGAAGTGCACGAGATCCGCGATGCCGAGCTTCGCGGCGAGCTTCTGCAGGCCCTCCGGCTTGGCGAGGCCGCTGCCGCTGGGCCCGCCGACGACGGGGACGAAGAGGCGCCCGCGCAGCGAGGGGTCCTGGTCGACGAGCACGGCGACGGCGCGCAGCAGCACGTCGGGGGCCTTGAGGGGCTGGATCCGCCCCGCGAAGAGCGGGATGACGGCGTCCTGCGGCAGCCCGAGGCGGGCGCGGGCGGCGGCGCGGCCGTCGCCGACGGTGAAGCGGTCGAGGTTCACGCCGGGGTGGACGACGGCCACCTTGCCGGGGTCGGCCTCGTAGTGCCGTACGAGCTCGTCGGCCTCTTCGGCGGTGTTCGCGATGAGCCGGTCGGCGGCGGACACGATCTGGGTCTCGCCGATGACGCGGGCGGCGGGCTCGGGGGTGTCCCCCTCGGCCAGCGCGGCGTTCTTGACCTTGGCCATGGTGTGCATGGCGTGCACGAGCGGGACGCCCCAGCGCTCGGCGGCGAGCCAGCCGACGTGCCCGGAGAGCCAGTAGTGGGAGTGGACCAGGTCGTAGTAGCCGGGGCGGTGGCCGGCCCAGGCCTGCATCACGCCGTGGGTGAAGGCGCACAGCTGGGCGGGGAGCTCCTCCTTGGCGAGGCCTTCGTACGGGCCGGCGTCCACGTGCCGTACGAGGACCCCGGGGGCCAGCTCGACGGCGGGGGGCAGCCCGCCGGTGGTGGCCCGGGTGAAGATCTCGACCTCGACGTTGATCGCGGCGAGGCGCTTGGCCAGCTCCACGATGTAGACGTTCATCCCGCCGGCGTCGCCGGTACCGGGCTGGTGCAGCGGCGAGGTGTGCACGCTGAGCATGGCCACGCGGCGGGGCTTGCGGTGGTGGCCCACGGCGGGCAGGCGCAGCCGGGGCGGTTCGTGGCGGGTGGCGCGGGCGGCGGCGAGCCGGCCGCTGATGCTGCCGCCGAGGCGGGACACGTACTGGCTCAAGGGAGCAGTTCCTCTCGCTCGGACAAGCCGCTCGGACTGGCCGCTCGGACGTCGGCCGGCCTTCGGGTACACCGGACACGGACACACCGGATGCCGTGTGACGTGAGCGGGCGCACGGCATGCCGACAGGAGCGCGGTCGGCGCCCTGCAAGGAGTGCAACCCGGATGGCGGTCCCCCGCATTCCGGGGTGGCCGGTTTTCTCCTCCGTTTGCCGGATTTTTATTCGGCGAGGGCCCTCCGCTTACTCTCGGCTCATGGCCTCCCGCAGCACCCCGACCCCGAGCCGCGCCTCCGTGCGCCCCGTGGGCTCGGTGACGCGCGGGACGACGAACCCGAACCGCCTGCGCCGCATGGACCGCTGGATCGCCGCCACGCACGGCGCCGCGCTGCGGCGGGCGCAGGCGCCGGTCGCGGTCGACCTCGGCTACGGGGCGGCGCCCTGGACGGCGGTCGAGCTGCTGGCGCGGCTGCGGGAGGCGGCGCCGCGGGTGCGGGTGGTCGGCATCGAGATCGAGCCCGCGCGGGTCGCGGGGGCGAAGCCGTACGAGCGGGAGG
Source organism: Streptomyces sp. NPDC057010 (assembly GCF_042673805.1). Taxonomy (NCBI): domain Bacteria; kingdom Bacillati; phylum Actinomycetota; class Actinomycetes; order Kitasatosporales; family Streptomycetaceae; genus Streptomyces; species Streptomyces sp. NPDC057010. The sequence continues at coordinate 57,769 of NZ_JBHUSC010000025.1, read as the reverse complement.
GGCTGAGCTTCCGGCACGGCGGCTTCGAGGTGCCCCTGGAGGGCGGCGAGCGGCCGGCGCTGATCCGCGCGGCGAACGTCCTGCGCCAGTACGACGAGGAGCAGGTCGCGCAGGTGTGGGCGCGGCTCTGCGCGCGGCTGGCCCCGGAGGGGCTGCTGGTGGAGGGCACCTGCGACGAGATCGGGCGGCGGCACGTGTGGGTGGCGCTCGGGCCGGAGGGGGCGCGCACGGTGACCTTCGCGACCCGGCTGGGCTCCCTGGAGCGCCCCTCGGACCTGGCGGAGCGGCTGCCGAAGGCGCTGATCCACCGCAACGTTCCGGGCGAGCCGGTGCACGCCTTCCTGCGGGACTTCGACCGGGCGTGGGCGGCGGCCGCCCCGTACGCCTCGTACGGGGCGCGGCAGCGCTGGATCCGGACGGCGCGGTCCCTGTCGGGCGACTGGCCGCTGGCGGACGGGCCGGGGCGGTGGCGGCAGGGCGAACTGACCGTGCGCTGGGAGGCGTTGCGCCCGTCGGGGTGAATCCGGCGCGGTGGGGAACCGGGGGCGGGGGCGGCCCGTTGAGTCGTCGGGGTGGGGCGGCGGGGGCCGGTGGGCTTCCTGACGGGTGATCCGGTGGCGTCCGATGGGGCGGACAAGATCGGGACGCCATCCACAAGGGTGTTGGAATTCACCGACTCGTGGCACCATCCCGATGGCAAAGACAAGTTACTGATGAATAGTCAGATCTGATGCAGAGTTCTGATGCGGAGCGCGGTCCGGCTCGGGGCTCGGGATGGCTGGGGGAACCATGGGGGCCGAGAGGCGTCGACGGGGTGCAAGCGCTCTCGTACTGCTCTGCGCGATGGCGATACTGACGGCACCCGGCCTCGCGACGGGCATCGCGCACGCGGCGCCGGCCGCTCCCGGTGCGCCGGCCGCTCCGGCGCCGGAGCCGGGCGCCAAGTCCCTGGAGCAGGTCCGCAAGGAGATAGAGGACCTCTACCACCAGGCGGGCGCCGCCACCGACGCCTACAACCTCGCCGAGGCCGAGACCAAGGCCCAGTCGGAGAAGATCGTCGAGATCGCCAAGCTGGTCGTCGCCGGCCAGGAGCGGATCACCACCCTGAAGAGCCGCGCGGGCGCCGCCGCGCGCGCCCAGTACCGCTCGGGCGGGCTCCCGGCGGGCGCGAAGCTGGCGTTGAGCGAGGATCCGGGCCGGTTCCTCGACGGGGCGGGCCGGTTGCGCCAGGGCGAGAAGGCCGCCTCGGACCTGCTGACCGAACTCGACCGCACCCAGAACGACTTGAAGCGCTACGCGGCGGACGCGAGTGCCCGCTGGGCGACGCTGGAGGCCAATCGCGTCAAGCAGGAGGACGCGAAGAAGCAGATCGAGCAGAAGATCAAGGCGGCGGAGGAGCTGGAGAGCAAGCTCGAGGCCGAGGAGAAGGCCCGGCTGATCCAGCTGGAGCAGGAAGCGCAGTACAAGGCGCAGACGGCGTGGCTGTCGTCGGGTGCGCTGAAGGACGTCAACGGCAAGGCGACGGAGGCCGGCAAGCGGGCCGTGCAGTACGCCACCGCCCAGATCGGCAAGCCGTACGTCTGGGGCGCCGAGGGCCCGGGCTCGTTCGACTGCTCCGGTCTGACCTCCCAGGCCTGGCTGGCGGCGGGGCGCGCCATCCCGCGCACCTCGCAGGAGCAGCTGCGGCTGCTGCCGAAGATCGCGGTGAAGGACATGCGGCCGGGTGACCTGATCATCTACTTCGACGACGCGAGCCACGTCGCCATGTACGTGGGCGACGGCGCGATGGTCCACGCCCCGCGGCCGGGCCGCAACGTGACGATGGCGGGCGCGGGCTCGATGCCGATCAAGGCGGTGGTCCGCCCGGACGCGTAGCCCCTGCGGGGTCGCTCCGCCGCTTCGGGGTGGCTCGCCCTCGTGCGGCGCCGCTGCGGGGACGGGGGCGGTGCCGGGGTGGGGTGTCGTCCGGGACGGGCTTCGATGTTCGGCGCCCGTTCCGGGGTTGCCCTGCCGGGCGGGAGCTTGCGCCGAATTCATCTCGTTTTGGTCCCGGCCGACACCCCACCCCGTCCCCACCCCCGGCGGACGCCGGGGCAACCAAAGGGCGGTGGTGGACGTCTCGGTAGGCGGGACGGGAGTCGACCCCGCCGTGACGTTGGTCATCCAGTGAGGCCGATTTTCCCCCGCGATAAGGGCATATGCCGGAGGCCCCGGCAAGGAACGGCATTCCGTTCGCGGGTCCGGGCCCGCTAGGGTCGCCCGGACGAGCGCACCCCCGGGGGGAGGGAAGGAACCGGAGACGATGCCCGTACCCGTACCGCGGCAGAGGGACATCCCCGCCCCGGAGAGCGGTCAGGCCGTTCTGCCCACCACCGCCCTGCCGGCCGCCACCCCCACCGCGCCCCACGGCACCCCGCTCACCCTCCTGGTCATCGAGGACGACCCGGCGGGCGGCCTCACCGTCCCCGAGATCCTCGACGCCGACGGCCACCGCATCCGCCTGCGCACCGCCCGCAACCTCACCGAGGCCGCACGCCTGCTCACCCCGGACGTGCACTGCATCCTGCTCGACCTGTCCCTCCCGGACACGGGCGTCGCCCGCACGGCGGCCGGCACCGACGGCACCGCCGTCGACCAGCTGACCGCCCTCCGCCAGGTGCTCCGCATGGCCCCGCGCCACGCCGTCCTCGTGCTGACCGCCGAGGCCGACGCCGAACGCGCCGCCGAAGCCGTGCGGGTCGGCGCCCAGGACTTCCTCTTCCGGGACGAGCTGGACGGCCGGCTGCTGAGCCGCGCCATCCGCTACGCCGTGGAGAGAAAACGGGCCGACATCGCCCAGTACAAGCTTGCAGAATCGAAACTGCGGGCCCAGGAGAACGCCCGCCTGGAACGCGGCCTGCTCCCCACGCCGCTCCTGGAGGGCTCCGACCTCCGGTTCGCCGCCCGCTACCGCCCCGGCCGCAGCCGGGCCCTGCTCGGCGGCGACTTCTACGACACCGTCCGCACCCCCGACGGCACCGTCCACGCCATGATCGGCGACGTCTGCGGCCACGGCCCCGACGAAGCGGCCCTCGGCGTCGAGCTGCGCATCGCCTGGCGCGCCCTGACCCTGGCGGGCCTGTGCGGGGACGACCTGCTGGCGACCCTCCAGGAGGTCCTGGAGGTCGAGCGCCCCTGCGACGAGATCTTCGCGACGCTGTGCACGGTCGACATCTCCCCCGACGGCCGCCGCGCCGGCCTCTGCCTGGCCGGTCACCCGGCCCCGCTGATCTCCAGGCCCGGCCGCCCCGCGCGCCTGCTCCCGTACGAGAACAGCGGCCCGGCGCTCGGACTGCTGCCCAGGGCCCGCTGGCCCCGCCGCCAGGTCGAGCTGGGCGGCACGTGGAGCCTGATGCTCTACACGGACGGCCTGATCGAGGGCCGGATCGGCGAGGGCAAGGAGCGCCTCGGGCAGGACGGCATGGTCGAGATGATCAACCGCCACCTGGACCGCGGCCTGAGCGGCGAGGGCCTGCTGGAGGCCTCCGTGACCGAGGCCCGCCGCCTCAACGGCGGCGAGCTCACCGACGACGTGGCCGTGGTCCTGCTCTCCCGCGCCGAGGGCTGACCCCGGCGCCCGTGCGGGGGCTACCGCCCGCCGTTGTAGGGCCCGTACGGCCCGTCACTGCTGCTGCCGCCGCTGCGCCGCCCGCCGCCCGAGACCTGCTTGAGGGCGGGGCGCACGTCGACGAAGAACACGATGGTCGCGACCAGACCGGCGATCTCCAGGAAGAGCATCCCCAGGAAGGCGTCCACCAGCACGGTGATGCCGAGGATCACCAGCCAGAAGGTCTTGGTCTGCTTGTCGGCCGCCCGGTAGGCGTCCTCGCGCGCCACCAGCGCGAGCACGAACGCCACGACGGCGAGCGCCAGCATGGCGAACCCGAGCAACGGGAGCACCCCGTTATCGAACCCGTTCATCAGCATCGCGTCGACCGCCTTCTCGTACGTCGTCCTCTTGCTTCCACGCTACCGGCACAGCGAGCCGGACACCCTCAGGGTGCCCGGCCCGGTGTGGTCCATGCTGATCAGCTCTCGTCGGCCGCCGCGGCAGCGGTCTTCTTGGCCGTGGTGCGGCGCGCGGTCGGCTTCTTGGCCGCCGGCTTCTCCTCGGCGCCGGCCGGCGCGGCCTCGGGCGCGGCCTCCGACTCGGCCTTGGACTCCGCTTCGGCGGCCGACTCGGCCTTCGGTTCGACCGCGACCGCGATCTCGACGATCTCCTCGGAGACCTCGCCCCGCCAGGCCCGCACGGCCTGCTCGCCGTGCTCGGCGACCTTGTCGTACGTCTCCTTGGCGCGGACCGCGTACTCCGCGGCCACACCGACGCCGCGCAGCGCCAGGTCCTGCGCGGTCTCCCCGAGCTTCTTCGGGTCGATCGCGCCGAGCACCTCGGCGACCTTGGCGGTGACGGCCTCCTGCGCCTCCCTGGCCGCTTCCTTCGCCTTCTCCTGCACGACCTTCGGGTCGGTGTTCTTCACGGCCTCGATGCGCGCGGGGGCCTCGGCACGCAGCTGCTCGATGAGCCCCGGCACCTTCCTGGCCTGCTGCACGGCCAGGTCGGCGGTGCCGGCGGCGAAGTAGAGCGGCGTCGGGTCGGTGAGGGTCTTCTTCAGGTCATCGGCGATGGCCATGTGGTGGTCCTCCCGGATCAAGTTCAGTTCGTCGTCTTCGGCGGCATCTCATCGGCTTCGCCGGCCGGCGCGTCGAGTGCGTTCTCCTTGCGGAACGACTCGTAGATCTGGAGCAGCACCTGCTTCTGCCGCTCGTTGATGGACGGGTCGGCGAGGATGACGGCCCGCGTCTCCACCTCGTCCCGGTCCCGCTCGTCCAGGATCCCGGCCTGCACGTACAGCGTCTCCGCGGAGATCCGCAGCGCCTTGGCCAGCTGCTGGAGGATGTCCGCGCTCGGCTTGCGCAGCCCGCGCTCGATCTGGCTCAGGTACGGATTCGACACCCCCGCCGCGTCGGCCAGCTGCCGCAGCGAAAGCTGGGCCTGCCGACGCTGCTCACGGAGGTACTCGCCGAGGTTTCCGACGTTGAGCGATGCCATGGCTCCATCCTGCCCGACGGTGCTAACTATTGCAAGCAGCCGCTTGCAACATCTCCCACCCCCGAGGGGCGTCAGCCCGTCACGCGGCCGCGATCACCACCGTCGCGCAGAACTCCTCCGAGGCGGCCACCCGGGTCTTCAGACCCCCCGCGGTCAGGGCCCCGGCCGTCGACGGGCACTGGCGGGCGCTCGTCTCGATCAGCAGGTGCCCGCCCGGCGCCAGCCAGGGCAGGGCCCCCGCCGCGACCCGGCGGTGGACGTCCAGGCCGTCCGCACCCCCGTCCAGGGAGACGAGCGGCTCGTGGTCCCGCGCCTCCGACGGCATGAACCCGATCTCCCCCGTCGGCACGTACGGGGCGTTGACCACCAGCACGTCCACCCGGCCCCGCAGGGACGCCGGGAGCGGCCCGTACAGGTCGCCCTCCCACACGCTGCCGCCGTACGGGGCCACGTTGCGCCGCGCGTACGCCAGCGCCGCCGGGTCGACGTCCGCCGCGTGCAGCTCCACCCCGCCCGGCACCCGCGCCGCCACCGCCGCGCCCAGGGCGCCGACCCCGCAGCACAGGTCCAGTACGACCGCCCCGGGCCGGGCCAGCGCCACCGCCTCCCGCACCAGGAACTCCGTACGCCGGCGCGGTACGAAGGCCCCCGCGCCCACCTCCATGCGCAGTCCGCAGAACTCCGCCCAGCCCACCACGTGTTCCAGCGGTTCACCGCCGACCCGGCGGGCCGCCAGCTCCGCCAGATGGCCGTCGTCACGCGCGGCCGCGGCGAGGAGTTCCGCCTCCTCCTCCGCGAAGACGCAGCCCGCCGCGCGCAGTTGTTCCACAAGGGTCGTCAAATGGCTCATTCCTCAGTGTGCGAAAGGGTGAAGTCCAGGCGGGCCAGCCGGGCCGGATCCGCCAGGACGTCCATGGCGACGATACGGCCGTCGCCCACCGTGAAACCCATGGCCGCCACCGCCCTGCCCCCGGGCGGCACGGTGACGATCCCCGGAACGCCGCCGACCAGCGCGGGCCGCGCGTACGGGGCCAGCCGCTGGAAGGTGAGCGCCTGCCGGGCCACCGCCCCCGCGCCCAGCGCCGTCTCCGCACGGTCCACGCGCAGCACGACCTGCGGGTCGAGAACGGCGACCAGGCCCTCGAAGCTGCCGTCGCGGGCGGCGGCGAGGAAGGCCGCGACGATCTCCTCCTGCCCCGCCGGCGCCCCGCAAGCCGCAACCACCGGGAGGGGCCGCGCCGCCGGCGCCCCGCCCCGCACCCGCCACCGGGCCCGGCCCGCCAGCTCGCGGGCGGCGTCCGGGCTGCGCTCCACGATCGGCGCGATCTCCTCGAAGGGCAGCCCGAACATGTCGTGCAGCACGTACGACATCCGCTCGGTGGGCTCCAGTTGCTCCAGTACGACGAGCAGCGCGAGCCCCACCGGATCCGCGAGCAGCACCTCGCGCTCGGGCCCCGCGTCCGGCGCCCTCCCGTGCGTGCGGGCGCGCAACCGCTCCAGGCAGACCCGGGCGACGACGCTGGTCAGCCAGCCGCCCACCTGGTACCTCTCGCCGCTGTCCGCCCCTTCTTCACGGTCGATGCGCAGCCACGCCTCCCGCAGCGCGTGCTCCGCCTCGTCCGCCGAGCCGAGCATCCGCCGGGCCACCGCCCGCAGATGCCCGCGCTTCTCCTCGAACCGCGCCGCGAGGTACTCGCTGTCACCGGCCATCGTGGGGGCTCCTCTCCTCGTGCTCCGTCACCACCCTGACCGCTCGCGCCGCGTCGGTGTGACGGGGCGGAGGATCAGAAGATGTCCGGGCACCAAGGCCGGCGCGCGGTACGGAACACGGCGTCGGCCAGCGCGACCGCCCCCGGCCGCTCCTCCGCCACCCGGCCCAGCGCGGCCAGCCGCACCGCCGACTCGTCGCCGAGGTACAGGGCGCCCAGCGCGGACACGTCCAGCCGCAGGTCGGCCGGCTCCTCCGTCCGCGTGCACTCGCCCGTGCCCGCGTCGAGCCGGTAGCGGCCGTCCGCCAGCCCCGCCGCGTCGGTCACCTCCAGTACGAGCACCCCGGGCACGGCGTACGTCCGCGCCCGCAGCGCCCGTACGACATCCAGCAGCCGCACCCACAGGAAGTCCGCGGCGGCCAGCGGCCGGGCGGCGCGCGGGTCGGGGAGCAGCTGCGCGACGAGGTCGTCGGGGGCGCGGTAGCCGGTGCGCACCTTCAGCACCCAGTCGATGGAGCACAGGAACTGCCACAGCGCCCGCTCCGCCTGCGGGGTGACCGCGATCAGGTCCCTGACCTGCACGGTGTTCAGCGGGACCTTCGCGTCCGTCCAGTGGTCGTCGGCGGTGTAGACGGCCAGGCCGGCCACCTCGCCCGCCTCCGTCCGGTACACGGCCTGGAACTTCTCCTTGTACGGGCGGTGCGACATCTCCTCCGCGCCGGTCGTCAGGTTCCACCAGCGCTCGTCCCGGTTCACCGCCCCGTGCGTGACCGCGCGCAGCCGCTCGTGCAGCTCCGGGCCCACGCGGCGCACCTCGGCCACGTCCACCAGGTCGATCCGCCCGCCGTCCACGGGCCGCGACAGGCGCCGGTCCAGTCCGGTCCGCGGGACGTCGATCTCCCATTCCGAGAGCGAGGCGGCGGGCCCGTAGCCGTAACGGCCGTAGATCGGGTACTCGGCGGCGATCAGCGTCGACACCACGTCCCCGCGCGCCTTCGCGGCGGCGAGGTCGTTGGCCATCATCCGGGTCAGCAGGCCCTGGCGGCGGTGGGTGGGCAGCACCGTGACGTTCGAGACGGCGCTGGAGGGGACGGCCGCGCCGCCGGGCACGGTCAGCTCCTGCGCGAAGGAGCGGAAGGTCGCCACGCAGCGGCCGGTGTCGGGGTCGAAGGCGCCCTGGATGCGGGCGAAGTCGCTGTACTTGGCGCGCTGGGCAACGTCGGACTCCGTTGCCCGGCCCGGGGTCAGGAACCCCGCGTTCAGGGACTCCATCCACTCGGGGAGTTCGGATTCGGCGATCGGCCGGACGTCAGCACTCATAACGGGCCACGCTAACCGCCCGGTCCGCGCGAGTCCCCCGAATTTCCCGCGCCCCGCGCCCTGCGCCCTGCGCTCAGGCCAGCAGGTCGTCCACCTGGGCCTCGCCCTCCCGGTACCGCCGGGTGATCTCCGCGCTGCAGTCGTCCACCGTGCGCTGCAGCTGCTGCCGCCGCCGCGAGACCTGCTCCTCGTAGCGGACCAGCCGGCCCATCCCGTCGTACAGCTCCCCGTCCGTACGGGCGCCCAGGTCCGAGAGCTCCACGTCGGCCAGCATCTCCGCGGCGAGCAGCCGGTACTCCTCCCCGTGCGGGGTGCCGAGCGTGACGTGCCGGGCGGAGGCACTGCGGCTGGAGGGCGCGTCGGCGAGGATCTCCGACAGCCGGTCCACCACCGGCGCCTCGGGATCGGCCCGGCGGGCCAGCTCGGCCCGCAGGATGTCGATGCGCCCCTGGAGCAGCCGGCGCACGTAGCTCAGATCGGCCTCGTCGCGCTGCGCGTCCCGGCGCAGCGCACGCAGCTCGGGCAGCCCGAGCGCCAAGGCCGGCGTCGGCGTCCCCTGGTCTTCGGCGGTGCGCTGCGCGGGCGGTCGTACCGCGGCGGGTGATGCAGGTACGGAGGTACCAGAAGTATTCATACGAACGAGTCCGTCCCCTCGACCGGTGCGGCGCACCCGCACCGCCTGCGTGCATCGTGCCACTCTCCGTGGTCCCGATGCAGTCCCACTCCACCCGATCGGCCCCGGACGGGTGCAGTCCTGGTACACAGGTGGTATGCGAGCAGTGGTGCAGAGGGTGGACGGCGCGAGCGTCGTCGTGGGCGGCGAGACCGTGGGCGAGATCGTCGGCGAGGGGCTGTGCGTGCTGGTGGGGGTGACCCACGACGACACGCCGGAGAAGGCGGAGCTGCTGGCCCGCAAGCTGTGGTCCGTGCGGATCCTGGAGGGCGAGAAGTCCTGCAGCGACAACGGTGCGCCGCTGCTGGTGATCTCCCAGTTCACGCTGTACGGGGACGCGCGCAAGGGCCGGCGCCCCACGTGGAACGCCGCCGCGGGCGGGGCGGTGGCCGAGCCGCTGGTCGACGAGGTCGTGGCGCAGCTGCGCGCACTGGGCGCGACGGTGGAGACGGGCCGGTTCGGCGCGGACATGCGGGTCTCGCTGACCAACAACGGCCCGTTCACCATCGTCGTCGACATCTAGCGCGCGGGCGTCACGGCGCTACGACGACCTCCTGGGCGGCGGCCGTGTTGCCCACCAGCAGCGGGGCATCGACCGGGACGTTCCGCTTGACCAGCGCGAGGGCGATCGGGCCGAGCTCGTGGTGGCGTACGGCGGTGGTGACGAAGCCCAGCTGGCGGCCCTCCTCCCCGTCCGCGGCGAGCCGGACGGGGGCGCCGTGCGCCGGGAGCACCACCTCGGAGCCGTCCAGGTGCAGGAAGACCAGGCGGCGCGGGGGCTTCCCCAGGTTGTGGACGCGGGCCACCGTCTCCTGGCCGCGGTAGCAGCCCTTCTGGAGGTGGACGGCGGTGCCGATCCAGCCCAGCTCGTGCGGGATCGTGCGGTGGTCGGTCTCCAGGCCGAGGCGCGGCCGGTGCGCCTCCACGCGCAGGGCCTCGTAGGCGAGGAGCCCGGCGGCCGGCCCGTGCGCGGCGGCGAAGGCCTCCAGCTCGCCACGGGGCAGGAAGACGTCGCGGCCGTGCGCGGTCTCCCGTACGACGAGCTCCTTGGCGACCTCGGTGATGGAGCCGGCCGGCAGGTGCACGACCGCGAACTCCTCGGTGCGGTCGGCGACTTCGACGCGGTAGAAGAACTTCATGGACTCCAGGTAGGCGATCAACTCCCCCTGGGTGCCCGGCTCCACGTGCGCCCACGTGGTCTCGCCGTCGTCGACGAGGTAGAGCGCGTGCTCGATGTGCCCGTTCGCGGAGAGGATCAGCGCCTCGGTGGCCTGCCCGGCCGGCAGCTCGGTGACGTGCTGGGTGAGCAGCAGGTGCAGCCAGCTCAGCCGCTCCGGTCCGGTGACGGTGACGACTCCGCGGTGCGAGAGGTCGACGAAGCCGCGCCCGTCCGCGAGGGCGCGCTGTTCGCCGTACAGCTCTCCGTAGTGGGCGGCGACGCCCTCGTCACGGCCTTCGGCCTGCACGGCGCCGGGATGATGGAGCAAGGGGCTGCTGGTCATGGGACCAAGCGTACGACCCGGCTACGGCTGGGCGGCACGCTGTTTGGCCGCGCACTTCTTGCACAGCCCGAAGATCGCGAAATGCTTCATGTCGGTCTCGAACCCGAAGGTCGTACGGAGCTTCGCGGTGAACTCGGCGGCGACGTCCACGTCCGCCTCGATGACGTCCCCGCAGTCGCGGCAGACCAGGTGGATGTGGTGGTGCCGGTCGGCGAGGTGGTAGGTGGGGGCCCCGTGCCCGAGGTGGGCGTGCGAGACGAGCCCCAGCTCCTCCAGCAGCTCCAGCGTCCGGTAGACGGTGGAGATGTTGACCCCGGAGGCGGTCTTGCGCACCTGGGCGAGGATCTCGTCCGGGGTGGCGTGCTCCAGCGCGTCGACCGCTTCCAGCACGAGCTGGCGCTGCGGTGTCAGCCGGTATCCGCGCTGCCGCAGGTCACTCTTCCAGTCGGTGCTCTCGGTGCTGACCACGCCGCCAGTGTAAGCGCGCGAAGGGGACCGCGGGTGCTCCCGCGGTCCCCTTCCCGTATACGGCAGGTCCGGTGATCGGGCGATCGATCAGCGGAAGAAGGCGATGCCGTCGTCCGGCATGTCCGGGAGGTTGCGCGCCATCTCGGCGACCTCCTCCGGGGTGACGACCTTCTTGAGCTGGGCCGACATGTACGGGCGCAGCTCGACGTCGGGGGTGGCCTTCTCGCCGACCCACATCAGGTCGCTCTTGACGTAGCCGTAGAGCCGCTTGCCGCCGCTGTACGGGCCGGAGGCCGCGGTGCGGGCGACCGCGTCGGTGACCAGGTCGATCTGGGGCTTCTGGTCGGCGAGCTCCCCGTACCAGACCTCGATGACGCCCTGGTCGCGGACCATGACGACCTCGACCTTGCGGTCCTTGTCGATGCGCCAGTAGCCCGACTCGGACTCCAGCGGCCGCACCTTGTTGCCCTCGGCGTCGAGGACCCAGGTGCGGGAGGTGTACTCCAGGAAGTCCCGGCCGTCGTGGCTGAAGACGACCTCCTGGCCGAAGTTGCACTTCTCCTCACCCGGGAAGTCGAAGACGCCCGCGCCCTCCCAGTTGCCGAGGAGGAAGGCGAGGGGGACGAGGCCCGGGTTCAGGTCGGACGGGATCTGGATCATGAATGGCTGCTCAGGCGATCTGTGGGAGGGGTTCCGGGGCGGTCGGCTGGGCGGACGCTCAGCGCTGACCCTGGTACAGCTTCTTGACGGCCAGGCCGGTGAAGGCGAGGACGCCGACGCAGACCAGGACCAGCAGGGAGGTGAAGACTGCCTCAAGCACGGGGTGCTCCTCGGAATTCGTATCGGGGCTGTACGGGGCCGGTCCCCAAGCCTACTGGCCCGGGGACCGGCGCACTCTGTGAGGTCGGCCGGACGGCCCTCAGCCCAGCAGCTGGCTCTGGAGGATCACCGTCTGGTGGAAGGGGATGATCGGCAGCCCGCCCTTGCGGGACTGGACGATCACCGCCTGGACGTCACCCATCTGCACGCAGCCGAGGCGGACCTGCTCGTCCCCGAAGGGCTTGGCCTCCTCGTAGAGGCTGATTTCGCTGGAGCTCTTGCCGCCCGATCCGACGTCGACGGACTGCGCCGCCTTGGTCTTGCTCCACGTCAGGTCGACCGAGAGCGAGGGGGCGCCGGTCAGCCGGGTGTCGAGGCCGCAGCCGCGGAAGGCGTCCACGAAGCTGGAGGAGTGGAAGCGCAGCAGGTAGACGCGGGTCCGCGTGCCGTCGGGCATGGTCCAGGACCGGCCGGTGATCTGACGCAGCCCCTCGTACTCGAAGCCCTGCTTGAGCTTCGGCCGGTCGTCGGGGGCGTACTCCTCCAGGAAGGCGTCCGGCTCCACCTTCCCGTCCTTGTCCGCCTTGACGACGTCGTCGGGCCGGGATCCCTCGGGGGCCGGGAGCAGCAGGCCGCTCAGGGCGGCGTAGTGCGTGCCGTCCGGGTTGTCCGTGGCGCCGGGCAGCGGGGCTCCGGCCGGCAGCTCGGGCTTGGCCAGCTGCGGGTAGGTCCAGCGGCCGTCGGGCAGCGTGGACAGTCCGGGAATCCTGGTCCGCTCCGGCTGGACGACCCCGTACGCGGTGCCCGCGCCGACGGCGGCGAAGACGAGGACGGCGGCGGTCCAGCGCAGCGCGGCGAAGAGCTTCCGGCGGTCCTTCGGCGCGGCCGGCACCGGCTCGGCCACGGGCTCGGGGGCGGGCTCGGCCACGGGCTCCGCCACGAGGTCGCGTCCCTCGGCGGGTGCGGCGTCGGTGGTGTTCTGCTCGGTCACACGGACTCCCCGGGGGACTTCAGGTGCTTCAGCTGCTTCGTGAACAGGTCGACGGCCGTCTTCACGTCGAACCGGTGCCGGGGACCGTACGAACGGAAGGTCACCAGCACGTCGCCCTCGACGGCCACGCAGTCGAGGGATTCGATCGTCTCGGGCTTCTTCGCCGCTCCGGGCCGTTCCTCGACGATGTCCAGCAGGACGCACTTGGCCTGCGGGAACCCCTCGACGGCGGGCGCCTCGTTCTTCTTCTCGCCCAGCGCCACGAGGACGTCGAGGAGCTTCTTGTTGACCTCCGCGAACGTGCCGAGTGCCTGCGGGTCCGCCTGCGTGAGCTCGATCTCGGTGATCGGGCCGGCGTACGAGAGGGTGTAGCTGCGACCGGCCACGCCCTTGAGCTTCAGATCGGCCACGGCCTTGTCCCGCTCGGCGCGCTCGGCCGCGGACAGTCCCGTACGGGCGTCCTTCAGGGCCTGGACCGCGCGCTCGCCCGACACGTAGAAGTCGTTGCCCTCGTCCTCCAGGTCGGGGCCGAGCTCGTAGCTCGCGGGGACCGGCAGCAGCTTGCCCGTGAGCTCGTTGGGCGGCACGGTCGGCACCGGGGTCGCCGAGGTGGTCGGCCGGGGGCCTTCCGGTACCCAGTAGCGCGTCGGGGAGGTCCGGTCGGCCGCGTCGATCCTGCCGGCGGCCCAGAAACCGCCGCCCGCGAGGACGACCACGCCGAGCCCGCCCGCGACCAGGGCCAGCGTCCTGCGGTTCGCCCTGCGCGGCGGGCGCGCGGAGACCGGTGCGTCCTGCTCCGGCGCCGGACCGGTCACGGCGTCGTTGTTCTGCTGCTCGGTCACAGCCGCTCCATCTGTCGCTTCGCCAGATCGGTGATCTCGGCCTGGGAGACGTCACCCGTGTTGTTCGTGAGTTCGACGTCCATGACGATGTCCCCGCGCCGGAGGATGGCCCGGGCCTGGCGCAGCGGGAGGTACCCCTCCTTCGTCTTCGGCTTGTAGAGCCAGCCGCGGCCGTAGCCGTCGGGTACGCCGGGCAGCGCGAAGCCGTCGTTGCCCGCGCGCTTCTCCTCCTCCTGGTAGGAGGACTGGCCTTCCTGGTACTTCTTGGCCGAGCCCTGGTCCTGGAACTGGAGCAGCCGGATCTCGATGAAATCGTGCTCGCCCTGCTGCCAGCCCGCCGTGGCGATCCGCCGCACCTTCTGGGCGATGGAGTCGAAGCCGCGGTCGGGGGACTCGTAGTAGTCCGCCGCGAACTCGTCCAGCGACTGGTATCCGGAGTAGCCGTCCTTCGCGCCGCCCGGGGCCTCCAGCAGCTTCTTGGCGAGGTCCTCCTCCGCCTTGTCCCACCGGTTGGCGTTGACGGAGCGGCGGGTGGTCGCGTCGTTCGGCGCGACGGGTGGCTGCACGGCGATGTTCCGCTGCGCCAGCGGCTGCAGCGGGGTCGGGGCCCGGTCGTACTGGACCGCGTAGCCGGTGATCGTCCCGGCGAGGACGCCGAGGACGGCCGCGCCGGCGATCAGGAGCGTCGTACGGCCCCGGCGGCGCGCGGCGCCCTCGGCGGCGGGAGCGGCATCGGCACCGGCAGCGGGGTCGGGAGCCGCGAGCTCCCCCTCTTCCCGCTGCTCGGGGATGGTGTGTTCGTGTTCCAAGGAAGTCCCCCCACAGGCCTGGAGGCGCGGATTCGTCTACCCGCGCGTACCCATGACCCGCCCTGGCGGGGACTGGTTGTACGAACCCTTATTACATTTTTATCTCACGGCGTTTCAATCCTCGTGACGCCGCTTTCCGTCCAGTTCGTCCCACCACTCGTCGGACTTCGGGTCCCCCGAGGGGTCGTCCCACCAGCGGTCGTCGGGGCCTCGCCGGTTCGCGACCATCGCGGCGACGGGCGGGATGACCATGGCGACCACGCACAGGGCCACGGCCGCCTCGACCGAGAACAGGCGCACGAAGGACCAGGCGGAGACGAAGAGGAACAGGCATCCGCCCATGAGCCAGAAATAAGCGCGTCGGCGCCGCGCGTACATGCCTTCAGCGTAGAGCCGGCGGTGGACGGCACGAAGGGCCGCACCCCGATCCAGTGGCGTCCAACCCCCGGGGGTGCGGCCCTTCGGCCGTTCGATCAGGCAATCACACGGTCGGAGCTCAGACCGCGATCGCCACGTCCGTCACGCCGCCGGCCTCGGCGACCACGACGGCGCGGTCCGCCTGGGCACCCGGGACCAGCGCCCGCAGCGTCCAGGAGCCGGTGGCCGCGTAGAAGCGGAACTGGCCGGTCGCCGAGGTCGGGACCTCGGCGGTGAACTCGCCGGTCGAGTCCAGCAGGCGGACGTAGCCGGACACCGGCTCGCCGTTCTTGGTGACCTGGCCCTGGATGGCCGTCTCACCGGGCTTGAGCGTCGAGAGGTCGGGCCCGCCGATCTGTGCTCCACACATGTTCTCTGTCCTGTCCTAGAGAGGTCGTACGTCTACTGCGAGGGCGTCGCGTGCCCGCTGATTACTTGTTGGCGCCGAGCTCGATCGGCACGCCGACGAGCGAGCCGTACTCGGTCCACGAGCCGTCGTAGTTCTTGACGTTCTCCTGACCCAGGAGCTCGTGCAGCACGAACCACGTGAGCGCGGAGCGCTCACCGATGCGGCAGTAGGCGATGGTGTCCTTCGCCAGGTCGACCTGCTCCTCCTGGTAGAGGGCGGTCAGCTCCTCGTCGGACTTGAAGGTGCCGTCGTCGTTGGCGTTCTTCGACCACGGGATGTTGCGGGCGCTCGGCACGTGGCCGGGGCGCTGCGACTGCTCCTGCGGGAGGTGCGCCGGGGCGAGCAGCTTGCCGGAGAACTCGTCGGGCGAGCGGACGTCGACCAGGTTCTGGGCGCCGATCGCGGCCACGACGTCGTCGCGGAAGGCGCGGATGGAGGTGTCCTGGGCCTTGGCCTTGTACTCGGTGGCCGGGCGGTTCGGGACGTCCTTGCCGTCGACCAGGTCGCGGGAGTCGAGCTCCCACTTCTTGCGGCCGCCGTCGAGCAGGCGGACGTCCTGGTGGCCGTACAGCTTGAAGTACCAGTAGGCGTAGGACGCGAACCAGTTGTTGTTGCCGCCGTAGAGGACGACGGTGTCGTCGTTGGAGATGCCCTTGGCGGAGAGGAGCTTCTCGAAGCCCTCCTGGTCCACGAAGTCGCGGCGGACCGGGTCCTGGAGGTCGGTCTTCCAGTCGATCCGGACGGCGTTGGTGATGTGGTTCTTGTCGTAGGCGGACGTGTCCTCGTCCACCTCGACGATGACGACGTTGGCGTCGTTCAGGTGGGCCTCGACCCAGTCGGCGTCTACGAGGACGTCGCTGCGGCTCATGGTGTTCTCCTCCGGGGCAGTGTGCGGCGGGGCTGTGCTGGTCCAGCTGGTGGGTGCTGGTGCTGCGGGGTGCTGCGTGCGTGCGTCCGGGTGCGCTCGCAGGTCCTGCGCGGGGAGGCGTCAGGGATCAGGAGGCGGGTACGCCACGCGGGGAAAAAGCCGTCGTCCGGCTGGCTGATGGAGCGGATGCGCTCACATGTCACATGGATCGACAGAGCATGGCGGCGACGCGACACAGGTCTACTGCCCGCCGCTTCGTGAGGTCCGCCTGCTGATGCTTCATAGCCATGGATCGTAGGGACGAATCGGCCGCCCTGTCACCGGCGTGTCATATTCCGAGACGGGATCGTCCGCATACTGGGACCCGTGCTCCGTGGGCGGCCGCCGCGCCGCCCCGGGAGCCCCTCGTACGGCCCGTCCTCCTGCGGATCGGACCGCGTCGTCTCACGATCCGGCCATCACCACGTTCGAGCCGTCCAGCGTGAGGTGCACGCCGGTCTCGTCCGAGGTCAGGGCCGAGAGGTGGAGCCCGGCCGGCAGACCGCTGTCGAGGGTGCGGTCGAAGTCGGTCTTCTTGCGGACCAGCTTCTCCAGTCCGGGAATGCCCTCGCCCGGCACCTCGTCGGCCCGCACGCGGACGATCTTGCCGCCCTTGCCGTCCTTCGTGTCCTCGAGGGTGATGGTGGACACCACGCTGCGGGTCAGCGTCCGGCCGAGGACGTCCACGCCCGCCGTCACCTTCACCTTGCCCGGCGCGCCGCCGTAGGAGAGGGTCGCGCCGGTCTGCGAGGCCGCCGAGAGGTCCCCGTACGTGATGAGCCCGGTGCCCGTCGCGGTCTTGGCGGTGCCGCGGCTGTAGTCCCCGTTCAGCGCCACGCCGCGGAAGCTCGCGTCGAGCTCGGAGAGGCGCGTCTTGCGGCCGTCCGCCATCACCTCGACGCCCCGGAGCTTCAGGTCGACGCGGTCGAGGTCGTGGCTGAGCGCCTGCGTCAGGAACGGGAACCCGTGGATGTCCACCTCCGAGCTGCCGGCCAGCCCCTGGCGGGCCTGGATCCGGCCGGCCAGCCGGTTCTCGGCGTAGCTCACGGCCCAGCGGTCCACTCCGACGAAGATCGCCCCCAGCACCACTCCGATGATCACAACGACACGCAGAAAACGCACGTGCCCTCCCCCTACTAGTCGGTACGTGCGATCAAGTGGACCACGGACGGCCGTCAAGGGGCCGTCAGGCCACCACCCGGCCCATCAGGTAGACGGCGGGCGCGGCGGCCGCCAGCGGCAGCGCGACACCGGCCGTCATGTGGACGAACTTCGACGGGTAGTCGTACGCCGCCACGCGCAGCCCGACCAGGGCGCACACCCCGGCGACGAGGCCGATCAGCGCCCCGCCCACGCCGACGCCGGCCAGCCCGCCGACCGCGATGCCCGCACCGGCGGCCGCGGCCAGCGAGACGCCGACCGAGGGAGCGGTGGGCAGCGGCAGCGCGCGGGCGAAGACGGCGACGGCCACGGAGGCCGCGCCGACGGTGACGGCGCGGATGTCCGCGGCCAGGTATCCGGCGCAGACGATGGCGAGGGCGGCGGAGGCCACCGAGGCCATCAGGCCGTACATCCGCTCGTCGGGGTCGGCGTGGCTGCGCAGCTGGAGCACGAGGGTGAGCAGCACCCAGGCCCCGAGGGTCCCGATGATCGCGCCGGGGCCGTACCCCTCGTCCACGGCGAGCACGGCCACGTCCGCGACGAGTGCTCCGGCGAAGGCGAGGGCGATGCCCTGGCGGGCCGGCCACATGCCGTTGAGGCGGAACCAGCCGGCCGCGGTGAGCCCCTGGAGGGCGACCAGCGGCACGACGAGCGCGAGGTGCCCGACCGCCGCGGCCGCGGCGAGCAGGATCCCCAGGGCGGCGGTCAGTATGGCCGACTGCGGACCGGGGTCGATGATCGGCGACCGGCCCTCGGCGCGGGCCTGCGCCGGGTCGACGGCGCGCAGGGTGTTGCCGGCGAGGGTGGGAGGGGACCAGGCGGGCTCCTCCTCGGCGGCGGGCGCGGCCGCCTCCGGCAGGGGCTGCACGGGCGGCAGGTAGGCGGTCTCCTCCGCCGGGGCGGCGGGGGCGGCCTGCGACGGGAGGTAGGCGGTCTGCTCGGCCGCCGACCAGTCAGGCGCCGGGGCCGGGGCCTGGGCCTGGGCCTCGTCGCGGAACCACCCGTCCGGAGCAGCCGGGGCCGGGGCGGGGGCCTGCTCCTGGTACGGCGGCAGGTACGCGGTCTGCTCGGCCGGAGCCTGGACCTCGTCCCGGAACCACCCCTCCGGCGCCGCGGCCGGAGCCGGGGCGGGGGCCTGCTCCTGGTACGGCGGCAGGTACGCGGTCTGCTCGGCCGCCGGGGCCGGGTGCGACCAGTCCTGCGCCGGAGCGGGAGCCTGCGCGGCCGGAGCCTGGACCTCGTCCCGGAACCACCCCTCGGGCGCGACCGGCTGACCCGGCACCCCGCCCAGCGGGGGCTGCACGGGCTGGTAGCCGGTGTCCCAGGTGTCGGACTGCCAGGTCTGGGTCCCGTACGGGTCCTGCTGCTGCTGGTGCTGCTGTTCGTACTGCTGCTGCTGCTGCTGTTCCTCGGGAGTGCTCATCGGCTCACCCGCCCGCGAACGGCGGGAGCACCTCGACGGTGCCCCCCTCGGTCAGCAGGACGGCATCGTGGGGGCGCTTGCCCACGGGCTCGTCGTTCACGAGGAAGGAGCAGCGCAGCAGGACCCGGCTCAGCTCCCCGGGGTGGCGTTCCCGCACGGCGTCGAGCGCCTCGGCCAGTGTCCGCGCCGAGTACGGCTCCTCCGCCGTCTTGGCCGCGGCCTTGGCCGCCGCCCAGTAGCGGATGGTTCCGGTTGCCACTGCAGCTCCTATCGTCGGCTCTCTACCGTCGGCCTCCATGATGACCCCTCCCACCCACCGCTCCGGCGTGCCTCCGCGCGCCCCGGGTACGCCCGGGTGCGCCGCAGGGGGTCCACCGATCGCATGAAACCGGGGCATACGCTGGAAGAGGGCGTGGCAGGAACCACAGAAGAGGGAGCGGAAGAAGCCTCGGCCGGGAAAGGGCCGGTGGGCTATTCTGCTGCGAAGAGGATCCGGGCAACGTTGCCCCCGGGTCCTTTTGTGCTTTCAGCACGTTGAACGAACCGAGAACAGTGGTATCCATCCGGACCTCAGGGCGCGGGGACCGGGCGGAGGCCGCGCAGCACACGTACGAAGCAGAACCACGCATGTCCTCGACGGGACCGAGGAGGAACCGACGTGATGGACCAGCGAACCGTGTTCGACCTGCCGACGGGAACCGGGCGGGGTGGTCGGGCATGAGCTCCCTCCTGCTGCTGACCAACGCCCTGCAGCCGTCCACCGAGGTGTTGCCCGCCCTCGGCCTGCTGCTGCACAACGTCCGGGTGGCCCCCGCCGAGGGCCCGGCCCTCGTGGACACCCCGGGTGCCGACGTCATCCTCGTGGACGGCCGCCGCGACCTGCCCCAGGTGCGTTCGCTGTGCCAGCTGCTGCGCTCCACCGGGCCCGGCTGCCCGCTCCTCCTCGTGGTCACCGAGGGCGGCCTCGCGGCCGTCACCGCCGACTGGGGCATCGACGACGTCCTCCTGGACACCGCCGGCCCGGCCGAGGTCGAGGCGCGGCTGCGGCTGGCCACCGGCCGCCAGCAGCTCGGCTCGGACGACTCCCCGATGGAGATCCGCAACGGCGACCTGTCGGTCGACGAGGCGACGTACAGCGCGAAGCTGAAGGGCCGGGTCCTGGATCTGACCTTCAAGGAGTTCGAGCTGCTCAAATACCTCGCGCAGCACCCCGGCCGGGTCTTCACCCGCGCCCAGCTGCTGCAGGAGGTCTGGGGCTACGACTACTTCGGCGGCACCCGGACGGTGGACGTCCACGTACGGCGGCTGCGCGCCAAGCTCGGCCCCGAGCACGAGTCGCTGATCGGTACGGTCCGTAACGTCGGCTACCGCTTCGTGACGCCGGAGAAGGTCGAGCGGGCGGCGGCGGAGGCCGCGGCGCAGGCGGCCGCGAAGGCCGCGGAGGCCGTCACCCGGACGGCCGAAGAGCCTGTGATCGTCCACTCGGCAGGACGCCCTGCCCAGAGGTAGGTCACCCCGCGTAGACTTCGCGCGTGGCCAAGGTGACGCGGGATGACGTAGCGCGACTGGCGGGTACTTCGACCGCTGTCGTCTCGTACGTCATCAACAACGGACCCCGGCCGGTTGCCCCGGCCACGCGCGAGCGTGTCCTCGCCGCGATCAAGGAGCTGGGCTACCGCCCGGACCGGGTCGCCCAGGCGATGGCCTCGCGGCGCACCGATCTCATAGGCATGATCGTCCCCGATGCCCGCCAGCCGTTCTTCGCGGAGATGGCGCACGCGGTCGAGCAGGCCGCCGCCGAGCGCGGAAAGATGGTGCTGGTCGGGAACTCCGACTACCGGGACGAGCGCGAGGTCCACTACCTGCGGGCCTTCCTCGGCATGCGGGTCTCGGGCCTGATCCTGGTCAGCCAGGGCATGAGCGAGCGCGCCGCCACGGAGATCGAGGCGTGGGACGCGCGGGTGGTGCTGCTGCACGAGCGGCCCGAGGCTCTCGACGACGTCGCGGTGGTCACCGACGACATCGGCGGCGCCCAGCTCGCCACGCGGCACCTGCTGGAGCACGGCCACGAGTACGTCGCCTGCATCGGCGGCATCGAGAACACCCCCTCGGTCGGCGACCCGGTGGCCGACCACGTCGAGGGCTGGCGCCGCGCCATGCAGGAGTCCGGGCGCTCGACCGAGGGCCGGCTCATCGAGGCCCCGTACAACCGCTACGACGCGTACCGGGTGGCCCTGGAGGTCCTGGCCCGGCCCGACCGGCCGACGGCGATCTTCTGCGCCACGGACGACCAGGCCATCGGCGTGCTGCGGGCCGCCCGTGAGCTGCGCATCGACGTCCCCGGCGAGCTGGCGGTGGCCGGCTTCGACGACGTCAAGGAAGCGGCCCTGACGGACCCGCCCCTCACCACGATCGCCTCGGACCGGCCGGCGATGGCCCGCGCGGCGGTGGACCTCGTCCTGGACGACGGCCTGCGGGTGGCTGGCTCGCGCCGCGAGCGCCTGAAGCAGTTCCCCTCGGCCCTGGTCATCCGCCGCTCCTGCGGCTGCCGCTAGCCTCCGGCGGTCGGCAGCCCACCCTCCCGGCCCCCGCCGAACTCCCCTGCGGCCCGGCCTCCCGGGGCTCCGATGTCCGCCGGAGCCTGAGGTTTATATCGGGCATACGCGGTTCTGTCGGGCTTCTCAGGTCGGATTCAGGAAGCTCTCATCATCGGCGGCGAGAGTCGTAGCCATGACCGAGAGCTTCCGCCGCGAAGGCGAGTACCCGCAGGAGAACAGCCCGGCCGGGGCGTACCCGCCGCCGCCCGTGTACCCGCCCGCTCCCGGGTGGCACGAGGCGCACCAGCCCCCGGTCATCCGGGGCGAGACGGTCCCCGAGGCGCCCCGGGCCCAGGGCCCGGCCCACGCGGCCGCCCCGGCCCCCCGCGCCAAGCGGCCGGTCGCGCTGCTGGCCGCCGTCGCCCTCGCCGCGGCCGTGGTCGGCGGCGGCACGGCCGCGGCCGTCCAGCAGCTGACGGGCGCCCACAACGGCACCGGCTCCGGCGGCGTCAACGGCACCAACGTCTCCCAGTCCAGCAACGGCACCGTCTCCGGCGTCGCCGAGCAGAACAGCCCCTCCGTCGTCCGCATCGACACCCGCACCGCCTCCGGCCAGGGCACCGGCTCCGGCATCGTCGTCACCGCCGACGGCGAGATCGTCACCAACAACCACGTCGTCGCCGGCGCCTCCGAGATCCAGGTGACGATGAGCGACGGCAAGAAGTACACCGCCAAGGTCCTCGGCACCGACCCCGACAAGGACCTCGCCCTCATCAAGCTCCAGGGCGCGAGCGGCCTCAAGCCCGCCGCCCTCGGCAACTCCGACAACGTCAAGGTCGGCGACCAGGTCGTCGCCATCGGCTCCCCCGACCGCCTCACCGGCACGGTCACCAGCGGCATCGTCTCGGCGCTGAACCGCGAGGTGAACGTGTCCAAGCCGGAGACCCGGCAGTCCCCCCAGCGCGGCGGCGACGGCTGGCCGTTCTCCTTCAACGGCCAGCAGTTCAACGGGAACACCGGCAACGACACGGCCTCGTACAAGGCCATCCAGACGGACGCCTCCCTCAACCCCGGCAACTCCGGCGGCGCCCTGTTCAACATGAACGGCGAGGTCGTGGGCATGCCCTCCGCGATCTACTCCCCCTCCTCCGGCAACTCCACCGCCGGCAGCGTCGGCCTCGGCTTCGCCATCCCGGTCAACACGATCAAGGCCGACCTGGACTCCCTCCGCAAGGGCGGCCCCGGCGGCACGGGCTCGGGCGGCAGCGGCGGCAGCGGCGGCACCGACACGGGCAGCGGCTCCACCGGCGGCTTCGACAACCGGTTCTGACAGGGGACCGTGCGACGCTGGAGGCAACGTCACGACCACCATGGAGGAACCGTCCATGCATCCCGCCGAAGGCGAAGCGCGCATCCTCGTCGTCGACGACGAGCCGGCCGTCCGTGAGGCCCTGCGCCGCAGCCTCGCCTTCGAGGGGTACGCCGTGCAGACCGCGGTCGACGGGCTCGACGCCCTCGACAAGGCGGCCTCGTACGCCCCCGACCTGATCGTCCTGGACATCCAGATGCCCCGGATGGACGGTCTGACGGCGGCCCGGCGGCTGCGCTCCGCGGGCAGTGTCACCCCGGTCCTGATGCTCACCGCCCGCGACACCGTCGGCGACCGCGTCACCGGCCTCGACGCGGGCGCCGACGACTACCTCGTCAAGCCCTTCGAGCTGGACGAGCTCTTCGCCCGCGTCCGCGCCCTGCTGCGCCGCAGCTCCTACGCCGCCCCGCGGCCCGGCGCCGACAGCCACGAGGACGCGCTGACCTTCGGCGACCTGCGCATGGACCTCGCCACCCGGGAGGTCACCCGGGCCGGGCGCCAGGTGGAACTGACCCGGACCGAGTTCACGCTCCTGGAAATGTTCCTCGCCCACCCCCGCCAGGTCCTCACCCGCGAGCAGATCCTCAAGACCGTCTGGGGCTTCGACTTCGAGCCCAGCTCCAACTCCCTGGACGTGTACGTGATGTACCTGCGCCGCAAGACCGAGGCGGGCGGCGAGCCGCGCGTGGTCCACACCGTGCGCGGGGTCGGCTACGTGCTGCGGGCCGGCGAGAGCGGTCCCGAGTGAGCCCGGCCGCCAGATTCCGCGCGCTGCCGCTGCGCTCCCGCCTGGCGCTGCTGGTCACGGTGGCGGTGGCGCTGGCCGTGGCGGCCGTGGCCGCCGTGTCCTGGGTGATGGTGCGCAGCCAGCTCCGCGACCAGCTGGACAGCACGCTGCGCGCCACCAACGCCGAGGCCCAGGCCAACCAGGTGTACAAGGCGTTCGGCTGCGTCGCCGGCGCCGCCCTGCCGGAGCGGCCCTCCAACAACCTCAGCGCGCAGGTGCAGATCGTGCTGCCCAACGGCGGCCACTGCTGGGTCGACGGCCGGAGCACCCTCCAGGTCACCGACACCGACCTGGAGGTCGCCCAGCGCCGGCGGGGCCCCGTCCTCTACGACGCGACCACGTCCGACGGCACTCCCGTCCGCGTCTACACCCAGCCCGCCCTCCTGCAGGGGCAGCCCGCCGCACTGTCCGTCGCCAAGCCGCTCGCCGATGTCGACAAGCCCCTGTCCACCCTGGCCTGGGTGCTGCTCTTCGTCTCCGCCGTCGGAGTCGTCGGCGCCGGCGCGGCCGGCCTCTGGGTGGCCCGTACGGGACTGCGGCCCGTCGACGAACTGACCGACGCCGTCGAGCACATCGCCCGCACCGAAGACCTCACCGTGCGGATCCCCGACGAGGGCGACGACGAGATCGCCCGCCTGTCGCGGTCCTTCAACTCCATGACGGCCTCCCTCGCCTCCTCCCAGGAGCGGCAGGCGCAGCTGATCGCCGACGCCGGGCACGAGCTGCGCACCCCGCTCACCTCGCTCCGTACGAACATCGAGCTGCTCGCGCGCAGCGAGGAGACCGGCCGGGCCATCCCGCCCGAGGACCGCAAGGAGCTGCTGGCCTCCGTCAAGGCGCAGATGACGGAGCTCGCCGCGCTGATCGGGGACCTCCAGGAGCTGTCGCGCCCGGACGCCGTCCCGCACGGCCCGCTGGGCGTGGTGGGCCTGCACGAGATCGCCGGGAGCGCGCTGTCCCGGGCCCGGCTGCGCGGCCCCGAGCTGGAGTTCACCGCCCACCTGGAGCCCTGGTACGTACGGGGCGAGGCGGCCGCCCTGGAGCGCGCGGTGGTCAACGTCCTCGACAACGCGGTGAAGTTCAGCCCGCCCGGCGGCGCGGTCACGGTGACGCTGCGGGCGGGGGAGCTGGCCGTCCGGGACCACGGGCCGGGTATCC
Source organism: Streptomyces sp. NPDC057010 (assembly GCF_042673805.1). Classification (NCBI taxonomy): domain Bacteria; kingdom Bacillati; phylum Actinomycetota; class Actinomycetes; order Kitasatosporales; family Streptomycetaceae; genus Streptomyces; species Streptomyces sp. NPDC057010. Next base: position 33,379 of record NZ_JBHUSC010000025.1, on the reverse strand, counting down.
CGGCGGAGGAACTCCCGCACGTCTTCGAGCGGTTCTGGCGCTCCCCGCAGGCCCGCGCCCTGCCCGGCAGCGGCCTGGGCCTGTCCATCGTGGCCCGTACGGTGCAGCGCGCGGGCGGCAGCGCGCAGCTGCGGGCGGCAGCGGACGGCGGCCCGGGGACGGAGGCGGTGCTCCGCTTCCCGGGCGCGCCGACGCTGCCGCCGGGCGGGCCGTCAGTTGTGCCGGATCAGTGAGGCGACCAGGCCGGAGCGGGTGTTCGGGAAGTCCATCGGGACGATCCCGAGCCCGGCCCGGCCGGCCAGCTCCCCGCCGTCGACGAAGGCGTGCACCTGCGGATTGAGCCGGTCGGAGTTCCAGCGCGGCGGCATGTAGGCGGCGGTGCTGGTGTAGTTCACGAACAGCTTCCCGGGCTGCTGGACGGCCTTGCGGAAGTGGTTCTCGATCCGGCCGCGCTTGGCGAAGGGCTCGGTGTTGTAGTCGTCCTGGATGTCGAAGACGTTGCCGTCGCCGTAGCGCAGGCCCGGCAGCCCGCCGTTGTCGGCGAGGAGGACCACCTTGCCGCGGGCCTGCCCGAGGTTCGGCAGGGTGTCGGCGATGCGGAACAGCGGGCGCCAGCCGCGGTGGTCCAGGTAGTCGTCGAAGACGGCGCGGAAGGTGGCGTCGCCGTCCGTGGAGTACTCCTGCTTGACCCGCATCAGGACGGTCTCGGAGGGGTGCGCGGCGAGGAAGTTCGCGCAGGCGACGAGCACGTCGCCGAACATCAGGTCCTGGAAGAACGCCGCGTGGTGGATGGCGAACGAGCCGCCGGTGACCCGGCAGCGGACGTCGAGGAAGCGGATGCCCGAGTCGAGCTGTTGGGCGATCGAGGTGTTCTGGCAGGCCACGTAGAGGCCGCCCTTGGTGGCGCCGGAGTCGTGGGTGCCGGGGATGGTCATGCGCTGGAGGGCGGTGGAGTCGGCCAGGCCGGCCATCCAGTCCTGCGTGCCGAGGGTCCGCGCGGAGGCCGGGGCGGCCGCCGCGGCGCCGAACGCCATGGCCGTGCCCGCGGCGAGGGCGCCGGCCAGGAAGCCGCGCCGGCCCAGGCCCGGGCCCGCGCCGGGGCGCGTTCTCGCCGCCGTGCCCGCGTCCGCAGCCGTAGCCGTTCCCGCGTCCGTGCCCGTGCCCGTAGCCGATGCCACGCCCATGCCCGCCCCTTTGCCGACCCAGTGGTGGGACCGGATTATGGCGTGCGGAAGCAGCCTTTACTACCCGTCGGTAGCGGTCAGCTTTCGAGCAACTCGACCATCGTGCGCAGCCCTTGGAGGAGTTCACCCCCGGTCGGTGCCTGTCCCGGGTCGGTCAGGGTCTGCACCATCACCCCGCTCAGCAGCGCGATGTGCATCGAGCCGAGGGCCCGTACGTCCTCCTCGGACACCTCGCTCTCGGGGACCCCGCGCAGCGCCGCGGCCACCACCCGCCGGTTCCGGCGCTGGCCTTCGGCCAGGATCGCGAGCAGCTCGGGCGCCGACTGCGCGTGCACGAAGGCCTCGACGGAGGCCAGCCACAGCCAGCGCATCTCGCCGAAGTCGCGGATCTTGCGGTCCCAGGTGTCGGCGTACCGCTCCCCCGGCGTGTCGCCCTGGCCGGCGAGGCGGCCGGAGCCCGCGGCCCACTCCTCCATCGCGGCGAAGAGCGCCTGGTTGAGCAGGGCCTCGCGCGATCCGAAGTGGTAGCCGATCGCCGCCATGCTCACCTGCGAGGCCGTGGCGATGTCGCGCACGGTCGTGCGCAGGTACCCCTTCTCCTCCAGGCAGCGGCGCGCTCCGGCCAGCAGGTCCTCGCGATTTCCCATGCGGCGATCGTAGCCGCGCCCTCTTCTTGGGCAAGCGCCCAAGACAACCGTATTGCGCAAGCGCCCAACTCCTGGCAGGCTGAAGCCACCGGAAGCCGCGAGGCCGAGGAACCAACGGGGAGACGCCATGCGCCACGAACTGAAGATCGACGACCGCACCCTGTCCTACCTGGACTCCGGCGGCACCGGCCGCCCCCTGCTCGCCCTGCACGGCGGGCTCTCCGAAGGCGGCGCCTTCATCGGCCTGGCCCAGGCCCTCGGCGGCGAGTGGCGCGTCATCGCCCCCGACCAGCGCGGCCACGGCGACTCCGACCGCGCCCCGCACTACCGCACCGAGGGGTTCGTCGCCGACGCCCTCGCCCTCCTGGACCACCTCGGCCTGCACGACCCGGTGACCGTCCTCGGCTACTCGCTGGGCGGCATCACCGCCACGCACCTGGCGGCCGGGCACCCCGACCGGGTCGGCGCCCTCATCAACGTCGACTCCACCATCGAGGTCCCCCTCACCGGAGCCCCCGAGCCAGGGCGGGCGCCCGCCGGGTTCGAGTTCCTGCACACCATGCGCCACACCGCGGCCACCCGCGAGGAACTCCTGGAGGCGGCCGGCCCGATCGGCTCGCAGTTCGTCGCGCAGGCCCTGCGCCCGCTGCCCGACGGCGGCTGGCGGCTCCCGTACCACCCGCAGGACATGCTCGACGCCATCGCCGGGGCGCGCGGCGACCACTGGGACGCCTGGCTCGGCAGCCACTGCCCCGCCGTGCTGATCCACGCCACCGGCAGCGCACCCCTCCCGCAGGCCACGGCCGACGCGATGGTCGCCCGGCGCCCGGGAACCTCGTACATCCCCCTGGACGGGGACCACTTCGTGCCCTTCACCCGACCGGACGCCTTCCACGCGGCCGTCGGGACGTTCCTCGCCGGCCTGTGACGCGGGAACGGAGGAGGGGGGGGGGGGGCCCCCGGCCCCCCCCCCCCCCGGGGGGGGGGCCCGGGGGCGACGTTAGGCCCGGGTTGGGGGGGGGCGCCGGCGGGGGGCGGGGGGGCGCCGCCCGCGGAACGGGAGCTGGGGGCGGCGGCCCCCGGGCCCCCCCCCCCCCTCGGGGTCGCGTCCGTCGTCCTACTTGACGACGGTGATGCGGTCGGCCGCCGGCGGGGCGATCGGGGCCGCCGCCGTCGACTTGGCCAGGTAGGCGTTGAAGGCGTCCAGGTCGGGCACGCCGACGAGCTTGTTCTTGTGCTCCTTCAGGACGGTGAAGCCGTCACCGCCGCCCGCGAGGAACTCGTTCATCGCGACGCGGTAGGTCTTGGCGGGGTCGATCGCCGCACCGTTCAGCTTCACCGAGTCCACGACGATGCGGTCCGCGCCCGTCTTCGTCATGTCCAGGGTGTAGGTGAAGCCCTTCGACACCTGGAGGATCTTCGGGTTCGGGCCGTTGACCGTACCGCTGACCTGCTGCTGGAGCGCGGTGATCAGCTGCGCGCCGGTCAGGTCCACGATGTTCATCAGGTTGTTGAACGGCTGAACCGTGTAGGACTCGCCGTACGTCACGACGCCGTCGCCCTCGTCACCCGCGGCCTTGTAGGCCAGGTCGGCACGGATGCCGCCCGGGTTCATGATGGCCAGCTGCGCGCCGCCCTTGTCGGCGGGGGCCGTGGCCTCCAGCTGCGCGTCGGCGATCAGGTCGCCGAGCGGCTTCTCCGGGGACTCCGAGCCGCGGCCCGCGATGTCGGCGGAGATGTAACCCATCGGACGGTTGGCGACCGGGGCCGCCAGCTTCTTCCACCGGTCGATCAGCTCGGTCATGTCGGGGGCCTTGGGCACGTCCCGGCTGACCAGCTTGTTGACCGGCTTCGGCGAGGTCACCGGCGTACGGACGATGTCCTTGGTCTGGCGGTCGTAGGTGAGCGTGGTGTCCGTGAACAGCCGGCCGTAGGAGGCGGCCGAGGTCACCGTGCGCGGGTTGCCCGCCGGGTCGGGGATGTTGCACGAGTACGCCTGGTGCGTGTGGCCGGTCACCAGGGCGTCGACCTTCGGGTCCACGTTCTTGGCGATGTCCACGATCGCGCCCGAGATGCCGGCGCCGGCGCCCGGGACGTTGCAGTCGTAGTTGTACGCGCCGCTCGCGGGCAGGCCGCCCTCGTGGATCAGCGCGACGATCGACTTCACGCCCTGCTTGTTCAGCTCGGCGGCGTACTTGTTGATCGTCTCGACCTCGTCGCCGAACTTGAGGCCCTTGACGCCCTCGGCGGTGACGACGTCCGGAGTGCCCTCCAGGGTGACGCCGATGAAACCGATCTTCACGTCCCCCTTCTTCCAGATGAAGGTGGGCGACATCAGCGGACGCTTGGTCTTCTCGTCCGTCACGTTCGCGGCGAGGTACTTGAACTCGGAGCCCGTGAACTCCTTGCCGTACTCGAAACAGCCCTCGACCGGGTGGCAGCCGCCGTACTGCATGCGGCGCAGCTCGGTCTTGCCCTCGTCGAACTCGTGGTTGCCGACGCTCGTGACGTCCAGCTTGAGCTTGTTCAGCGCCTCGACGCTCGGCTCGTCGTGGAAGAGCCCGGACAGCATCGGGCTGCCGCCGATCATGTCACCGGCTGCGGCGGTGACGGAGTACTCGTGGCCCTTGCGGGCCTCGCGCAGGCCGGTCGCGAGGTACTCGACCCCGCCCGCGGGTATGGCTTTGGTGGTGCCGTCGGCCTGACGCTCGGTCACGCTGCCGGAGGAGCCCTGCGGGGGCTCCAGCGTGCCGTGGAAGTCGTTGAACGACAGCATCTGCACGTCGACGGTCCGGCTCTTGCCGCCGGGACCGCCACCACTCGCGGCTCCGGCCGGCAGGGCGGCGGCGACCATCGCCCCGGCCCCGGCCGTGACGGCGAGGGCGGTGAAGGTCAACCGGCGGGCTCGGCGGTGCCGTTGTGGCGTCGCTGACATTTAATCCCCTTTGTGGACAGCGATACTGCATGGGAGGTCCGCCGCAGCCTATTGTCAACGCGCGTAGCACGACAGGGGGGAACGGGTATCGAGCTGGTTACGTGCAGAAGACGGACCGACTCCGCGCCCGCCCCCTCCGGGTGCCCGCGACGGTCGTAGGCTCGTGACATGACTGACGCAGCAGCGGCCCTGGAGCCGGGACGGCAGATTCAGACCCTCGACGAGCTGACGGAAGAACAGGCCGCGGCAGTGCTCGCCCTGATCGAGGAGGCGGCGCGCACCGACGGCACCACCGCCGTCTCCGAGCAGGGACGGCTCCAGCTGCGCGGCGGGCCGCGGGAGGGCATCCGGCACTTCCTGCTCACCGACGGCGGCCGCCTCGCCGGATACGGGCAACTGGAGGACACCGACCCGGTGGAGGCCCCGGCCGCCGAGCTGGTCATCCACCCGGCGCTGCGCGGGCGCGGCCACGGGCGGGCGCTGGGCACGGCCCTGCTGGCCGCCTCCGGAAAGCGGATCCGGGTCTGGGCACACGGGGGCAAATCGGCCGCCCGGCACCTCGCCCAGGTGCTGGGCCTGACCCTGTTCCGCGAACTGCGCCAGCTCCGCAGGCCCCTGGGCACGGAAGCCGCCCCGCTGCCGGAGCCGGTCCTCCCTCCCGAGGTCACCATCCGCACCTTCGTCCCCGGGGCGGACGACGCCGCCTGGCTCGCGGCGAACGCGGCCGCCTTCGCCCACCACCCCGAGCAGGGCTCGCTGACCCAGCGGGACCTCAACGACCGGATCGCGCAGCCGTGGTTCGACCCGAAGGGCTTCTTCCTCGCGGAGCGGGAGGGCGAGCTGGTGGGCTTCCACTGGACCAAGGTCCACCGGGAGGAACAGCTGGGCGAGGTCTACGTACTGGGCGTCCGCCCGGGCGTCCAGGGCGGCGGCCTCGGCAAGGCCCTGACGTCCATCGGCCTGCGCCACCTGGCGGACTCCGGGCTCCCGACGGCGATGCTCTACGTCGACGCCGACAACCCGGCGGCCCTCGCCGTCTACGAGGGCCTCGGCTTCACGACCCACGAGGTGGACCTGATGTACCGCACGGAAAGCTGACCGGACTACACCCGGCCCCGCCCGGCCCCCACCATGCTCCGGGGCTCCGCCCCGGCCCCCGCGCCTCAAACACCGGCGGGCCCGGTTTTGCCTCCGGCGGCGCCTCAAACGCCGGCGGGGCTGAAATTGCCCTCCGGGCAATCCAGCCGCCGGCGCCTGAATCCAGCCCCTCCGGCGTTTGAGGAGCGGGGTACGGGGCGGAGCCCCGGTCTTTGAGCCGCACCCGCGGACTCAGGCGGCCACATCCAGCGCCTCCGGCGCTTGGGGCGCGGGGCACGGGGCGCAGCCCCGACCCTGAAGCCGCACCAGCCCACTCAGGCAGCCAAACCCAGCCCCGCCGGCGCTTGAGCCGCGGGGCCCGGGGCGGAGCCCCGATCCTGAAGCCGCACCCGCGCACTCAGGCAGCCAAACCCAGCCCCGCCGGCGCTTGAGCCGCGGGGTCCGGGGCGGGGCCCCGGGGATCGGGCCGCGCCCGCACCCCCGGCCGCAGATCCGGAGCCGGGAAGCCACGCGCCATTCACCGGGCATTAAGACGCGCTTGCGACTCTCCCCCCATGCAGCCCCGGCAGCCCCGCCTCCGACTGACGGCCGACACTTCCGACGCGCCTGTCCTCCCGCGCGCGCGGAAGAATGGAGTCATGAGCCACCAGCCCAGCGCCGGCCCCACCGAGGTCCCCGCCCAGCACCCGTCTCACCCCGCCGCGGCAGCGAACGGCGCCACCCCCGCACGTCTGGGGTCGATCTCCGCCCACCGCCCCCACATCGACCTCGATCCCGACCTCGACGCCGATCTGGACGCCTACGAGGACAAGGACGCCGGCGAGCTCCCCCCGGGCCGCTTCCTCGACCGGGAGCGCAGCTGGCTCGCCTTCAACGAGCGCGTGCTGGAGCTCGCCGAGGACCCCACCACCCCCCTCCTCGAGCGCGCCAACTTCCTCGCGATCTTCGCGAGCAACCTCGACGAGTTCTTCATGGTCCGCGTCGCCGGCCTCAAGCGCCGCATCGCGACCGGCGTCGCCACCCGTTCGGCCTCGGGCCTCCAGCCCCGTGAGGTCCTGGACCTGATCTGGACCCGCTCGCGCGAGCTCATGGCCCGGCACGCCGCCTGCTTCCAGCAGGACATCGCCCCGGCCCTCGCCGAAGAGGGCGTGCACCTCATCCGCTGGCCCGACCTCACCGAGAAGGAGCAGGCCCGCCTCTTCACGCTGTTCCGGAACCAGATCTTCCCGGTGCTCACCCCGCTGGCCGTGGACCCCGCGCACCCCTTCCCGTACATCTCCGGCCTCTCCCTCAACCTGGCCGTCGTCGTACGCAACCCCGTCAGCGGCCACCGCCACTTCGCCCGCGTCAAGGTCCCGCCCCTCCTCTCCCGCTTCCTGGAGGCCTCCCCGCAGCGCTACGTCCCGCTGGAGGACGTCATCGCCGCGCACCTGGAGGAGCTGTTCCCCGGCATGGAGGTGCTCGCGCACCACATGTTCCGCGTGACCCGCAACGAGGACCTGGAGGTGGAGGAGGACGACGCCGAGAACCTCCTCCAGGCCCTGGAGAAGGAGCTCATGCGGCGCCGCTTCGGCCCGCCCGTCCGCCTGGAGGTCGAGGAGTCCATCGACCCCGGCGTCCTGGACCTCCTCGTCCAGGAGCTGAAGGTCAACGCCTCCGAGGTCTACCCGCTGCCCGGCCCGCTGGACCTGACCGCCCTCTTCGGGATCTCCTCCCTGGACCGGCCGGAGCTGAAGTACCCGAAGTTCGTCGCCGGCACCCACCGGGACCTCGCCGAGGTCGAGTCCGCGCACGCGCCCGACATCTTCGCCGCCCTGCGCGAGCGGGACGTCCTGCTGCACCACCCGTACGACTCCTTCTCCACCTCGGTGCAGGCCTTCCTGGAGCAGGCCGCCGCCGACCCGGACGTCCTCGCGATCAAGCAGACGCTCTACCGCACCTCCGGCGACTCCCCGATCGTGGACGCCCTGATCGACGCCGCCGAATCCGGCAAGCAGGTCCTCGTACTGGTCGAGATCAAGGCCCGCTTCGACGAGCAGGCCAACATCAAGTGGGCGCGCAAGCTGGAGGAGTCCGGCTGCCACGTCGTCTACGGCCTCGTCGGCCTCAAGACCCACTGCAAGCTGTCGCTCGTCGTCCGCCAGGAGGGCGACACGCTGCGTCGCTACGCGCACGTCGGCACCGGCAACTACCACCCCAAGACGGCGCGCCTCTACGAGGACCTCGGCCTGCTCACCGCCGACCCGCAGGTCGGCGCGGACCTCTCCGACCTCTTCAACCGGCTGTCCGGCTACTCGCGCCGCGAGACCTACCGCCGCCTGATGGTGGCGCCGCGCTCGCTGCGCGACGGCCTGATAGCGCGCATCGACAAGGAGGCCGACCACCACCGGTCCGGCCGTCCCGCCTCCGTGCGCCTGAAGATGAACTCGATCGTCGACGAAGCGCTCATCGACTCGCTCTACCGGGCCTCCCGGGCGGGGGTCCCCATCGACATCTGGGTCCGCGGGATCTGCGCGGTGCGCCCCGGGGTCCCCGGGCTCTCGGAGAACATCCGGGTCCGCTCGATCCTCGGCCGCTTCCTGGAGCACTCCCGGGTCTTCGCCTTCGGCAACGGCGGCGAGCCCGAGGTGTGGATCGGCAGCGCCGACATGATGCACCGCAACCTCGACCGCCGTATCGAGGCACTGGTCAGGGTCGCCGACCCGGCCCACCGCGCGGCCCTGGACCGGATGCTGGAAACCGGGATGTCCGACCTCACGTCCTCCTGGCACCTGGGCCCGGACGGCGAATGGACCCGGCACAGCACGGACGCGGACGGCCAGCCGCTGCGGCACGTACAGGAGATGCTCATAGACGCCCGGAGGCGCCGGCGTGGCTCAGCCAAAACATGACCCGATGGCACGGGCGGACGCGGGTGACGTGCTCGGCACGTACCTGCGCTCGCAGGCCACCGTTTTCCTCCGCGCGCTGCGCCTGCACGACGAAGGCGCAGCGGGCGGGGCCGATGCCGCCGGGGGCATCGATGCGGCGCGCGGCCTGCGGGGGGCTGCGCGCCGCATCAGCGGCTCCCTGGCCACCTTCCGGGTGGTGACCGAATCGTCCTGGGCGGACTCGCTGCGCACCGAGCTGGTGTGGCTGTCCTCGACCCTGGCCGACGAGCACGCGTACGCGGCCCGGCTGGTGCGGCTCCTGGACGCGCTGCACCGGCTGTCGGGGACGCCCGAGGTCCCGGCGCCGCGCGGCGGCGCGGGCGCGCTCACGGTGGGCTCGGCCCGGGCGGGCGCGCTGCTGGAGCGCCAGCTGACCCTGGCCCGGACCCGCGCCCACTCGGCGACCCTCCAGGCGCTCGGCTCCGCCCGCTTCCATGCGGTGGCGGACGCCGTGGCGGTCCTGGCCTCGGAGGTCCCGCTGGACGCCGTCGCGGCCCGGGGGCGGGTCGCGGAGGTCCTCGTACCGCTGGCAGAGGTGGCCGAAACCCGCCTGTCGGCGGCGGTGGCCGCGCTGCCGCCCGCCGAGGAGGAGCACCCGTACAACGCGGACCGTGACGGGCTCTGGCACGAGGTACGCCGCCTCCTACGGGTCCACCGGTACGCGCAGGAGGCGCTGGGCGCGGACGTGACCCGGCTGGAACTCGCCGGTGAGGCACTGGACCGCCACCGCGACGCCGCCGAGGCCGCGGGGGCCTCGGCGACCGCCGCCCGCACCCCGCGCATCGCGCCCGCCACGGCCTACGCGCTCGGCGTGCTCCACGCCGACCAGCGCCACGAGGCCGAGGCCGCCCGCCTCGCCTTCCGGCACGTCTGGCTCCCGGCGCCCGTGCCGTCGGGAGTCACGTCGAGATAACGGCCGGGTAACGGATGGTTACGCCCGTGTGCGGACCCGCCGGAACGCACCGGGTCGTCCGCCACGGTTCACCGTCCGTTCACTCGGCCCGGTCGGCCGCTTCACCTGTTCTGCCTAATTTCAGTCGTGCACGGTGTGAGTCGCCCGCAAGTCGCGCGGCCCGGCCGGGCACACCGACGTAGTCCTCTTCGCACGCCGCCCCGATACGGAAACGGCCGGCGGCTTCTGGAAGGAACACCCGAAAGTGAAGCTTCAGCGCAAGAACATGCTTCGTGCCTCCGCCCTCGGGGCGCTTGTCGTGTCCGGCGCCCTGGTCCTCACGGCGTGCGGCTCGGACGACAACACGAAGACCGCGGACGGCACGGCGAAGCCCTCGGCCGCCGCGGGCGACATCAAGTGCGACGACGCCAAGGGCAAGCTCCTGGCGTCCGGCTCCTCCGCGCAGAAGAACGCGGTCGAGCTGTGGGTGAAGAACTACATGGCCGCCTGCCCGGGCGTCGAGGTGAACTACAAGTCCTCCTCCTCCGGTGAGGGCATCGTCGCCTTCAACCAGGGCACCGTCGGTTTCGCCGGCTCCGACTCGGCGCTGAAGCCGGAGCAGGTCGAGGAGTCGAAGAAGGTCTGCACCGGCGGCCAGGGCATCGACCTGCCGATGGTCGGCGGCCCCATCGCCCTCGGCTTCAACGTCTCCGGCGTGGACAAGCTGAACCTCGACGCCGCCACGATCGCCAACATCTTCAACGACAAGATCAAGAAGTGGGACGACGAGGCGATCAAGAAGCTGAACCCGGGCGTCACGCTTCCCTCGACCGCCATCCAGGCGTTCCACCGCTCCGACGACTCGGGCACCACCGAGAACGTCACCAAGTACCTCAAGGCCACCGCCCCCGACGCCTGGCCGTACGAGCCCGCGAAGAAGTGGGCCGCCCCGGGCGGCCAGGCCGCCTCCGGCTCCGCCAGCGTCGCCGCGCAGGTCAAGCAGGTCGACGGCGCGATCGGCTACTTCGAGCTCTCCTTCGCCAGCTCGCAGAGCATCAAGACCGTCGACCTGAACACCGGCGCCTCCGCCCCGGTCAAGGCCACCGGTGAGAACGCCTCCAAGGCCATCGCCGCCGCCAAGGTCTCCGGCACCGGTTCCGACCTGGCCCTGAAGCTCGACTACACCACCAAGGCCGAGGGCGCCTACCCGCTCACACTGGTGACGTACGAGGTCGTCTGCGACAAGGGCAACAAGCCCGAGACGCTCGCCACCGTGAAGTCCTTCCTGAACTACGCCGCCTCGGACGCGGGCCAGAAGGTCCTCACCGAGAACGGCTACGCGCCGATCCCGGCCGAGATCAACACCAAGGTCCGCGCGGCCATCGCCTCGCTGGGCTGATCCCTGATCCCGGGGCCCGGTCCGCTCCCCCCGTCCGGGGGGCGGACCGGCCCGCGGGACCCTTCCCCTCCACCCGGGGGAAATCCGGTGCACCGCCGCCAGGGGGCTCGCCCCCCACACAGACCGGAAAGACCATGGCTTCCAGCACACCCACCCAGATAGACACGGCTCCGCCTGTCTCCAAGAGCGAGAGGTCCACCGGCCGCGCCGGTGACAAGATCTTCGCCGGGCTCTCCAAGGGATCCGGCATCCTGCTCCTGGTGATCATGGCGTCGATCGCCGTCTTCCTCACCTACCGGGCCTCGATCGCCCTGTCGAAGAACGAGGGCAACTTCCTCACCACCTTCGACTGGAACGCGTCGGCCAACCCCCCCGTCTTCGGCATCGCCGTCCTGCTCTTCGGCACCGTCGTCAGCTCGATCATCGCGATGGCCATCGCGGTCCCGATCGCCGTCGGCATCGCCCTGTTCATCTCGCACTACGCGCCGCGCAGGCTGGCCGCCCCCCTCGCGTACGTGGTCGACCTGCTGGCCGCCGTGCCGTCGATCATCTACGGCATCTGGGGCGCCCTCTTCCTCGTCCCGCAGCTGAACGGCCTGAACCTCTGGCTCGACGAGTACCTCGGCTGGACGTACGTCTTCGAGAAGACCCAGGTCGGCGTCGCCCGCTCGCTCTTCACCGTCGGCATCCTGCTCGCGATCATGATCCTGCCGATCGTGACCAGCGTCAGCCGCGAGGTCTTCCTGCAGGTCCCGCGCATGAACGAGGAGGCCGCCCTGGCCCTCGGCGCGACCCGCTGGGAGGTCATCCGGATGTCGGTGCTGCCCTTCGGCCGCTCCGGCGTCATCTCCGCCTCGATGCTCGGCCTCGGCCGCGCACTCGGCGAGACCATGGCCGTCGCCACCGTCCTCTCCCCGAGCTTCCTGATCTCGTTCCACCTCCTGAACCCGGGCGGCGGAACCTTCGCGCAGAACATCGCCGCGAAGTTCGACGAGGCCAACGAGTTCGGCCGGGACGCGCTGATCGCCTCCGGTCTGGTCCTCTTCCTGCTCACCCTGCTGGTCAACGGTGCAGCCCGCCTGATCATCGCCCGTCGCAAGGACTTCTCGGGGGCGAACGCCTGATGAGCCACGCACTCCAGGACCAGCGCCCCGCCCGGGCCCCCCGGTCCGTCGCACCCGCCCGCCTGACCCGCGGCGGCCTGCCCCGCTGGGCCCCGGCCGGCATCGCCGTCCTCTCGGTCGCCCTCGGCAGCGGCATCGGCCTCGTCTTCGACCTGCACAGCAAGGTCCAGTGGGGCCTGCTCGCGGCCCTCCTGTTCGTCGCGATCACGTACACCGCCAGCGCGGTCGTCGAGAACCGGCGCCAGGCCAAGGACCGCGTCGCGACCTCCGTCGTCTGGGTCTGCTTCGTCCTCGCGGTCATCCCGCTGCTCTCGCTGATGTGGACCACGATCAGCCGCGGCATCAAGCTCCTCGACGGCAACTTCCTCGGCCACTCCATGAACGGAGTGACCAGCTTCGACCAGGGCGGCGGCGTCTACCACGCGCTGCTCGGCACGATCGAGCAGGTCGGCCTGGCCACCGCGATCGCGGCCCCCATCGGCCTGCTGACGGCCGTCTACCTGGTCGAGTACGGCAAGGGCAAGCTCGCCAAGGCCGTGACCTTCTTCGTCGACGTCATGACCGGCATCCCCTCCATCGTCGCGGGCCTGTTCATCCTCACGACCTGGAACCTGATGCTCGGCTTCGGCCCCTCCGGCTTCGCCGGCGCCATGGCCCTGTCGATCCTGATGATGCCCGTCGTGGTCCGCTCCACCGAGGAGATGCTCAAGCTCGTTCCGAACGAGCTGCGCGAGGCCGCCCTCGCCCTCGGTGTGCCGAAGTGGCGCGTGATCCTCAAGGTCGTGCTCCCCACCGCCATCGGCGGCATCTCCACCGGTGTCATGCTGGCAGTGGCCCGTATCGCCGGTGAGACCGCGCCGATCATGCTGCTGGTCTTCGGCTCCCAGCTGATCAACGGAAACCCCTTCGAAGGCGCCCAGTCCTCGCTCCCCCTCTACATCTGGGAGCAGTACAAGGTCGGCAGTGAAGCCTCCTACGACCGGGCATGGGCCGCAGCGCTCGTCCTGATCGCCTTCGTCATGATCCTGAATCTGGTGGCCCGCGGCATAGCCCGCTGGAAGGCCCCGAAGACCGGTCGCTGACGCGGCCATATGAAAGCGAAGTGACCCCTCATGGCCAAGCGAATCGACGTCAGCGGCCTTTCCGCCTTCTACGGCAGCCACAAGGCCATCGATGACATCTCGATGACCGTGGAGCCCCGCTCCGTGACCGCCTTCATCGGCCCGTCCGGCTGCGGCAAGTCCACCTTCCTGCGCACCCTGAACCGCATGCACGAGGTCACCCCCGGCGGCCGCGTCGAGGGCAAGGTGCTCCTGGACGACGAGAACCTGTACGGCCCCGGCGTGGACCCGGTCGCGGTCCGCCGCACGGTCGGCATGGTCTTCCAGCGCCCGAACCCCTTCCCCACCATGTCGATCTTCGACAACGTGGCGGCGGGCCTGCGCCTGAACGGCAGCTTCAAGAAGTCCGAGCTGACCGACATCGTGGAGAAGTCCCTCCAGGGCGCCAACCTCTGGAACGAGGTCAAGGACCGCCTGAACAAGCCGGGCTCAGGCCTCTCCGGCGGCCAGCAGCAGCGTCTGTGCATCGCCCGCGCCATCGCGGTCGAGCCGCAGGTCCTGCTGATGGACGAGCCCTGCTCGGCCCTCGACCCGATCTCCACCCTCGCGATCGAGGACCTGATCGGCGAGCTCAAGGAGCGCTTCACGATCGTCATCGTGACGCACAACATGCAGCAGGCCGCCCGCGTCTCCGACCGTACGGCCTTCTTCAACCTGGCGGCCGTGGGCCAGCCCGGCAAGCTCGTCGAGATCGACGACACGGACCGGATCTTCTCCAACCCGTCCGTGCAGGCCACCGAGGACTACATCTCCGGCCGCTTCGGCTAAAGAGATGTCCTGAACGTCCTGCGGTGCTGCATGGCGGTGCCACCGCAAGGCGAAAGAAAGAAAAAGGGCCGGCTCCCCCTGGGTGGGGGGAGCCGGCCCGCTTTCGTCGCGGCGCTAGTCGGTGCAGTTGGGGACGGCTCCGGCCGGAGCACAGTTCTCCGGGTGGTTGTCCTCCACCGTGGAGCGGGTCAGCGTCACCTCGCCGCCCTCGGTACGGATGCCGCCGCCGCTTCCGGGGCCGCCGCTGGCGGTGTTGTCGGTGACCTTGGAGTCCCGCAACCGGACCGCGGCGTCCTCGTCGACGCTGATGCCGCCGCCCTGCAGCGTCGCCAGGTTGAAGCGCACCTTGGTATGGCTGAGCGTCAGCGTGGTGCCGGATCCGACGTTGCGGATGCCTCCCCCTCGGACGGCGGAGTTGTGGTCCACCGAGGACCGGGTCAGGGTCGCGGTGCCGGCGTTGTACAGGCCGCCTCCGTTGCCGGTGGTGGCGGTGTTGTCGAACACCTTGGATTCGGTCACGTTCAGCGTGCCGGAGGCGTTGTACAGGCCGCCGCCGAAGCCGGCGCTGTTGTGGCGCACCGTGGAGTGGTCGACGTTCACCGTGCCGCCGTTCTGGTTGTTGATGCCGCCTCCGGTGTCGGCGGTGTTCTCGCTGATCTCGGAGCGGACCACCTTCACCGTGGCGCCCAGATTGTTGATGCCGCCCCCGGCGGTCGCACGGCCGCCGATGATCCTCAGCTTCTCCAGCTTCACCTGCACGCCTGCCCCGGTGACGGTCAGGGTGCTGCCGCCCTGGTTGCCGTCGAGGACGGCCTCCTCGCCCTTTGCACTGGCGAGGGTCAGGTTCTTGTTGACCGTGAACGGGCCCACGCAGTGCCCGGAGAGCCGCAGGGTGTCACCCGCCGCCGCGGCGTTGATCGCGGTTTGCAGGCTCTGGCTGGAGCAGCGGACCGTGGTGGTCGCCGCGGCGTGCGACGGGGCCGCGCCGACCAGGCCGGCCAGCCCCACCCCCATCGCCGTGGCCGCGACCGTGATGAGCTGCCCCGAGCGGACTGTGCGCATGCCTGTTCTCCCTGTGTCCTCGTGTGCTGACGGACGCTCACGCTAGGCAGCGGGGACCACGTCGGCCGGTGACAGTCCGTAGGGGTCCCCCGGATGACCGAGCGGCGTGGGCCAAAAGGCGGGCGGCACATCGGGGGGACGCCTCGGGGAGGGGCCGGCGTCGGACGAGGACCAGGGGGTCGGCTAGCCGACGGCCAGGTTCACGATCCAGAAGCTCAGCGCCGCGACCAGCGCCGCGGCCGGCATGGTGATGAACCAGCCCAGGATGATGTTCTTGGCGACGCCCCAGCGGACCGCGTTCACCCGCTTCGTCGCGCCCACGCCCATGATCGCCGAGGTGATGACGTGCGTGGTGGAGATCGGCGCCTGGTACAGGTAGGACGCCGTGTACATGATCGACGCGCCCGTGGTCTCGGCGGCGAAGCCCTGCGGCGGGTCGAGCTCGATGATCTTGCGGCCCAGGGTGCGCATGATGCGCCAGCCACCCGCGTACGTACCCAGCGAGAGCATCACCGCGCACGCGACCTTGACCCACACCGGGATCGGGTCGCCGGCGGCCTGGACATCGGCGATGACCAGGGCCATCACCACGATGCCCATGGTCTTCTGGGCGTCCTGGAGGCCGTGGCCGAGGGCCATGCCCGCCGCCGAGACGGTCTGGGCGATGCGGAAGCCGCGCTTGGCCTTGTGCGGGTTGGACCTGCGGAAGAGCCACATGATCGCGACCATCACCAGGTAGCCCACGACCAGGCCGACGATCGGCGACAGGAACATCGGGATGACGACCTTCTCCAGCACCCCGTGCCAGATGACGCCGATCCCGCCCGCCAGCGCCGCGCCCACCATGCCGCCGAAGAGGGCGTGCGAGGAGGACGAGGGCAGGCCGAAGTACCAGGTGATCAGGTTCCAGACGATCGCTCCGACCAGCGCGGCGAAGAGGATCCACATCCCCTTGTCGCCGTGCGGCGTCTCGATGAGCCCCTTGCTGACCGTCTTGGCGACCCCGCTGCCCAGGAAGGCACCGGCGAGGTTCATCACGGCGGCCATCGCCAGGGCGGCGCGCGGGGTCAGCGCCCGCGTCGAGACCGAGGTCGCGATCGCGTTCGCGGAGTCGTGGAAGCCGTTCGTATAGGTAAAGCCGAGCGCGACACCGATGGTCACGACCAGGGCGAAGGTGTCCACGAGGTTCAGGACTCCTTGACCGCGATGGTCTCCACCGTGTTCGCAACGTGCTCGAAAGCGTCGGCCGCCTCTTCGAGCACGTCGACGATCTGCTTGAGCTTCAGCACCTCGATGGCGTCGTACTTGCCGTTGAAGAGCGTGGCGAGCAGCTTGCGGTGGATCTGGTCGGCCTGGTTCTCGAGACGGTTGACCTCGATCCAGTACTCGGTGAGGTTGTCCATCGTCCGCAGGTGCGGCATGGCCTCGGCGGTCAGCTCGGCCGCGCGCGCCAGCACCTCGATCTGCTGCTCGACGCCCTTGGGGAGCTCCTCCACGTTGTAGAGGACGACCAGGTCGACGGCCTCTTCCATGAAGTCCATGATGTCGTCGAGCGAGGAGGCGAGGTTGTAGATGTCCTCGCGGTCGAACGGCGTGATGAAGGAGGAGTTCAGCTGGTGGAAGATCGCGTGGGTGGCGTCATCGCCCGCGTGTTCCGCCGCCCGCATCCGCTCCGCGATCTCGGCCCGGGCGGAGGAGTCCGCTCCGAGCAGTTCCATCAGGAGCTTGGAGCCCGTGACGATGTTGTCCGCGGATGCGGCGAACATGTCGTAGAAGCTCGTCTCCCTGGGGGTCAGACGAAATCGCACGTGAGGTCCTCGGGGTGCATTGGATTCGGTCAGGCTGATGCTAGGCGCATCCCCCGGCCACGGCTAACCGGCGGTTCCCCAGTGTCCTCCATCAGGCAGAGTGAGGACACTGGACCCCTGTCCCTCGGACCGCGGCCCGGTACCCTATACCCATGAGGGGTATCCCCTCGTTTCCGGACCACGGATCACGCACCACGGACCACGAATCCACTGGAGGACTCATGACGACCATCGAGGCGGAGGGCTCCGGAGCCGTCCACGGCTACCACCACCAGAAGGACGAGCACCTCAAGCGGCTGCGCCGGATCGAGGGCCAGATCCGCGGCCTGCAGCGGCTCGTCGACGAGGACGTCTACTGCATCGACATACTCACGCAGGTCTCGGCGAGCACGAAGGCCCTCCAGTCCTTCGCCCTCCAGCTCCTGGAGGAACACCTCCGCCACTGCGTGGCCGACGCGGCCCTCAAGGGCGGCACCGAAATCGACGCGAAGGTGGAGGAAGCCACCAAGGCCATCGCCCGCCTCCTGCGCACCTGAACCCGGGACTCCGCCCGCAGCTCCCGCCCCGCCGGGAGCAGCTTCAGGCCGGCTTGGGCCGGGGCACATCCAGCCTCGCCGGCGTTTGAGGCGCGGGGTCCGGGGCGGAGCCCCGATCCTGTAGCCGCACCCGCGCACTCGGACGGGCACGTCCAGCCCCGCCGACGCTGGGGCGCCAGGTCCGGGGCGGAGCCCGGGAGGCGGCGCGTCAGCCGCCCGCCAGCCCCAACAGCACCTCGTCGATCCGGTCCAGACTCAGCCGGTCCTCATCCGCCGCCGAAGCGGCGATGATCAGCTCACCGCACAACTCGATCTCGGCGAGCGCCACGTGGTCCTGCACCGTCGTACCGCCAGCGGGAGTCACGCGTGTCACCTCAATCTGCCGTCATCGTCATCGGCACTCGACTCCTCAGCGTAGGGAGCCCCCGGCCCCCCGCGCATGACACGGATGGACCATTTCCGGATACCGCCCCGTGGCCCGATCGCACCGTCCACGGGCCCCCAGCCGCCCCCTAATCGGCGATCTTCCCCGCATAAATGTCCGCACTGGCGGGCAATTCGACCGTCACCGGCGTCCCGAACCCGTACAGCAGCGTCGTCGACGAGACATCGATCACGCCATTGTTGACGTACGTGAACCGGTGCCGAACCTTCCGCAACCGTCCCTGCTCGTCCAGATACGCGTCGAACGGCACCGAGTCCTTGCTGAACCCTTTCGCCGCCGCCTCCAACGCCCCCCGCACCTCCGGCGACGCACTCCCGGCCGCCCGCCCGATGTCGGTGGTCCCCCGGTAGTGCCGGACCTTCGTCCCCGCCACCTCCGTCTCCCCGACGTACGTGACCTCCTGCACCCCCCGCAGCAGCTCGGCCGCGACCAGCGGATCGGTGGCCCCGCCGGTGACCAGGTTCCCGTCGGCCAGCGTCGTCGTATCGACCCGGACCCACTTGTCGTCGGGGACGCCCGAGCCGCGGTTCTTCATGTAGAGCGCGCCCGGCACGAGCAGCTCGGTGATCGGCCGGTGCTCGGCCTTGCCCTTCACATCGGCCGGCAGCATCACCAGCAGCTGCCCCATCCGGTTCTTGAAGTCGACCCCGCCCTCGCCCCGGATCGTCACCCGGGTGCCGCCCGTGGCCATCTCCATCGCCGTACGGGCCTGCGCGCTGCCCGTCTTCGCCAGCGCGTCGGCGGCCCCGCGGACCACCGCCGCCGGGTCCGCGGGGGGCTTGCCGTCGCCGCCGGCGGCGCCCGCGCAGCCGCCCGTCGCCGCGACCGCCAGGGCGACCCCGGCGGCGAGCATCGCCTCACCCGCACGCCCGCGCCGCCGCCTGTGCTGGTGAACCACCATCGCCTGCCAACCCCCAACGCGTGACCGCTGTTTGCCCGAGGCCCCCACCCGCTCCGCTTAACGAGGTCCGGGGTTTCCCGTCACGGGCCGCGCACCTCCCCGGCCCGTACCGGGCCCGGGTACCGTGGAGGCGTGGAACCGCACACCAAAGCGACCCTGGTCCCTCCGCTTGCCTCCGTGCCCCTCCAGCGGCCGCAGCCACAGCCGCAGCCGCCCACCGGGCACACCACCTCCACCGCCGAACGCGGAGCGTTCTGCCTGGCCGTCTGCACCTGCGGCTGGACCGGCCCGGCCCGCCGCTCCCGCGACCTGGCCAGGAGGGACGCCGCCCGGCACACCGTGGGGTAACCCGTTCGGACGGCCCGGCTGGCCGGGGCCCGCCGGACCGGATGCCCTTGATTCATGCCAGGACCCGCAGCCCGCCTGACGGCCCTCCTCTGGGCCCTGCTCATCACGCTCACCCCGGCCGCCGGTGCCTGGGCCCGGCCCGTGGGCACGGCGGACGGCCCCGCCGACGTGGCCCTGGCCATCGGACTCACCGCCGCCGCGGCCGTGGCCACCGGGCTGTGGCTGCGCTCCCGCTACCGCCGCGAGGGCGACGAGCGGCGCGAACCGTGACGCCGCGCCCCCGCCCGGCGGCGGTACGCCTGTTCTTCGGCGCGGCTCTGCTGTGCCTCCTGGCGGCCGTCCTGATCGCGGCGTGGGAGTCGTACGGAAGCCGCTGAACGGCGAACGCCTGCGGAGGCCGGCGGTTCAGGCGGCGAGGTCGCTGTCCTGCGTACGCTGCCCGGCGGGCGGGGTCTGCGCCGGTGCCTGCGGCAGGCCGACCGGCCGCGGCCGCGCCCGCCCCTCGGCCCGCACCAGCCGCCCCATGCGCCGGGATCCGGCCACCGCCCGCACCACCGGGTTCAGCAGGGCCATCGCGAGCGGCGCGAGCACCAGCACGACGGCGGTCCCGAGCGCGAAGCCGCCGATCACATCGGTGGGGTAGTGGACGCCCACGTACACGCGGCACAGCCCTTCGGCGAGGGCCAGCCCGATCCCGACCAGCCCGAGCTTCCGGTTGGCCACGAACAGGCCGACGCCCAGGGCCATCGCGAGGGTGGCGTGGTCGCTGACGAAGGAGAAGTCCGACTTCGGGAGGCCGATCCCGGGGCCGGCGTCGAGCACCTGAAGGCCCTCGTGCTCCCGGAACGGCCGCGGACGCCCGACGAATTCACGCAGCGGCATGTTGACGAGCAGCGCGAGCCCGGCGCCGAGCGGGGCCCACACGAGCGCGGCGAACGATTCCACGGCCGTGGTCTCGTCCTGCCGGCGGGCACCGCGCCAGCACCACAGGACGAGGAGCACCAGGGCGAGCAGGATCCCGTACTCCCCGGCCAGGCTCACGGCCTGGTCCAGCCACCCCGGCGCCTGCCGGGCCACTCCGTTGAGCTCGTACAGCAGGCTGACATCCACGTTCGGCCCACTGCTCGTGAGTCCAGCCATGGTGATGCGGCCCCTTGCCCTTGCCGTGGTTCCCTTGTGCCCATGGAACGCCCGTTCTGGCAACTACGTTCCACTCTCCACCGAATGATCACCCCAACGTTATCGAAGAGTGACTCATCGTCGCAGCTCAGGGCCTTTGCTTCACGGAGAGTTGCTAAGACGGCCGGTTCGCCCCCGCGCGCTCCGGAAGCGCCTCCGCCCCGTCCTTCGTCACGCGCGTCGCGCCGAAGTAGTCAGGCGTATCGATCTTGTCGAAACGGATCACGGCGCCCGTATAGGGGGCATTGATCATATATCCGCCACCCACATACAGCCCGACGTGGCGGATCTCCCGAGAGTTCGTCAGATCATCGGAGAAGAACACCAGGTCTCCGGGCAGCAGTTGGTCCCGCGAAGGATGGGACCCGGCGTTGTACTGGTCGTTGGCAACGCGCGGCAGCTCGATCCCCACCGTCTCGTACGCGGCCTTCGTCAACCCCGAACAGTCGAACCGCCCGTCCTGATCGGGCGTCCCGTTGCCACCCCACAGATACGGGGTCCCGAGCTGCTTCTGCGCGAAGTAAATGGCCCCGGCGGCCTGTTGCGAGGGCGCCACCCGCCCCACGGGCTTGGCAAAGCTCTTCGCCAGGGTCGTAATGGCCTTCACATACCCCTGCGTCTCCTTGTACGGAGGCACACCCCCGTACTTGATGACCGCATACGCACCCGCGTTGTAGGCAGCAAGCATGTTCGACGCCGGGTCCCCCGGAACACCGGCCACGTCCTTGGCCAGTTCACAGTCGTACGAGGCGGCCGACGGGATCGCGTCACTCGGATCCCAGATGTCCCGGTCCCCGTCTCCATCCCCATCGATACCGTGGCCCGCCCACGTGCCGGGGATGAACTGCGCGATGCCGCGCGCGTCGGCCGGACTGACGGCACTGGGGTTCCAGCCGCTCTCCGAGTACAGCTGGGCGGCGAGCAGCGCCGGGGTGATGGCCGGGCAGAGATTGCCCCACTTCTCCACCAACGCCTGGTACTTCGCGGGCACGGCCCCCTTGGCGAGCCCCACGGTCCGCCCACCAGACCCCGTACCGGCCCCCACCAGGCCCGCCGCGGCCGAGTACGTACCCACCACGAGGAGCACGACGAAGGTCAGACACAGCCCGACCCCGATCCCACCGGCCATCCAGAATCTGCGCACCCGTCAACCCTCCCCCATGCCCCCGACTTTCCGCCGCGATTCGCCCGTGTCGCCGGTCGTACTAGCCCACTTGCTCCACCCCCCATCCTCAACGCCCCACCACACCACCGTCCAGCCCCTCCCCCCGGACCACCACCCATCCACCCCTACCGAGCCCACCCACCCGTACCGAGCCCACCCACCCCTGCCCGGACCCATCCACCCCTGCCCGAGCCCATCCACCCCTGCCCGGACCCATCCACCCCTGCCCGAGCCCACCCACCCCTGCCCGGACCCATCCACCCCTGCCCGAGCCCATCCAGCCCTGCCCGGACCCATCCAGCCCTGCCCGAGCCCATCCATCCGTACCGGACCGTCCACCCCTGCCCGGACAGCACCCAGCCTTACCCCAGACCCATCCAGCTGCGGCGGGCGCACACCCAGCCTCGCCGGCGTTTGAGGCGCGGGGCCCGGGGCGGAGCCCCGATCTTTCAGCCGCACCCACCCAGGGCGGCCAACCCGAGCCCCGCCGGGCACACATCCAGCCCCGCCCGCGCTTGAGGCGCGGGGCCCGGGGCCCGGTGCGGAGCCCCGACAGCGGCGCCGCCCTCCCTACCTCGGGGCGACGAACAGGCTCTGCACGCCCCGCCCGATCGGCCCCTTCTCGTCGTGCAGCCGCGCATCGGCCAGCCCGATCCCGCCCCCGTCCACACTCGTCCGCGCCTCCACGCACGCCCACTCCCCCACCGGATGCCGGTGCAGGTGCACGGTGAGGTCCCCGTTGATGAAGACGTACCGCTGGAAGTCCATCACCGAGCTGATCCCGTTCCCGGAGTCGGCGGCGATCAGCACCCGGTCCAGCGCCCTGGTCTCCTCCCCCACCACCAGCGGCACCTTCATCCGCATCCAGCAGGTCCCCGGCCCCCGCTCGACGAACGTCCCCTCGGTGAACCGCGTCTCCATCGCCGTGTGATAGCCGATCTCCCACGGCACCGGGAAGAACGGCGTCACCTCCACCTCCCCCGGCGGCGGCAACTGCGGCCCCGGAACCACCGCCGGCACCGCCTCCTCCGCCACCCGGATCCGCAGCGCCCGCGCCAGCATCACGGGCGCGTCCGCACCCGCCGGTACCAGCGCCGCCTCGACCACCTCCGTGCTGCGCCCCGCCCTCAGCACCGACGTCGTGACCTCCAGCGCCCCGATCGGCACCGGCCGCAAGATCTCGTACGTGATCCGCGCGATCCGCATGTCCGCCCGCGCGCCGGCCCGCTCCTCGACGGCCCGCCCGAGCAGCGCCGCAGGCGGCCCGGCATGCTGCGAGCCCGGGTCCCACGGCCCGCGCGTGTACTCGGTGGCGGTGAACCGCCCGGCATCAACCCGTTCGAAGAACCCCTCGACAGCGCCCATACCCCGCACGCTACCGACAGGTAACCACCCGCACCAGCCCCGCGCCCACCCCTCAGCGGGCGAAGCCCAGCCCCACCCCCAGCCCCACCAGCACCGACCCGATGGCCCGGTTCAACGCCTTCTGCGCCTTCAGCATCCGGTCGCGCAGCCGGGAGTTGGAGAAGAACAGCGCCACCGCCGCGAACCACCCCAGGTGGGCCCCCGACATGAACAGCCCGTAGCCGGCCTGCTGCCACACCGGCGTCTCCGGATCCACCACCTGCGTAAAGGTCGAGACGACGAACAGCGTCGTCTTCGGGTTGAGCACATTGGTCAGGAACCCCGACCGCATCGCCCCCAGCCGCGTCAGCTGCGGCTTCGACTCCAGGTCCACGGTCACCTCGGCCCGCGCCCGGAAGGTCCGTATCCCGATCCACACCAGGTAGGCCGCGCCGGCCAGCTTGATCGCGGTGAACAGCGCGGTCGAGGACGCGATCAGCAGGCCGACCCCGAGCATCGTGTAGGAGACGTGGACCAGCACCCCGGCCGCGACCCCCGCCGCGGCGAACAGTCCGGTGGGACGCCCGTAGAGATAGCTGTTGCGGACCACCATGGCGAAATCGGCGCCCGGGCTGATCACGGCGAGGAAGGTAATGACACCAACGGCGATCACTTCAGTCATAGGGGCATGCTCACCTCCCCACCCCTCACGATCAACCCCCGCCACTCTCCGTGCACTTGAGCCGCCAGACACAGGAAAGGAAAGCCAAGGAAGCCAAGGGAAGCCAAGGGAAGCCAAGGCAAGGGAAGCCAAGTCCTCCCATACTCAGGAAATGCTCTCCCTACGCCCCTTCCACCCCGCCCCCGACGCCCCCCTGCTCCGCACCTGGGTGACCACCCCCGCCGAGCTCATGACCTGGGCCGGCCCCGCCTTCACCTGGCCCCTGGACGACGCCCAGCTCACCGCCTACGCCGCCGAGCCCGGCCGCCGCACATGGACCGCCGTCACCCCCGCCGGCGACCCGGTCGGACACGCCTCACTGGCCGGCACCCGCCTCGGCCGGATCCTGATCGCCCCCGAGGCCCGCGGCCGCGGCCTCGGTGAGACCCTCGTCTCACTCGCCGTCTCCCACGCCTTCGGCGAGCTGCGGCTCCCCGAGCTCGGCCTCGGCGTCTGGGCCCACAACACCACGGCGATCCGCCTCTACGAGAAGCTCGGCTTCCGCACGGAACAGGTGCTCGAGGACGTCGAAAAGATCGACGGCGTCCCGTGGACCGCCCACCAAATGAGACTCACCGCCCCCGACCGGTCACAATGAAGCCGTGCCCAGTAATACCCCCGCCGCCCAGCTGCCCGTCCTGCAAGCCGACTGCGCGAACTGCTTCGCCCTCTGCTGCGTGGCCCTCCCCTTCGCCAAGTCCACCGACTTCGCCGTGAACAAGCCCGCCGGCACCCCCTGCAAGAACCTCCAGCAGGACTTCCGCTGCGGCATCCACACCCGGCTGCGCGACAAGGGGTTCCAGGGCTGCACGGTCTTCGACTGCTTCGGCGCCGGCCAGCAGGTCTCCCAGGTCACCTTCGGCGGCCAGGACTGGCGCACGCACCCCGACACGGCCCGCCGGATGTTCGACGCCTTCCCCGTCATGCGCCAGCTGCACGAACTGCTCTTCTACGTGTCCTCGGCCCTGACCCTCCCGGCCGCCGCCCCGGTCCACGCCGACCTGCGCCGCGCACAGGCGAAGACCGCCGAGTGGACGGAATCCGACGCGGACACCCTCACCACCCTGGACGTCGGCGCCCTCCGCCAGGAGATCAACACCCTCCTCCTCAAGACGAGCGAGCTCGTACGGGCCAAGGTGCCGGGCCGCAAGAAGAACCACCGCGGCGCCGACCTCATGGGAGCCCGCCTCTCGGGCGCGGACCTCCGCGGCGCGAACCTGCGCGGCGCCTACCTGATCGCCGCCGACCTCACCGGCGCCGACCTCCGCACCGCCGACCTGATCGGCGCGGACCTGCGCGACACCAACCTCCGCGGCGCGGACCTCCGCGACACCATCTTCCTCACCCAGCCCCAACTCAACGCCGCCCAGGGCGACCCCACCACCCGCATCCCGGCGACCCTCACCCGCCCCGCGCACTGGAGCTGAGGCCCGCCGCACGGCGTCCCCCGTACGCCGAGACGACAATCATTGCCCGGCGTCACCCCCCGTGATACACAGAGTGACCATACGTTCTTTCGCATACAAACCACCCGTGCCCAGGTCAGAGCGCACGGTGGGGTCACACGCCGGGAGATCGGGTAAAGAGAGCCGTCAAGTCGACGACGGCGGCGGTTTCATCAGCGAAGATAGTGCGTGACCCCTGCCGTCGGGCACGGGCTTCCGGAACTACCCATACAGGGGCGGTGAGTTACATGATCCTGGCAGCCGAAAAGGGCGACATCACCACCATCATCGGCGGAATCGCCCCGAACTGGGGGCCGTTCGGCAGTCTCGGCAACGAAGCGAAGGTCATGATCGAGGTGGTCATGGCCGTGGCGATCCTCCTCTGCCTCGGCATCGCCATCTGGGGCGCAGCCAAGCAGCGCATCGGCGCGACCGCCCTGCGCGACACGTTCAGCGCGGAACAGGGCAAGGGCCTGATCGTGGCCGGCCTCACGGGCGTCTTCATCATCGGCTCCCTGGGCACCCTCTTCACCATCGTCTACGGAATGGCCGTCTAGCCGGGCCGCCGCGGCCGTACCTGATGAGGACTCACCACACCGCGCCTACGCGGGAACCAGCGCTACCGTCGTACGACGCGGAGGGGGCCGACACGGAATGAGCAACGACGACCAATACGGCGGCACGGGCCAGACCCGTACCCGCCTCCCGGACTCCCCCACGGACCCGTACGGCCCCACCCGCCGCGCCCCCCGCACCACCCGCAACCTGATCACTGTGGTCGGCGTGGTGGTCCTCCTGATCGCCGCCATCGCGTTCGCGAACCAGGCCCCGGACACCCCCGAAAACAAACCCTCGGACACCGCCCCCGCCACCTCCTCCACCTCCGCCACGGGCACGACCCCGGTCACGGGCAAAGCCTCCGGCATCCCTCGCGGTTTCGCTCACGACGAGCAGGGCGCACAGTCTGCGGCCGCCAACTACACGGTCGCGCTGGGCTCCGACGGCATGTTGAAGAAGGATGCCCGCCACGCCCTCATGGACGGGATCTACACACCGGAAGCGGCATCCGAACGCAAGGGGGCTCAGGACGCCGCATACTCGACGGCTTTCCTCTCCACGCTGGGCCTCGACCCGAACGGGAACCCTCCGCAGGGCAGTACCTTCGTCACCCGGGCGGTCCCGATTGGCACCCGTATCGAGAGCTACAGCCCGACCACGGCGAAGGTGGCGGTCTGGTACACGGGCCTGATCGGGATGTCGGGCTCCAAATCCACCACCCCGGTCCGTACCACCTGGAAGACCTGGGTCTTCGAGCTGTTCTGGGATGGGACGGACTGGAAGGTCAACTCCGATGCCCAGCAAGACGGCCCCGCCCCTGTCCCCGGCGACGTCGCCGCCTCCACGTCCGACGACATCAGCAAGGCCGTCAAGGAGTTCGGAGGGTTTACCTATGCCCGGTAGCCGCCGCCACCTTCGCCGCGCCGGAGTCCTGGCCACCGTGCAGACGACCGTCGTGCTGCTGTCTGCCCAGGCCTTCGCCGCGCCATCCCCGACCCCTTCGGCATCGCCCAGCAAGGACAACCGCTGCGAAGGGGTCATCGGCCCGCTCAAGGAGGACTGCGAGCGCAGCGTCGGCGGAAACCCCAGTCCGGGGGCGGGCACAGGGCTCTCGCCGAGCAGCCCCAACGACGCCCTCAACCCCCTCGCCGCGCTAGCGAAGGGCTGCGCCGACGCCGCCGCCTGGATCGTCGGCAAACTCAGCGAAGCGGTCAAGGGCACCGCCAACGTCGACTTCACCAACCCCGCCTTCCTCAAGCAGTACTCCGTCGTCTTCGCCGCCTCCACCATCCTCACCCTCGTCCTCTGGCTCTTCGCCGTCGCCAAGCGAGCCGTCCGCGGCGTCCCCCTCACCACCGCCATCTCCGAAGCCATCGGCTTCCTCTGGCTCACCGTCCTCGCCTCCGCCTTCACCCCCCTCATCCTCTACACCGTCGTCTCCGCCACCGACGGCGTCACCGAGGTCATCGCCTCCGCCACCGGCAGCCAGACCGACGTCTTCTTCGGCTCCTTCTCCGAAGCCCTCAAGAAGGGCGACGACATCGGCGGCGGCCCGATCATGCTGATCGTCGTCGCCCTCGTCACCGTCCTCGCCGCCGGCGTCCTCTTCCTCGAGCTCTTCATCCGCGCCGCCCTCCTCTACGTCGGCGCCCTCCTCGGCGTCGTCGTCTACGCGGGCCTCGTCGACCGGAACCTCTGGGGCCACGTCCGCCGCTGGGCCGGCATCATGATCGCCGTCATCCTCGTGAAACCGGTCATCGTCATCGTCCTCGGTCTCGCCGGAGCCCTCGCCGGCGAGAAGGGCCCCAACGCCTTCTCCGCCGTCGTCACCGGCCTCGCCATCATCCTCCTGGCGATCTTCGCCTCCGCGATGATCTACCGCTTCGTCCCCGGCTTCGGCGACGAGATCGCCTCCGCCCGCTCCAACCGCAGCAAGGCCACCGACGGCGCCCAGGCAGCCGCCGTCATCAGCTCCCCGGCCTCCCTCGTCTCGCAGGGCATCAAGACCCACAGCAGCCGCGGCGCCCACCGCGGCGGCGACGGCGGCGGCAGCAACGCGCCCCGCCCCGCCAACCCCATCTCCGGAGGCGTGGCCGCCCACAGCAGCCGCCCCACCGGCGGCGGAGCAGGCGGCGGATCCGTCCCCTCCGCCGCACCCCCGCCCCGCACGAGTTCGAGTACGAGGAACACAGGAGGTGACGGGCGTTGACGACCCAGTCCCATCAGCTGCACCCGGTCGCGCCCCGCCGCACGTATCTCATCGGCCGCGCCCGGCCGAACGCGATCGTCGGCAAGAACCGCGAGACCGGCGAGATCGCCCTGATCATCGCCGGGGCGTTCTTCGGCATGATGAGCGGACTGCTCGTCCCCGACCTCACCCTGCGCATCGTCAGCCTCGCCGGCTTCCCCATGCTCGCGCTCGCCGCCGTGTACGTCCCGTACAAGGGCCGCACCTTCTACCGCTGGTTCGAGATCAGCCGCAGCTACAAGCGCACCCTGCGCCGCGGTACGACCTACCGCTCCTCGGCCATGGAAGCCGGCACCCGCGCCGCCGACGGCCGCGAGGTCGAGGTCGGCCCGCCCCCCGGCATCGGCCGCATCAACTGGCTCGCCGCCCCCTTCGGCCCCGACGAGATCGCCGTCCTCCTCCACGCCGACCGCAGAACCGTCACGGCCGCCATCGAGATCGAGGGCCCCGGCGTCGGCCTGCGCGACAGCGAGGACCAGGAAGCCCTCGTCGACCGCTTCGGCACCCTCCTCAAGCACGTGGCCAACGGCGACGGCTTCGTCACCCGCCTCCAGATGCTCGCCCGTACGCTCCCCGCCGACCCGGACGCCCACGCCAAGGACGTCGCCCAGCGCGGCGACACGGGCGCCCCCGGCTGGCTGCGCGACTCCTACGACCAGCTCCAGTCGATGGTGTCCACCTCCTCCGAGCAGCACCGCGCGTACCTCGTCGCCTGCATGCACTACACGCGCGACCTCGCCGCCGAGGCCCACACCATCGCCCGCGCCGCCACCCCCCACAAGGGCCGCAAGCTCGACCGCGACGCCGGCCTCGCCATCGTCATGGCCCGCGAGCTCACCGACATCTGCGCCCGCCTCGCCGAAGCCGACATCCGCGTCCGCCAGCCCCTCGGCCAGGGCCGCCTGTCCTCCCTCGTGCACTCCATGTACGACCCGGACCACCCCATCGACCACATCCAGGCCATGACCAAGCGCAACGCCTGGCCCGCCGAACTCGACGCCGTCGAGCCCACCTACCTCCAGGCCAAGACCCGCGAATCCTCCACCCGCGCCCCCTGGTGCCACGCCACCGCCTGGGTGAAGGAATGGCCGATGACCCCCGTCGGCGTCAACTTCCTCGCGCCGCTCCTCGTCCACACCCCGGACGTCATCCGCACCGTCGCCGTCACCATGGACCTGGAGCCCACCGAGGTGGCCATCGAGCGCATGCTGACGGAGAAGACGAACGACGAGGCCGACGCGAGCCGCGCCGCCAAGATGAACCGCACCGTCGACCCCCGCGACATCGCAGCCCACGGCCGACTCGACCAGAGGGGTGAAGATCTCGCCAGCGGTGCGGCGGGAGTCAACCTGGTCGGGTACATCACGGTGTCCTCGCGGTCACCCGAAGCCCTCGCCCGTGACAAGCGGACGATCCGCGCCTCGGCCGGCAAGTCCTACCTGAAGCTGGAGTGGTGCGACCGCGAGCACCACCGCGCCTTCGTCAACACCCTGCCGTTCGCCACCGGCATCCGCCGCTAGCCGGAAGGAAGTGCCGCCCATGCGAGATCCCATGTCCGCCCTGACGGACGCCTTCACCAGCTTCCTCTTCGGCAAAGTCGAAACCACGCGCCTGCCCGTACGCACCTCCACCGGGCAGGCGCAGGCCGTCTACCTGCCCACCGCCGCCCCCGGACTCGGCGACTCCGGCGTCATCATCGGCCGCGAGGTCTACAGCGGCAAGGGCTACATCTACGACCCCTTCCAGCTGTACGGGCAGCAGCTCCCGGCACCCCACTGGCTGGTCCTCGGCGAATCCGGAAACGGAAAGTCAGCCCTCGAGAAGACCTACGTCCTGCGCCAGCTCCGCTTCAAGGACCGCCAGGTCGTCGTCCTCGACGCCCAGGGCGAGGACGGCGTCGGCGAGTGGAACCTCATCGCCCAGCAGCTGGGGATAACCCCCATCCGCCTGGACCCGATCGCCGCCAACGACGACGGGATCCGCCTCAACCCCCTCGACCCGGCCATCACGACGACCGGGCAGCTCGCGCTGCTCCGGACCATCATCGAGGTCGCCATGGGCCACGGCCTCGACGAGCGCGCCGGCTTCGCGCTCAAGGTCGCCCACGCCTACGTCGTCGACGCCATCCAGGACCGCCAGCCCGTCCTCACCGACATCGTCGAGCAACTGCGCCACCCCGAAGCCGAATCGGCACTCGCCATGAACGTCGACATAGACGACGTCCGGGCCTGGGGCCTCGACGTGGCGCTCGTCCTCGACCGCCTCGTCGACGGCGACCTGCGCGGCATGTTCGACGGCCCCACCACCGTCGGCATCGACCTCGACGCGCCCCTCATCGTCTTCGACCTCTCCCACATCGACCGCAACTCCATCGCGATGCCGATCCTCATGGCGATCGTCGGCGTCTGGCTGGAGCACACCTGGATCCGGCCCGACCGCAAGAAGCGCATCTTCCTCGTCGAAGAGGCCTGGCACATCATCAACAGCCCCTTCGTGGCCCAGCTGTTCCAGCGGCTGCTGAAGTTCGGCCGCCGCCTCGGCCTGTCCTTCGTCGCCGTCGTCCACCACCTCTCCGACGTCGTCGACGGCGCGGCGGCCCGCGAAGCGGCGGCCATCCTCAAAATGGCCTCGACCCGCACGATCTACGCCCAAAAGGCGGACGAGGCCCGGGCGACGGGCCGGGTCCTGGGCCTGCCCCGCTGGGCGGTGGAGATCATCCCGACCCTCACCCCGGGCATCGCGGTCTGGGACGTCAACGGCAACGTCCAGGTGGTCAAGCACCTGATCACCGAAGCCGAACGCCCCCTCGTCTACACCGACCGCGCCATGACCGAGGCCTCCACCCCCAACCGGCTCCCCGACGACCTGCTGGCCGCCGAACTGGAGGCGGAGGAACGCGCCCTGTCCATCGAACGCCGCCGAGGCAACGGCGGCCCGGGTTCCGCGACCACGGTGGCCTGACCATGCACGACGCACGACACGACCCGCGCCGTACGGAGACCCAGGCGCGCGGTGGCATCCCGGACGGCCTCCTGGTCGGCCTGCTGGCCTTCCTCCTCGGCCTGGCCGTCCTCGTCTGGTCCGCGACGGGCCTGGCCGCCCTCTTCGCCAAGGGCGCCTGGCCCGCCACCGTCACCTTCACCCGCACCCCGGGAGCCGTGCGCGCCCTGATAGCGCAACCGCACGACGTCCCGGGCGCCTGGCCGGACACCGACCCGGCCGCGCTCTCCGGCTGGGGCCTGTTCTGGGGGCTGTTCATCAGCCAGCTCCTGGTGCTGTTCGTGCTCACCGTCTTCGCCATCGGCGTCATCGCCCGCACCAAGTCCCGCCGCGCCCTGGCCCGCCAGACCGCAGCAACCCCCACGCTCCCCGAGCCGGGGCAGCCCTCTCCGGTAGACCGAGCCGCCCCGACCCAGGGGACCGGGACCTCTGCAGCCGCACCCACGCCCTCACCCGGCACCTCTGCAGCCGCACCCACGCCCTCGGCCGGGGCCCCTTCAGCCCCGCCCACGCCCTCGGCCGGGGCCCCTTCAGCCGCACCGACGCACTGGGCCGGGACCCCTTCAGCCGCACCCGCTCCCTCGGCCGGGGCCTCTCCAGCCTCGCCGGCGTTTGAGGCGCGGGGGTCTGGGGGCCGCGCCCCCAGCAGCCCCCGCCCGGCGGACACACGGGCTTCGGCCGGAGCCCCCGCGGCACACCCGCAGCCCCTGGGCGGAGCCCGCCTGGGCTACGCCGGTCCACGCGACCGCTTCCACGCGGCAGCGACCCGTATCGAGGAGACGGAAGGCGCGGCACTGATCGTGACCTCCTCCCCCACCCTCTGGGCCGAGACCAAGGACGCCCGCGCCAAACTCGGCCCGGTCCTCCTCTACGACCCCTCGCACCTCTGCGACACCCCGGCCCGCATGCACTGGAACCCCACCGAGGGCTGCGCCGACCGCGACACCGCCGCCGCCCGCGCGATCGCCCTGCTGGCCCCCGTACGGCCCCAGTCGCGGATGGACGCCGCGATCGCGGACACCGCGGAAACGCTCCTGCGCAGCTGGCTCCAGGCCGCCGCCCTGGACGACCGCCCCTTCAAGCAGCTCCACCGCTGGACCCAGGGCAACAACGCCCAGGACCCGGTCCGCATCCTGCGCACCCACCCCCAGGCGGCCCCCGGCACGGCCGGCGAACTGGAGAGCGCGCTCACCGCCCACCCCGAACGCCGGGAGCAGGCCCAGCATCTGACGGCCCGTGCGCTCTCCTGCCTGACCTCGATCCACATCCGCGAAGCCTGCAATCCCAACCGAACGGATGCCCTCACCTTGGCTTCGTTCACCGCCGAAGGGGGCACCCTCTACGTGGTGGGTGAAGCCTTGGAGGACCCCCGCACCCACCCGGGTGCGATGCCCTTGCTGACCGCACTCGCCTCTCACGTGGTCGAGCACGGCCGCCGCATGGCCGTACGGTCATCCCACGGTCGGCTCGACCCACCACTGTCCCTGATCCTGGACGACGTGGCGGCGGTCGCCCCCGTCCCCCAGCTCCCGGAGCTGCTCCAGGACGAGACGCTGCCCCTCCTCGCCCTGTGCCGCAGCCGCGAACAGGCCCGCTCCCGCTGGCCGGAGGCAGACCTCCCCTAGGCGGACGGCCTCGGGAACACGTACTCGATCTCCTGGGCAGCGGTATCGGTGGGCACGGGCACGGCAAGCCCCGTCGCCTCGAACCCGAACCGCCGGTAGAAGCCCGCGGCCCGCCCGTTCGCCTCGTGCACGAAGAGCCGTACGCGCTCCAGCGCCGGCTCCTCCAGCGACCAGGCCCACTCCAGCGCGGTCTCGAACAGCGCCTCGGTCAGCCCGCTCCCCCGCTGCTCGGGCCGCACGAACACCCCGACGAGGTGCCCCTGGTGCACCTCGATGTCCTCATCGAAAATCCCAGTGGTCCCGGCCTCCTCGACCAGCACCACCACGTTCCCGTTCCACGTTCCGTCCGCCGCCTCGGCAATGAACTGCCGCGCGTAACGCCCGTGCGAAGCACCCTCGGTACGCTGCTTCCAGAACTCATCGGGCCGGCCCGCGGCAGCCTCCTCGGTCTCCAGGAAGGCAACACCCGCCTCCGGATCCCGCAGAGCCGCGATCCGCAGCTCTTTGACCTTCTCCCACTCGTCGGTTCGTACAGGACGTATCACGTGCTGGTTCATGGCTGGAGATCTTAGCCTGAACGCAGAAAAGCCCCGCACCGGACCCCTAAGGGTTCGGTGCGGGGCTTCCCGCAATGATTGTTCGGCGGCGTCCTACTCTCCCACAGGGTCCCCCCTGCAGTACCATCGGCGCTGAAAGGCTTAGCTTCCGGGTTCGGAATGTAACCGGGCGTTTCCCTAACGCTATGACCACCGAAACACTATGAAATTTGAACGCTGGTGTGTAATCACAGCCGTTCGTTATTTCAGAACTAACACAGTGGACGCGAGCAACTGAGGACAAGCCCTCGGCCTATTAGTACCAGTCAGCTTCACCCGTTACCGGGCTTCCACATCTGG
>NZ_JBHUSC010000024.1:0-97637 GCF_042673805.1 Streptomyces sp. NPDC057010 | reverse complement strand
GCCCGGCCGGGGGGGCCGCCGCGCGGCCCCGGGGGCGCGGGCCCGGGGCCGGGGGTGGGGTGTCGTCCGGGACGGGCTTCGATGTTCGGCGCCCACTCCGGCGTTGCTTCGTCCGGCGGGGGCTTGCGCCGAAATCATCTCGTTTTAGTCCCGGACGACACCCCACCCCGTCCCCACCCCCGACGGGCGGACGACACCCCTGCCCCGGCGGGCCGGGTGTTACGCCACGAACGTGCGGGGGGGTTCCGAGGTGCTGCCCGCGGCGCCCGTGACCACTAGGGCGGCTGCCGAGGCCAGGCGGGTGGCGGCTTCCTCGGCGACCGGGCCGCCCACCGTGAAGGGGAGGCGGACGTAGCCCTCGAAGGCCCCGTCCACGCCGAAGCGGGGGCCCGAGGGGACCCGTACGCCGACCCGTTCGCCCACCTCGGCCAGCCGGGAGCCGGAGAGTCCGCCCGCGCGGGCCCACAGCGTCAGGCCGCCCTGCGGGACCTCGAACTCCCAGTCCGGAAGCTCCCGTCGGACGGCCGCGACCAGCGCGTCGCGGTTCTCCCGGGCCTGTTCGCGGCGCATCCCGACGGCCTCCTGCCAGCCCCCGGTCCGCATCAGCCAGTTCACCGCGAGCTGCTCCAGCACGGGGGTTCCCAGGTCGGCGTAGGCGCGGGCGGCGACCAGGCTGCGGATGACGTCGGGGGCCGCCCGGACCCAGCCGATCCGCATGCCGGCCCAGAAGGCCTTGCTGGCGGAGCCGACGGTGATCACCGTGCTGCCGGCCGGGTCGAAGGAGCAGACCGGGCGGGGCATCTCCAGGCCCGGGTCCAGCTTGAGCTCCAGCATGGTCTCGTCGGCGACGAGGACGGTGCCCGCGGAGCGCGCCGCCTCGACCATCGCGCGGCGCTGCTCCTCGGAGGCCAGGGCTCCGGTGGGGTTGTGGAAGTCGGCCACGACGTAGGCGAGGCGCGGGGCGGAGTCCCTCAGGACCTGGCGCCAGACGTCCATGTCCCAGCCGGCCAGCCCGCCGGCCATGGCCACCGGTACGAGGCGGGCCCCGGCGGCGCGCATCAGCTGGAGGATGTTGGCGTAGGACGGGGACTCGACGGCGATCCGCTCGCCGCGCCCCGCGAAGAGGCTGCAGATGGCGTCGATGGCGCCCATCGCGCCGGTGGTGACCATGATCTGCTCGGGCATGGTGGGGATGCCCTGCTCGGTGTAGCGCTCGGCGAGCATGCGGCGCAGCGCGGGAAGGCCGGCCGGGTAGTCGCCGTGGGTGTGCGCGTACGGGGGCAGTTCCTCCAGCGCGCCCTGGACCGCCTTGGTGAGCCACGGCTCGGGGGCGGGCAGGGCGGCGCAGCCCAGGTCGATCATGGAGCCCAGGGATTCCGGGGGCAGCGGTTCCAGGCCGCGGGCGGGGAGCGGGTTCCCGGCGGGTACGGAGGTCCAGCTGCCCGCGCCCCGGCGGGATTCCAGGAACCCCTCTCCGCGCAGGGCCTCGTAGGCGGCGGCGACGGTGGTGCGGCTGAGCGAGAGGGCGACGGCCAGCTCCCGCTCGGCGGGGAGCCGGGCGGCGACGGGGACGCGGCCTTCGAGGACGAGGAGGCGGATCCCGTCGGCGAGGGTGCGGTACGCGGGCAGCTTGCGGGAGCCGGGGGCGGGGGGGCGGTCCTGCTGGGAGGTGATGAGGCGGGCCAGCTGTGCGGCACCGACCGCTGAGGTCCATTCGGCCATGGCGTTCGGTCCACCTTCATCGAATTGGCCTCGCGGGGTGAGTCGGAGGCCTGGATTGGATCGGTCTCTGGAGACACAGACTGTCACGGACCAGTCCACTCGCACCAGGGGGCGTGGCCCTCTCCCCGTGCGCCGTTCACCCGCCGGACCACCACCTCTCGCCACCGCGCGGGATACTGCCGCTGTGACGCACGTACGCCTTCGCCATCCGTATCTGGACCACCCGGCTCCGATCCCCTTCGCGCACCGGGGAGGCGCCGCGGACGGACTGGAGAACACCGCCGCCGCCTTCCGCCGGGCCGCCGAGGCCGGCTACCGGTACTTCGAGACCGATGTGCACGCCACGGTCGACGGGAAGCTCGTCGCCTTCCACGACTCCACGCTGGACCGGGTGACCGACGCGCAGGGCCGGATCGCCGAGCTGCCCTGGAAGCGGATCCGCGAGGCGCGGGTGGGCGGCACCGAGCCCCTCGCGCTCTTCGAGGAACTGCTGGAGGAGTTCCCGGACGCCCGCTGGAACATCGACGTCAAGGCCGAGTCGGCGCTCCACCCGCTGGTCAACCTGATCGCCCGGGCCGGGGTCTGGGACCGGGTCTGCGTGGGCTCCTTCTCCGAGGGCCGGGTGGCCCGCGCCCAGAAGATCGCCGGCCCGCGGCTGGCGACCTCGTACGGGGTGCGCGGGGTGCTCGGCCTGCGGCTGCGCTCGTACGCGATCCCCGCCGCGCTGCGCGTGGGGGCGGTCGCGGCCCAGGTCCCGGAGACCCAGGCGGGCATCCGCGTGGTCGACCGGCGCTTCGTGCGGACCGCCCACGAGCGGGGCCTGCAGGTGCACGTCTGGACCGTGAACGAACCGGAACGTATGGAGGCTCTCCTCGACCTCGGTGTCGATGGCATCATGACCGACCGGATCGACATCTTGCGCACGGTGCTGGACCGTCGCGGAGCCTGGGCCTGACATGCCCGCACGGGCCCCCGCGCGGACGCGGCGGCCCGTGCGGTACGGGGACAGGCGAGGGGGCACCCATGAGTGCGCAGACGACGGACGAAGCGGAACCGGGCGCCGAGGACGGCAGAGCGGCGGCCGCGCGCAAGCGCGAACAGCGGGGCTGGTACTTCTACGACTTCGCCGTCTCGGTGTACTCGGCGAGCGTGCTCACCGTGTTCCTCGGCCCCTATCTGACCTCGGTGGCCAAGGCCGCCGCGGACGCCGAGGGCTTCGTGCACCCGCTGGGCATCCCGGTGCGGGCCGGGTCCTTCTTCGCGTACTCGGTCTCGGCCTCGGTGATCCTGGCCGTGCTGCTCATGCCGCTCGTGGGGGCCGTCGCCGACCGGACGGGGCGCAAGAAGCCGCTGCTCGCGGCGGCCGCGTACACGGGCGCGGCGGCGACGACCGGGATGTTCTTCCTGGGCGGCGAGCGCTACCTGCTGGGCGGGCTGCTGCTGGTCGTGGCGAATGCCGCGCTGTCCGTCTCGATGGTGCTCTACAACGCCTACCTGCCGCAGATCTCCACCCCGGACGAGCGGGACACCGTGTCCTCGCGCGGCTGGGCCTTCGGCTACACGGCGGGCTCCCTGATGCTCGTCGTGAACCTGGTGCTCTACATGGGCCACGACTCCTTCGGTCTCTCCGAGGGCGCGGCCGTACGGATCTGCCTGGCCTCGGCGGGCCTGTGGTGGGGGGCCTTCGCGCTGATCCCGCTGCGCCGGCTGCGGGACCGGGCGGTGGTCCGGGAGCCCGGGGCGGGTCCGGCCGTCAGCGGCTGGAAGCAGCTGGTCGCCACGCTGAAGGACATGCGGCGCTACCCGCTGACCCTGTCGTTCCTGCTGGCGTACCTGATCTACAACGACGGCGTGCAGACGGTGATCTCCCAGGCCTCCGTCTACGGGTCGGAGGAGCTGGAGCTGGAGCAGTCCACCCTGATCGGGGCGGTCCTGCTGGTGCAGGTGCTGGCGGTGGCCGGAGCGCTGGGGATGGGGCGGCTGGCCCGGACCCACGGCGCCAAGCGGACCATCCTCGGCTCGCTGGCCGCCTGGGGGCTGACGCTGGCGGCCGGATACTTCCTGCCCGCCCGCACCCCGGTGTGGTTCTTCGCACTCGCCGCGATGATCGGGCTGGTGCTGGGCGGCAGCCAGGCGCTGTCCCGCTCGCTCTTCTCGCACCTCGTGCCGGCGGGCAAGGAGGCCGAGTACTTCTCGGCGTACGAGATGAGCGACCGCGGGCTGAGCTGGGTGGGCCCGCTGGTCTTCGGCCTCACGTACCAGCTCACGGGCAGCTACCGGGACGCGATCATCTCGCTGGTGGTCTTCTTCGCACTGGGTTTCGTGCTGCTGGCGCGAGTGCCGGTGCGGCGCGCGGTGGAGGCGGCAGGCAATCCTGTACCCGAGCGGATCTGAGGCGGAGAGCGGATCCGCGCGTGCGTCCGGCCCGGATCTGCGAACGAATTCCGAACGAATTTAGACGTTGAAGCAAAGGGCCGGTAGTGTACGCCTTTGGCCTGCCAGGCGGACCGTTACTGCGCGCATAAGAAGTGTAGACGTTGGGTGACATCTGCTGCCAGATGTGACAAAACGGGCATTGGTGGGTACAACAAGGGGCGGCACGACGGGCGACGCATGACCCGGAGCGGGAATCTATACCGCCGACCGGACGTTGACCGGATGACGACGACAGCGACACCTGTCCTGTGGGCGACAAGCCCGGGAGGCACGATTCATGAGTGAGCGAGCTCTCCGCGGTACGCGCCTCGTGGTTACCAGCTACGAGACGGACCGCGGCATCGATCTGGCCCCGCGCCAGGCGGTGGAGTACGCATGCCAGAACGGACATCGATTTGAGATGCCGTTCTCGGTTGAGGCAGAAATTCCGCCGGAGTGGGAGTGCAAGGCGTGCGGCGCCATGGCACTCCTGGTGGACGGGGACGGGCCCGAAGAGAAGAAGGGCAAGCCCGCGCGAACGCACTGGGACATGCTCATGGAGCGGCGCACCCGCGAGGAGCTGGAGGAAGTGCTGGCCGAAAGGCTGGCGGTCCTCCGTTCCGGCGCCATGAACATTGCCGTGCATCCGCGGGACAGCCGCAAGTCCGCCTGACAGCCGGACGCCGGATATACGCCGAGGGGCCCCGCCACACTGTGGCGGGGCCCCTCGGCATGTCCTACGGGGCCAGCGGCGGGCGGTAGGCGGTGTCGGGGCCCTGCTGCCCCTGCGGCCGGTCCTCGCGGATGACCTCGCCC
The DNA here is from genome assembly GCF_042673805.1 of Streptomyces sp. NPDC057010. Taxonomy (NCBI): domain Bacteria; kingdom Bacillati; phylum Actinomycetota; class Actinomycetes; order Kitasatosporales; family Streptomycetaceae; genus Streptomyces; species Streptomyces sp. NPDC057010. The sequence continues at coordinate 92,684 of NZ_JBHUSC010000024.1, read as the reverse complement.
TGGACGATCTTGCCGTCGGGGTAGTGGATACGGGCCTGCCGGAAGGCGTCGCCGAAGCCGCCGGCGGGCGCCGAGGTCATCCTGCGCTCCAGCGAGCGGGACGCGCGGCGGCCGATCCAGGCCCGGACCGGCGGGAGCAGGCACAGCAGGCCCGCCACGTCGGAGATCAGCCCCGGCAGCATCAGGAGCAGGCCCGCCAGCATGGTGAGGCCGTTGCCCCGGCCGGGCTGCTGCGGGGTGGGCGCGGTGCCCTGCTGGGCCTGCTGGAAGGTGTCGCTGAGGTTCTTGAAGGCTCGGCGCCCGGCCCGCTTGATGACCACCGCGCCCAGGACCATCCCGCCCGCGAGCAGCGCGGCCACGGTCAGCCCGCCGGCCGCCCCCGCGACCAGGCTGAGCAGCCAGATCTCCAGGATCAGCCAGGCGGCTACCGCCAGGGGAAGGAAGGTGCGGGCGGGCGAGCGCCGCCGGGGGGCCGTCGAGGTCGGAACGCCGGTCGTCATACCCCCAGTGTGCCCGGACCGGCGTAAGAGCGGCCTCAGCCGGAGGTGCCGGGCAACCCCTAGGGGCCGCGGCCGCACGGTCCCCGGGCCGGCGGGCGGGCCGGTCAGGCCCTGCGGTCGCCCGCGTCCTCACCCTTGCCGGGCAGCAGCCTGCCGGGCAGCAGCTTGGCGGCCTGCGCCTTGAGGCCCCACTGGGTGACCCGCCACAGGGCCTCCACCACGATGTCCTTGCTCATCTTGCTGTCGCCGAACTCCCGCTCGACGAAGGTGATGGGCACCTCCACCACCCGGAAGCCCTTCTGCACGGCCCTGCGGGCCAGGTCGACCTGGAAGCAGTAGCCCGCGGAGGCCACCTCGTCCAGGCCCAGGCCCTCCAGGGTCTCGCGGCGGAAGGCCCGGTAGCCCCCGGTCACGTCGCGGATCGGGACGTCGAGCATCAGCCGGGAGTAGGTGGACCCGCCGCGCGAGAGGATCTCGCGGCTCTTGGGCCAGTTCACCACCCGGCCGCCCGGCACCCAGCGCGAGCCGAGTACCAGGTCGGCGCCGGCCAGCGCGGTGAGCAGGCGGGGCAGCTCCTCCGGCTGGTGGGAGCCGTCGGCGTCCATCTCGACGATCACCCCGTAGCCGGCCTCCAGGGCCCACACGAAGCCCGCCAGGTAGGCCGCGCCGAGCCCCTCCTTGCCCTTGCGGTGCAGGACGTGGACGTGGTCGTCGCCGGCCGCCAGCTCGTCGGCGAGCTTGCCCGTGCCGTCCGGGCTGTTGTCGTCCGCGACCAGGATGTGGGCGTCGGGCACCGCCGCGCGGACGCGGCCGACGATCAGCCCGATGTTCTCCGCCTCGTTGTAGGTCGGAATGATCACCAAGGCTGTTCCGAGCGGCCCGTAGGTCCGCTGTCCGCCGTCGCTCACTGAGTCCCCTTTTGTGCTTCCGCACATCCTGTACGTCTGGTCGCAGAGAACGACTCTAGAACAGTGGTCGGAGCCCGCGGTCCTTCGGGCCGATCGGACTCCCGCTGGCTGCGGGCCGCCACGACCGTTGTCTACTGGACCGCCGGGCCCCGACCCGGGGCCACCCTCCCCCAACTGCCGCTGGAGGTGCCCCCACCGGCGAAACCTTCCCTCGCCCCCGAGGCGCGGGCGCGCTTGAGCAGACGGATCCGTCCGGCACGGACGTCCTGTGGTGGACCCGGCCGAACCTATCCGGGTCCGGGGGCCCGCACCGAACCGAGGCCCGCCGGATCACCCCTGTGGGCGTACGAATACCTCCCGGCCGCCGACGACCGTCGCGAGGCACACCGGCAGCTCGCCGCCGGGCGTCAGGTCGGGCAGCCCGGGGGTGCCGGAGCGGGGGTCGGTGGACCAGCGCGCGACCCGGTCGTCGGGGGCCTGGACGACCAGTTCGGCCGTCCGCCAGACCGCGTAGTCGGCCGGGGCGCCCGGGACGAGGACGCCCGCGTCGTCGCGGCCCAGCGCCCGCCAGCCGCCCCGGGTGTGGGCCGTGAACGCGGCCCGTACGGAGATGCGGTGCTCGGGCGTCCGGTGGAAGGCGGCCGCGCGCACGGTGCCCCACGGGTCGAGCGGGGTGACCGGCGCGTCCGAGCCGAAGGCCAGCGGGACACCGGCCTTGAGCATCGCCGCGTACGGATTGAGGGTGCGGGCGCGCTCGGCGCCGAGCCGGTCGGCGTACATGCCGTCCTCGCCGCCCCACGCCGCGTCGAAGGCGGGCTGCACGGAGGCGGTGAGGCCCAGCTCCGCGAAGGCGGCGATGGTGTCCGGGGTCATCATCTCGGCGTGCTCCACCCGGTGCCGGGCCGCGCGGACGCGCGCCAGGCCGACCCTCTCGGCGGCCGCCCGGACCCCCTCCACCACGGAGGTGATCGCCGCGTCCCCGATGGCGTGGAAGCCGGCCTGGAGGCCCGCCTCGGTGCAGGCGGCCACATGCTCGGCGACGGCCCGGGCGTCGAGGTAGCCGGTGCCGGTGTGCGAGGCGTCCTCGTACGGGGCGTGCAGGCAGGCGGTGTGCGAGCCCAGCGCCCCGTCGACGAACAGGTCCCCGGCGGCTCCCACGGCCCCGAGGGCCTTGGCCCGGTCGAGGTCCCGGTCGGCCCAGTAGCCGAAGACGCGCGGTCCCGGCCGCTCGGCGGCCAGGTCCTGCAGGGCCGTGAAGTCCTCGGCGGAGGAGATGTCGGGCCCGCCGCACTCGTGTACGGAGCCGATCCCGAGGGAGGCGGCCCGGTCGAGGGCGGCCCGCTGGGCCTCGGCGCGCTGGGCAGGGGTGACGGCGGCGAGGGCGGCCCGCCGTACGGCGTGGTGGTCGTCGCGGGTCAGCGGCTCGTCACCGGCCGGCCGCACCCCGGGGACGAGGTCGAGGAGGGCGGTGGTGACCACGGCCGAGTGCACGTCGATGCGGCTGAGGTAGAGCGGACGCCCGCCGGCGGCCTCGTCCAGCTCGGCGCGGCGCGGGGCGCGGCGCTCGGGCCAGCGGGCGGCGTCCCAGCCGTGCCCGAGGAGCACCCGGTCCGCCGGACGGCTCGCGGCGTGGGCGCGTACGAGGTCCAGCGCGGCGGAGAGGGACCGGGCTCCGGTCAGGTCCAGCCCGGTGAGGGCGAGGCCGGCGGAGGTGGCGTGGACGTGCGCGTCGGTGAAGGCGGGCGTGACGAGCGCCCCGTCGAGGTCGACGACCTCGTCCACGCCCTGCGCGAAGGCGTCGGCCGCGCCCTCGGAGCCGACCCAGGCGATGTGGCCGCGCTCGACCACCATCGCGGTGGCGAAGGGGTCGGCGGGGCTGTGGACCTCGCCGCCGCGGAGGAGCACGGTGCGGGTGCCTCCGGCGGCGTCGGCGGAGTTGGCGGTGCGGTCAGTCATGGGGAACAGTCTCGCCCCTCGGACGGGCGGGGGCGGACGCGGGTGCCGTCCGAGGGGGCCCCGCGCCGCGAACGCCGGCCCGGTCAGATGCGGGGCGGGCGGGCCTCGTAGGGGGTGGACAGGACGACGGTCGTGCGCGTCGAGACGTGGGCGAGGGCGCGGAGCCGGCCGAGGAGGTCCTCCAGCTCCAGCGGGGTGGCCACGCGGACCTTGAGGATGTAGTTCTCGTCGCCGGCGACGCTGTGGCAGGCCTCGATCTCGGGTACCCCGGCCAGCCGGTCGGCGATGTCGTCCGGGGCGCTCGGGTCGAACGGCTTGACCGAGATGAAGGCCGTAAGCGGAAGGCCGACGGCCTCGGGGTCGACCACGGCCGCATAGCCGCGGATCACACCGCGCTGTTCCAGCCGGCGTACTCGCTGATGGACTGCCGACGTGGACAGTCCCGTGGCCTTGCCCAGATCCGTGTAGCTCATCCGCCCGTCCCGCACGAGCAGATCCACGATCTGGCGGTCCAGCTCCTCCATTGCGCTCATAGCCGCACAACCTAAGGCCCAAGTGCGCTCCAGGCCCAGTGCTGTCCACCCACTGGCGGCACCTGCAGGGGGCATGTGACCAAGGCCACAGGGGTATGCAGGCGTAGGGAGGGCTGTTGTGGTTACTCGTGCCGCGCGACGGGAAGTGCTTGGTGTGGCCGAGGCCGAAGAACCTGCCCGCCCGGCCCACCCAAGGGGGAGTACATCCATGCTGAACACCAAGCGCGCCGGTCGCACCGAACCGGAGCCCCTGGAACTTCTCGATACCGAGGAGGGACCCGACGTCGAATACCTCGACGACGGCGAGGGCTTCGAGATCCATCACGCGGTCTGCCCCGACTGCGGCCAGTCGATCGCCCTCGTCGCCGACGAGGAGTTCCTGCCGCAGCACGCCCTTTGCCTGACCCCGTGGAACCCCTTCGGGCTCACGGTGTGCGCGGGCACCGGACGGCCCACCACCGACGCGCTGCCGACCGTCGGGCTGATCCAGCCCGGGGAGGCGCAGGAGCTGGAGCCCGTGGTCCACCTGAGCCTGCCCCAGGGGCTGGACTGGCGGACGCAGCCCTTCTCGCACGTCGGCGGTCCGGGCTCGCGTCCGGTGCGCATGATGAGCCCCGTGCTGCCGCAGCAGCAGACGCGGCAGCAGCACGCGCAGGCGGCCTGACGGCCCTCCGGGGCTCCTTTTCCGCGGTTACCAGTACGTTCCCTGCACCATGGCGGCCAGGCTGGCATGGTGCAGGATCAGGCCGTCCGGGTCCGCGGGGATCTCGACCTCGCCGAAGTGCGCCTGCCGGTAGGCGATGCGCAGCATCACGATCCCGTGCCGCAGGGCGGCGTAGAGGGTGTGGAACTCCATGTCCCGCGGGGTGTGGCCGGTGAGTTCGGCGTAGCGGCGCTCCAGGTCCTCGCGGCGCAGGAAGTCCGGCAGGCCGGGCTGGCCGAAGCTCACGGTGAGGTCCTGGAAGAACCGGTGGAGGTAGACCGTCCAGCCGAGGTCCACCTCGCGCGGGGCGTACGCCGCCATCTCCCAGTCCAGGACGGCGACCGGCGTGAAGCCGTCGTAGATGACGTTGCCGATGCGGGCGTCGCCCCAGTTGAGGACCGCCTGCCCCTCGTCCGCAGGCCAGAGTTCCTCCAGGCGGTCGAAGGCCCGCTCGATGAGCGGGGACGGGGCGAGTCCGGCGACCACCCAGGCGTAGTAGGCGCGTTGGGCGTCCACGTGGCGGCGCAGGGGGCTGCCCGCACCCTCGGGGAGCAGGAACTCCGCCTCCTTGCCGGGGAACTGGTCGTGCAGGCGGGCCAGCAGGGAGATGCTCTCCTCCTGGAGCCCGGCGCGCTCGGCGTCGGTGGCGGCGTGCAGCCAGTTGCCCTCGTAGGTGTAGGGCATGACGTCGGGCGGTACCCGGCCCTCGGCGCGGGCCATCACGAAGAACGGCGCCCCGAGCGGCTCCGGGTCCTCCTCCAGCCACTGCACGCGCGGGACGGGCAGGTCGGTGTGGCGGGCGACCAGGCTCATCACGCGGTGCTGGCGCGGCATGTCGTACGTCGGGAAGACGGTGTAGGCGGCCGGGTCGGCGGCGAGCCGCAGTGCGCAGGCGCGGACCGGGGCGTCGGGGTGCTCTATGTCGAAGAGCAGGGTCTCGCTGGACATGCCGTTGGACCCGGGGACGGACACGTTGGTGACCTTGGCGCCGGGGAGCCTGGTGTCCAGCCAGGCGGCGAGGCGCCGGCCGAGCTCTTCGGGCTCGCGGGTGGAGGTGCGCGGACGTGGTGCAGTGGCCATGGGTACCCCTTTCCTACGGGAACTGGCTGCTGGGACCGGGCGGCTGGACCTACGGGGCGACGGAGGAGTAGTCGGTGAAGCCGCTCGGGTCGTGCCGGCCGAAGCTGCCGTGTTCGAAGATGCCGTGGCCGGTCTGCCCGTCGAGGGTGAAGCGGGCCGAGTGGTCGGTGACCCCGAACGCCGCCATGGGGTGGGCGGCGGGGTCGGAGAGGTCGTAGACGCGGCGGTCGGTCCAGCCGCGCCCCTGCCAGCTGCCGTGCTGCCAGTCGGCGGCCGGCGGGTAGCCGGCGCCGACGGCGAGCGGGGAGGAGTTGAGTATCTCGACGCCGAGTTCGAGGGGCTTGCGGGCCGGATCGGTGAGGTGAACGACGGCGGTCTCGGGGTGGCGGGTGCCGGACCGGTAGCGGATCTCGGTGTGCGGCCAGCCGAGCTGGACGTCGTGGCGGCCGCTGCCTTCGGGGAAGACCTGGACGGCCTCGCTCAGGGTGCGGTGGCCGTCGGCGTCCTCCTGGGCGATGACCATGAGGAACCGGTCGGCGAAGCGGACGGGGATCCAGAGCCAGTGGAAGCCCTCGGGCCGGTACTCCTCGGCGGCCCGCCCGCCGTCCTCACCGGGGATCGGGCGCACGCCCCAGCTGCGGTCGCGGGTGCCGGTCCACTCCCCGGGCGTGAGGGTGAACTCCTCGCCCTTGGCCCGGATGGTGCCGGTGACGTTCCCGGCCTGCACGAACCGGCGGCCCTCCAGCATGAGCCGGTCGCCGCGCCGCTGGACGTGGTGGGGCTCCCACACGGCCGGGAACTCGGCGGTCCAGGTGACGTCGTACGAGAGCCCGTCCGGGTCGTCGGGATCGGCGGCGCAGCGCAGGGTGAGCCGGCGGAGGGGGGCGTCGACGGTGATGGAGAGCGGGCCGACGGAGAGGTTCATCCGGTCGTCGGTGAGGGCGTCGGAGGCACGGACGGCGAGCAGTTCGTCGCCGATGCGCAGGGTGGCGTAGGCGTCGATGACCCCGGCGTTGGGGTAGACACCGAGGCCGAGGATGAGGACGGCGCGGCCCGCGTGGTCGAAGACGTGGAAGATGCAGCGGTCGTAGGCGTTGCGGTCACCGCTGACGAGGTGCTTCATCGACAGGGGGGCCTGGTGGATGGGGTACTCGTCGAGGCCGATGGGCCGGTCGGCGGACATGGCGAACCTCCTGGACGGGGGCGGGGGCTGCGAGGCGCGGGCGCGGGCGCGGGCCGAGGGGCTGGGCCGGTCGGCCCAGGCGGATATGACGGTACGTCAGAAACCGCCCTCGGGGCCAGGGTTCTGGCACGACCTGACAGGGGGGCAGGATGCGCCGGGGGGGGTGGGGGTGGGGCGGCGGGGCGCGCCGGGCGGACCGAGAGCTGAGGCGGGGGCTTCGGGGGGCGGGGGCCCGGTTACCCGGCATCAGAGAAGGTTTGGGGGTTTCCCGTCAGTCTCATCGTCCTTCCGCGTCGGCCCGGCCTGTCAAGGGCGCTCCTCCTTCGTCGTCGCGTCGCTTCGCGATGGCCTTCGGCCACCCTTGACAGACCGGCCCGCCACGGAAAAACGAAGACCGACGGGAAGCCCCCAAAAGAACGGTCCACGGGTCACACGCATCCACCCGGGGAGGGTCAGGGAAGTGCGGGCCGCTTCCCGAGTTGCACGCCCAGGCCCACCACCCACGCCGGGCAGCACCAAGGGACCCGGCCGCCAGGCAGACGCCCATCCGGCCCCGCCAGGAGGCATGTCCGGACCAGGGGCGGCTCAACCTGCACGAAACAGCGGCGAGGAGCCCCTCGGGGAGCGGTGGGCGCGTCAGATCGCTACGCGCTCCTCGCTTCTCAGCGTCCGGCGGCCGTCTGGGGCTGGGAAAGGGGCCGCCACGGATCGCTACGCGGCTGAGGTGATCCGGCGGCGATCACCCCGCCATGGGCTGGTCATACGTCCAGCCCGGACGGGCGGCGGACGCTGAGCCGGGAGGAGCGCGTGGCGATCTGACGCGCCCACCGCTCCCCGAGGGGCTTGTCTCCGCTGTCTCGTGCGGGGTGGACCAGCCGCAGGCGGTGGTCAGACGCTGAGGGATGAGGAGCGCGTGGCGATCTGACGCGCCCACCGCTACCCGAGGGGCTTGTCTCCGCTGTCCGGTGCGGGGTGGACCAGCCGCAGGCGGTGGTCAGACGCTGAGGGATGAGGAGCGCGTAGCGATCTGGCGCGTCTCCCGCCTCGGGTGGGCTCCTCGCCGCTGTTGGGTGCCGGAAGGCAGATTGGGGAGCGGGCGCCGGCTCCCTGGCTCTGCCCGTGTGGATGCGTCTGACCCGTGGACCGTTCCTTGGGGGGTTCCCGGCAGTCCTTGTCTTTCCGGGGTGGGTCGGTCTGTCAAGGGTGGCCGTAGGCCATCGCGAAGCGACGCGACGACGAAGGAGGAGCGCCCTTGACAGGCCGGGCCGCCCCGGAAGGACTATGGGACTGGCGGGAAACCCCCAAACCCTCTCTGGTGCCGGAGCACTTGGGTCCCGACAACTCCGGAGCCCCCGCCCCGCAGAACGACCCCCTCGAACGGATCCCCGGGCCCGCCCGGCGGTTACCCGGCGCCCTGGTGGCGCGTTGCTTCGGCATGACCACCGTTGAGACTTCCACGCCGCGGATGGGCCGCCGTCGGCGGCCGATGGCGGCCGGTTACGAAGAATCGGTTCAGCAGGGGGGTCGGCAGCGGTATCCCGACCCGCCCATCTACAGCGCCATGATCGCCCGTTGGGCCGAGGACGGCCGGACCGTGCCGGGCCGGCGCGACCCGGAGTGGTCCCGGATCGCCTCCTCCCCCATCTGGCCGAACGGCCCGCTCTTCGGGGGCTGAGCCCGGCCGGGTGCCGCCCCGTGCGCCTACCGCGTCTCCGGACCCGCCAGGTGGCGGGCGATGACCATGCGCTGGATCTGGTTGGTGCCCTCGACGATCTGGAGCACCTTGGCCTCCCGCATCAGCCGCTCGACCGGGAAGTCCGCCGTGTAGCCGTAGCCCCCCAGGACCTGCACGGCGTCCGTCGTCACCGCCATCGCCGCGTCGGTGCAGAACAGCTTGGCCATCGCCGCCTGCCGCGAGAACGGCTTGCCCGCGTCACGCAGCCGCGCCGCCGCGAGGTAGAGCGCCCGGCCCGCCTCGATCTTGGTGGCCATGTCGGCCAGCATGAAGCGCAGTCCCTGGAAGTCGGCGATCGGGTGTCCGAACTGCTTGCGGTCCAGCGCGTACGTGAGCGCCTCGTCGAGCGCGGCCTGGGCCACCCCTATGGCGCAGGCGGCGATCCCGAGCCGCCCCGCGTCCAGTGCGGCCAAGGCGATGGTGAAGCCCTGCCCCTCCTCGCCGATGCGGCGCGCGTCCGGCACCCGTACGCCGTCGAAGTGCAGCTGGGCGGTGGGCGAGCCCTTCATGCCCATCTTCTTCTCGGGCACGGCGGCCGTCAGGCCTTCCGCGTCCCCGGGGACCAGGAACGCGGTGATGCCCTTGGCCCCCTCGACGCCGGTGCGGGCGAGGACGGTGTAGAAGTCGGCGACTCCGCCGTGGGTGATCCAGGCCTTGGTGCCGGTGATGATCCAGTCGTCGCCGTCGCGGACCGCCTTGGTGGTGAGCGAGGCGGCGTCGGAGCCGGCGGCCGGTTCGGAGAGGCAGTAGGCGCCGAGCAGGCCGCCGCCGAGCATGGCGGGCAGGTGGGCGCCCTGCTGCTCCTTGGTGCCGTAGCCGGCGAGGCCGTGGCAGGCCAGGGAGTGCACGCTGACGCCGAGGCCGACGGTCAGGCGGGCCGCGGCCAGCTCCTCCAGGACCTGGAGGTAGACCTCGTACGGCTGCTCGCCGCCGCCGAACTCGCCGGCGTACGGGAGGCCGAGCAGGCCCGCCTCGGAGAGGAGGGTGAAGACCTCTCGCGGGAACCGCCCGGAGTCCTCCTCCTCGGCGGCCCGGGGGCGGATCTCCCGCTGCGCGATCTCTCGTACGAGCGCGAGGAGGTCCCGGGACTCCTCGGTGGGCAGCTGTCGGTCCACCGGCTGCGGGGCGCGGTCTGTCATGGCGGCGCTCTCCTCCCTCGTCGGGCACGGCGGCGACGCGTGAGGTGTGGTACGCGCCACCGGGTCTCGGTGCTCTCACAGCCGATGGTGCCCTTCCGGATCACGGAAGGGGCAGTTCAGAGGCTGCGGCGGGTCGAGTATGCACGATCAGGGGCTTCCCGTCACCGGGGCAAGATCGTCTTTCCCGTCGGCGTCCCGGCCGGCCGTCTCCTCGGGGGCGGGCGGAGCGGGGCACTCCGGGACGAACTCCTCGATGACCGTGAGGGTCGCGCGCAGCTGCCGTACGAGCAGGGCGCCGAGCTCGGCCCGCGCGGGCTGGCCGACGGGGCCGCCGGCGAGGCCGCCGATCCACTCCAGGGTGATCCCCTCGACCGCGGAGAGCCAGCCCACCAGCGCGAGCCGGGCGACGGGAGGGAGGGTGCGGCGGCCGTACGCGCCTTCGGCGATGGTGGCGACCAGTTCCTCGCGGACGGCGTCGCGGATGGCGAGGACCTCGGCGTCGGAGCCGACGCCCCCGGTGACGATGGTGCGGTAGGCGGCGTGGTGGTGTTCGGCGTAGTGGAGGTAGCCGTCGATGGTGCGCCGGACCCGTTCGGCGTTGGGGAGGTCGGTCTCCCCGCCGGCGCGGGCGACGAGCTCGGAGACGGAGTCCTCGACGATGGCGAGGTAGTAGCCGCGCTTGCTCTTGAAGTAGTAGTAGATCAGCCCCTTGGCGACGCCCGCGTGCCTGGCGATGTCGTCCATGGAGAGGGCGTCGTACGAGGTGTCGGCGAACAACTTGCGTCCGGTCGCTATGAGTTCGGCCCTGCGGACCTGCGAACGCTCGGTCGTACCGCGCTGTTGACTATTATTCAAATTCAGCCCTAGCCTCGAACTGCCACAAGACGCCTGAAGTATGGCAGCACTTCCCCTGCGCACCGGACGACGTACGGGAGGAAGACCATGAGCAACGACAGCACGCGCAAGGGCACGAGACCGCCCGCCGAGGGCCGGGTCGACTGGAAGAAGACGGCCGTCGTCGCGATGCCCGCGGTCGTCGCGGTCGGGGCGATGGCCATGATCATGGCGCAGGGCGCGCTCGCCGCCTCCTTCGCCGTCTCGGGGACCAGTTTCCAGGTCTCCTCCTCGAAGCTGACCAGCAAGGGACTGGCCTCCTACGTGCAGACGGACCGCTCCGTCGACGGCAAGGGGCATCCCGTCGCACTGCTGGGCATCGGCGAGGCCACCCTCTCCGACATCTGCCAGTCCGCCGAGGTGGGCACCCCGCTCGGCACGGTGGTCTTCAAGCTGACGGCCGGCGGCCCGGCCGGGGAGGTCACGGCCAGCAATCTGGTGATCGACGGCGAGGACCTCGACGGCGACGCCACCTTCGGCACCGCGCAGATCGGCCGGGACGCCTCGACGCTGGACCAGGTCGGCGGGGTCAAGGGCGAGCCGGGGAAGTTCGGCCTCCAGGCCGGGGACATCGAGGTGGTGGGCGTGAAGTCGCACGCCTGGTCCGCGACCGGCGGCAACTTCAGGCTCAAGGGCATGAAGCTCAACGTCAGCCTGGACGGCAAGAAGTGCTTCTAGGCATCCGGCGGGAGTGGCTCGACCGGCGGCTCCCGCTCCCGGAGCACCGGCGGCGGCTGCGCGCATGGCGGCGGACCCGGCCGTTCTGGGGCGGGCTGCTGCTGGTGCTGGGCGGGACCGAGCTGCTGCTGGTCCCGCTCTCCCCCCTGACGGTGCTGGTCAGCCTGGGCCTGGGCGGGATCGCGGCCATCGGGATCGGGGTCGCGCTGATCCTGGCGGGGCTGTTCCTGTGGTTCCTGCCGCAGGCCCGGGCGTACGTCTCCCTGCACGCCCTGCTGCTGTCGGTGCTCTCCTTCGTGGCGACCAACCTGGGCGGCTTCCTGGTCGGGATGCTGCTCGGCATCGCGGGGAGCGCGCTGGCCTTCGGCTGGACCCCGCTGCCCGACGAGGAGGCGGGCGAGGAGGGTCCGTACGTCCCCCGCCTGGACGGCAGCGGTCCGCGGACACTGGCCGCCGCGCTGCCGGTGGTGCTGCTGGCGGCGCTGGCGACGGGCGCCCCGGAGGCCAAGGCCGCGCCCGTGGCGGGGCCGCCGATGGCGGCGCGGACTCCCCCGACCGTCACCACCTCGCTCTTCGCGCCGCAGGGCTTCGCGTTCGCGGGCGTGACGCACGTGCCGACGGTGAACGGGCCGCTCAAAGTGCTGGTCCTGAAGATGCGCGCGGCCTCGCTGCGCGACTACCGGCTGCGCACGCGCGACGGCGCCGACGAGTACGGGCTGGCCGCGACCTCCCTCGACCTGCGGGGCGACGTCACGCTGTACCTGACGAGGTTCAGCGGCTGCATCGAGGGGCTGCTGTGCGTCACCTTCAGCCCGGACGGGCTGCCCGCTCCCCCGGTGATCTCGCCGTTCGTCTTCATGACCCGGGTCAGCGCGGAACAGGCCCTCGTCACCTCTGACGTGATCGTCACCGACGGACTGCGCCTGGAGGCCTCGTGATCCCGGTGCAGGCGGCACCCCTGTGGGCGTACGGGATCGGTGCCACGTTCGCGGTGGCGGCCGGGCGTCAGCTCCAGTGGTGGGAGCGCTCGGTCCGGGGCGAGGGCGTCCGTACGAGGAGCCGCGCGGCCAATCCGTACCTGGCGCTGACCGTGCTGTACGCGGCCCTGCTGCTCGCCCCGACCGGGACGTACCTGCTGTGGCAGAACCCGGCGTGGGCCACCATGCACGTGGCGCGGGACCACAGCGGGGTCTGGGCGGGGTTCGCGCTGTTCCACGCGGGCTCGGTGGTGGTGGGGGCGCTGCTCGGCTTTCTGGCGGCGCGGCTGTTCGTGCTGGTGGGAGCGGGGTACTGGGGGTACCTGCAGGCGGTCGCCGGCTACTTCCTGCTGTTCTTCACCCTGGTCCACGGGTGGGACGGCAGCGGGTACCGGCGGGTGCTGAGCGCTGATCCGCGGGCCTACGCCGGCTGGTCCGCGGACAGCGTGGTCAACCACTGCCTGGACTTCGTGACCTCGGGGACGTTCCTGGCCCTGCTGGTCTTCGGCACGGCCGTGATCGGCACGATGCTGCTGGCCGAGATCGGCTGGCTGGTGGAGGGCTGGCGGCTGCCGGGGGCGGCGGCGGACCTCAAGGTGCCCCGGGTGCTCGCGGTGGTCATCGCGGGGGCGGGGGTGTACGGGCTGCCGCTGGCCGGGGCGGTGGGGGCGAGCGTCCTCGTACGGCTGCTGGGGTGGTGGCTGGGCGCGGCCCTGTTCGCGGGGGCGGCCGGGCTGGTGCTGCTGCCGGCGCGCTCGCCCGTACGCAGGCTGTACGGGATGGTGGGGATCCCGGACCGGCACTGGCGGGTGGAGCCCGAGGAGGCTCCTGCGGCGGATCGCGGGGCTACAGCCAGCCGACCTGGGTGACGAACATGGCGACGACGACCACGAGGGTCCAGCCGAGGACGTGCTCCAGCCAGGAGGAGTCGTCCTTGGGGCCCCCGGTGCGGGCGAGGTTCCGGGCGCGGGTGGTCGGGGCGGCGCTGTTGGCTGTCATGCCGTCCAATGTGCCAGCGTTCGCGGCTTTCGCGGTAGAGACGAGGCTCACTGGTGGCGCGCGTCACGCCGCCGGGCCCCGGCCACGCCCCCTGCTTCGGGGGGTGGCCGGGGCCCGGCGGCCGGTTCGGTGGGTCGGTTGTCGGACGCGAGTGTCAGACGCGGGTATCGCGGTTGCGGCCGGCCATCGCCGCCATGGCGAGGCCGAGGCACAGGGCGACCGCTCCGGTGATCACGTTGCTGACCACCGTCCGGGTCGTGTCCATCTCACCGGCGATGGCCCACGGGGCGATGATCGTCCACGCGCCGAGGCCGACCGCCGTCCACGCCATCGCGTGGGTGCGCTCGTAGGCGGAGCCGAGACCGCCCATGCACAGACAGAACGCCAGGCCGGCGATCAGGTTGTTGATGGCCAGCGGGGTCAGGACGCTGAACCCGGCGATCCATGGCGAAGCCGCCAGGTACAGGCCCGTGATCAGCGCCAGCGCTTCAACGGCTTGCGCGGCAGGGGTGCTCGTCACCCGCTCGAACCGAGTGCGCATCTCGGCAAGGTCCGGGTGGTGCTCGATGCTGCTGGGATGAGTGGTCATGGCGGGCTGCCTCCTATGAGAAGCCTTATATGCCCTTTATGCCCATATTCCGCCCGTTAAGCCGTTCGGACCAGCGGAGCTTTCTCAGAGCACGCCGACCGCCTGCAGCGCCGCGATCTGCGCCGCGCCCGGACTGGCCGGGGCGTAGAGGTAGCAGACGCCTCCGGTGCCGGAGACGACCTTGCCGGCCGCGTTGTGGCGCTTGGTGCGCAGCCAGATGTTCTCGAACTCTCGCCGCCGGTAGACCCGGCGCACGGAGGTGTTGTCGGGCGAGTTGGGATCGTTGGCGATGACGTCACCGGCGGCCGTGAAGCCGATGACGGTCATCAGGTGGCCGGCGGTGCCGTAGCCCGCGCCCGTGAGCTCCTCGGGACGGAAGGACTGCGAGGTGATGGCGGGGATGCCGGCGCGGACCAGGAGCTCCAGGTCGGTGAGGGAGGCGAGCCTGGTGACGACCCCGGCGAGCCCGCTGTAGGTGGCCGCGTAGGCGGCGTTGAAGGGCCAGTTTCCGCAGCCCTTGTAGGCGGCGTCGTAGGTGGAGCGGGCGGCGTGGCACACCTGCGGGTCGGAGTACTTCGGATCGACCCAGGTCAGGGCGGTGGCGCTGGCCCGGCGGCCCCAGTACTCGATGATCATCTGGGAGGAGGTGGGGCTGCACCAGGCCTCGCCCCCGTTGTCGTACTGGGGATAGCGGCCGGCGTGGACCTCCTGCGAGTAGCGCGGGACCTTCAGCTCGTGGCCCGGCCCGGTGCGCACGGAGGCGGGCACCGTGAACCGGTCCGGGACGGCGGAGGCCATCGCGCCGGCCAGCCAGACGGTGGGGCCGCGGCCGGCGCCGGGCTTGCGGTGGAGGGTGAGCCGCAGCTGCCAGTCGGCGAGGCGCAGGCCGCTCGCGGGGGCGTCGACGGCCACGGTGTCGGTCCAGACGGTGGTGCGGCCGTCGGTCTGGCCGTCCACGGAGGTGCGGCGGATGTCGCCGTCGCCGGAGGCCCAGCGGCCCATGACGTACCAGGGGGTGGCCGTGCCGTCGGTGTAGGTGCCGCGCAGCTCGGTCTGGATCCAGGTGCCGGCCGGCGTGCGGGCGTTCCAGGAGGCGATGGCCTCGGTGGCGGGCACGGTGGAGCGGTGCACCGGGGAGGTCCAGGTGGCGTACTCCCAGGTGCTCTTCTTCCCGGTGTGCGGGTCGGCGTACTCGGTGCGGCCGGCCGGCGTCCTGATCTCCAGCCCCGGGCGGGCGCCGTCGACGGCCGTGGTGCCCCGGTGGGTCCCGGCCCGCCAGTGGTCGTGGGTGAACCAGAAGAGGTTGTCGACGGTCCGGCCGCCGGCGCGGGGGGCGGGCGGGACGGCCGCGGCGGCCTTCCCGCCGGGGACGGTGGCCGCGGTCGCCGCGGTGGCGGCCGCGAGTGCGGCGACGAGTACGGCCCTGCGCGGTGTGGGTGCGGTCATCGCGGGCTTCCCCCTGGGTGGGTCGGTGCCGGTGCTTGCCGGTCTCACCCTTCCAGTTCCCGGCGGCCACGCGCCCAAGCCGGCGCCCGTGTCGGGGATGACGACCGTTCCAGCCGAAGGGGCCGGGCGGACCGGCTCCCGGCCCGGCCCCGCCCGGCCGGGCACCGCCTAGGCTGGGCCGCGTGGAGTCACACCGGTCACTTGAGTCGCTCGCGCGGGAGCTCGCCGCCCTGCCGCCGTCGCTCGGCCCCGTGCGCCTGATCGGGATCGACGGGCACGCCGGATCCGGGAAGAGCACCTTCGCCGGGCGGCTCGCGCAGGCCCTGGGGGGCGCGCCGGTGCTGCACCTGGACGACGTGGCCACCCACGAGGAACTCTTCGGCTGGGAGCGGCGGCTGCGCGCGCAGGTGCTGGAGCCGCTGGCATCGGGACGGCCCGCGCACTGGGCCCCGTACGACTGGGTGGAGCGCCGCTTCGGACCGGCGCGCGTCCTGGAGCCGGCGCCGGTGCTGCTCGTCGAGGGGGTCGGGGCGGGCCGGCGGGCGCTGCGCCCGCATCTGGCGCGGCTGCTGTGGATGGAGACGCCGCGCGCGCAGTCCTGGGGGCGCGGGCGCGACCGGGACGGGCGTGAACTTTCCGATTTCTGGGACGGATGGGAGCGCGCGGAGCTCGCGCACTTCTCCGACGACCCTTCGCGCCCCTTCGCCGACACCCTGGTACGCCAGAGCGGTACGGGATACGAGTGGTCTTCCGGGGCGGATGCAGCCTCGGGAACCCCCGCTTCCGTCACCGAGGGTGACGAACTCCCCCGGGCCTGAGCGGCCGCCGAAATCCCCTCCGCCGGGCCTTGACCGACCCGCTTGACCTGGGGCCCGCAGCGGCCTTACGTTCTGAATGCGCGGCCTTCACCGGCTGCCGCGGACACGAAGCCCCCGATTGTTCCCCCGTGATCGGGGGCTTCGTTCTGCCCGCGGACCCGCCCGCGGACCCCCTCCGCACCCGTGTCACACGAGGCGGATCCGCTCCGCTCCTTCACCCTGCGTCACGGCGTGCGCCCGGGGCGCACACCCGACCGGTGCCCGCCGCACCCTACGTAAGGGGCGAAACCGCAGGTACGATGCAGCCCTGATTTCATCGGCGCCGTAGGCAACTCGCATGCTCGAAGCGGGGTTTGCCGCGCACCACGGGGGCAGGCTTGTGGGGGACGTGATGGATTTCGGCACGCCGGGCAGCGCACACGCCCCGGCCGAGCTCGCCTGGCTCCGCGGGGTCGACGCCTGCACCATGGGGGCCTATCCGCAGGCCGAGGAGGAGTTCCGGGCGGCCGTACGGCTCGATCCCGCGATGGCCGACGCGTGGCTGGGTCTGCACGCGCTCCGGGTCGACACCACCAACGCGTTATTGCGCATGTACGCGCACCGGGACCGCTTCGGCGAGCAGCGCGCCCGGCACCGGCGGACGCTGAACTCCTGGTACTGGCTGGGCTGGTGGGTGCAGCCGGTCCTGGAGAGCCGGCGGGACCTGCTGCTGGCCCACGCCTCGCACTGGCTGGACGGACGCCACGTCCCGGAACTGGACCAGGCGCTGGCCGCGCTGCCTCCGGTGGACACCGATCCGCAGGTCCGGTTCCTGCACGCCTGCCGGGCCTACCTGGTCAAGGACTGGGAGCAGCTGGTCCGGCACACCGAGCCGCTGGTGGACGATCCGCTGCTGGGGATCGAGGCGGGCCTGTTCGGCGGGATGGCCCGGGTCCGGCTGGAGATGTACGGGCAGGCGGAGCCGCTGCTGTCGGCGGCGCTGATGCGGTGTCGCAGCGAGCAGCCGCAGCGCAAGGAGCTGCGGTACTGGCTGGCGCGGGCGCACGAGGGCACCGGCCGCAGCGCGGCGGCGCTGCCGCTGTACCGGGCGGTGCACCGGGTGGACCCCTCGTTCATGGACACCGCGGCCCGGCTGACGGCGATCGAGGACGGCGACGACACCGACGGGATGGCCGACCTGGCGGGCATGGCGGGGTACTCCGGCTACGGGACGTACGGCGGCCACGGCCCGTCCCCGGCCGGCGGGAACTTCGCGGCGGTGGCGCTGGGCGGCGGGCCCGTCCAGGACATCGCGGCGGACGGCCAGGCGGAGCCCGACCCGCTGACCGTGCCGCCGCCCGCGGGCCGGGTGGAGGGCGGCGTACGGCGCAAGACGGCCGTCCCGCCACAGGGCACGCCCGAGGGGCTGCCGCCGGGGCCGGCCGATCCGGAGGCGCTCGCCGAGGCGCTGGCGGAGCTGGAGCGGATGGTGGGCCTGGAGCCCGTCAAACGGCAGGTGAAGGCACTGTCCGCGCAACTGCACATGGCACGGCTGAGAGCGGGCCAGGGGCTGCCGGTGCAGCCGCCGAAACGCCACTTCGTCTTCTCGGGGCCGTCGGGGACGGGCAAGACGACGGTGGCGCGGATCCTGGGCCGCGTCTTCTACGCGCTGGGGCTGCTGGGCGGGGACCACCTGGTGGAGGCGCAGCGGGCGGACCTGGTGGGCGAGTTCCTCGGCCAGACCGCGGTGAAGGCGAACGAGCTGATCGATTCGGCGATCGGCGGGGTTCTGTTCGTGGACGAGGCGTACTCGCTGTCCAACTCGGGCTACAGCAAGGGCGACGCGTACGGCGACGAGGCGCTCCAGGTGCTCCTGAAGCGGGCGGAGGACAACCGGGACCACCTGGTGGTGATCCTGGCCGGCTATCCGGCCGGTATGGACAGGCTGCTGGCGGCCAACCCGGGGCTGTCCTCGCGGTTCACCACACGGGTGGACTTCCCGAGCTACCGGCCGCTGGAGCTGACCGCGATCGGCGGGGTCCTGGCGGATGCGAACGGGGACTTGTGGGACGAGGAGGCGCTGGAGGAGCTGCGGAGCATCAGCGGCCACGTCGTGGAGCAGGGGTGGATCGACGAGCTGGGGAACGGGCGGTTCCTGCGGACGCTGTACGAGAAGAGCTGCGCGTACCGGGACCTGCGGCTGGCCGGCTTCGCCGGGGAGCCGTCGCGGGACGACCTGGCCACGCTGCGGCTGCCGGACCTGATGCAGGCCTACGGCGAGGTCCTGTCGGGCCGCGGCCCCCAGGAACGCCCCGACCCGCCGCCCCTGTAGCCGCTGCGCGGGGCCGACCCCCGCGCCTCAAACGCCGGCGAGGCTATATGCAGCCCCTCCGGCGTTTGAGGAGCGGGGTCTGGGGCGGAGCCCCAGGGAACGGTGGAAGGGCGGGTAGGGGACCGCTCCGCGCAGCGGCTACGCCCCCCGGACGTACGCGCGGTGCGAAGGGTCGCGGACCTCGCCGACCAGCATCTCCAGGACGTCCTCCAGGGCGACGAGGCCCAGCACACGGCCGCCCACGTCGGCGACCTGCGCCAGGTGCGTGGCGTCCCTCCGCATGACGCTGAGGGCATCGTCCAGCGGCAGGGTCGCGGACAGCGTCGTCATCCGCCGCCACACCCGCTGCGGCACGGCCCGTTCCCGTTCCTCCAGGTCCAGGACGTCCTTGACGTGCAGGTAGCCCATGAAGGCGCCGCTGTCGGACCGGACGGGGAAGCGCGAGTAGCCGGTGCGCACCGTCAGCTGTTCGATCTGGCGCGGGGTGACGGAGGGGCCGACCGTGACGATGCGGTCCCTCGCCAGGAGGACGTCGGTGACCGGGCGGCTGCCCAGTTCCAGGGCGTCCTCCAACCGCTCCTGCTCGCCCGGCTCCAGGAGCCCGGCCTGCCGGGAGTCCTCGACGAGCCGGCCGAGCTGGGCGCTGGTGTAGACGGCCTCGACCTCGTCCTTGGGCTCGACCTTGAAGAGCCGCAGGACGAGCGCGGCGCAGGCGCCCAGGGCCCTGGTCACCGGCCCGCAGACGCGGGCGAAGGCGACCAGGCCGGGGCTGAACCACAGGGCGGTCTTCTCCGGCGCGGCCATGGCGAGGTTCTTGGGGACCATCTCGCCGATGACCAGGTGCAGGAAGACCACGGCGGCGAGCGCGAGCGCGTAGCCGAGGGGGTGGATCAGCCCCTGCGGTACGTGGACGGCGTGGAAGACGGGCTCCAGCAGCCGGGCCACGGTGGGCTCGGCGACCGCGCCGAGGGTGAGCGAGCAGACGGTGATGCCGAACTGTGCGGCGGCCATCATGCGGGGCAGGTTCTCCAGGCCGTGGAGCACCTGGCGGGCCCGCTTGGAGTCGGCCGCGAGGGGTTCGATCTGGCTGCGGCGTACGGAGACGAGGGCGAACTCGGCGCCGACGAAGAAGCCGTTGGCGAGGACCAGCAGCACGGCGAAGAGGAGTTGGAGCGCGTTCATCGGGAGGCGCCCTCCAGCTCGGCCGGCTGCGGGGCCGGGTCGCCGGGGCGGCCGGCGCCGATCCGGGCCGGTGCGGCCGCCGGCTGCGCGCCGGCAGCGGCTGCCGCCCGTACGGCCTCGGGAGCGGACCCGGCCGCGGGGACCGAGGTCAGCCGGACCAGCCGGACCCGCTCGGCGCGGTTGCGGCCGACCTGGCGGACGGACAGCTTCCAGCCGGGGAGTTCCGCGCGGTCCCCGGGGGCGGGGATCCGGCCGAGGAGGTCGGCGACGAGACCGGCGACGGTCTCGTACGGCCCTTCGGGCACCTCCAGGCCTATCCGGCGCAGGGTCTGCACCCGGCAGCTGCCGTCGGCCTCCCAGGAGGGGCGGCCGTCCTCGGCGGGCACGGCGGCCAGCTCGGGGGTGTCGTCCTCCACGAGGTCGTGTTCGTCGCGGACCTCGCCGACGAGTTCCTCGACGATGTCCTCCAGGGTGACCACCCCGGCGGTGCCGCCGTATTCGTCGACGACGACGGCCATCGGCTGTTCGCTGCGCAGCCGCTCCAGCAGCGGCTGCACCGGCAGGGAGCCGGGCACCAGCAGCGGGGCGACGCAGATCCGCGCGACGACGGTGCGGGCGCGTTCGGCCTCGGGCACCGCGAGGGCGTCCTTGAGGTGGACCACGCCGGTGATCTCGTCGATGCGGTCGCGGTAGACCGGGAACCGGGACAGGCCGGTGGCGCGGGTCAGGTTGAGCACGTCGGCCGCGGTGGCCGTGTGCATGAGGGCGCTGACCTTCACGCGGGGGGTCATGACGTGCTGGGCCGTGAGCTCGCCCAGTGAGAGGGTCCGTACGAAGAGGTCGGCGGTGTCCTGTTCGAGGGCGCCGGCCTGGGCCGAATGGCGTACCAGGGAGACCAGTTCGCCGGGGGTGCGGGCGGAGGCCATCTCCTCGGTCGGCTCCACGCCGAGCGCCCGTACGAGCCGGTTGGCGACGGCGTTGAGGCCGGCGATGACCGGTCGGAAGGCGCGGGAGAAGGCGTTCTGGGGGCCGGCGACGAAGCGGGCCACCTGGAGGGGCCGGGAGACCGCCCAGTTCTTCGGGACGAGCTCGCCGACGACCATCTGGACGGCGGAGGCGAGCAGCATGCCGATGACGACGGAGACACCGGAGGCGGCTCCCGCGGGCAGGCCGGTCGCGGCGAGCGGCCCGGCCAGCAGTGCGGCGAGGGCGGGCTCGGCGAGCATGCCGACCACGAGGGAGGTGATGGTGATGCCGAGCTGGGTGCCGGAGAGCTGGAAGGACAGCTCCCGCAGGGCCTCGACGACCGTGCGGGCACGGCGGTCACCCTCGGCTGCGGCGCGCTCGGCCTCGGGCTTCTCCACGGTGACCAGCCCGAATTCGGCTGCCACGAAGAATCCGTTGGCGAGGATCAGTACGAATGCCGCCACGAGCAGGAGTAGCGGGATGGTCATGCCGCCGCCTCCGTGGGGAGGGCGGCGCGGGTATTACCGGACGATCCGTCCATTGCTGGAGGGAGTCACTCCTCAAGTCGCAGGGGACCCGCAGGCCCCGGGGGCCCGGGGCGAGGGGGAGGGCGCACGGCTGCGCCCCGCACCAGGGTAGTCATTGAGATCGCGGCCGCAACGGTACGCAGCGACGAGGCTCGGCGGGGTCAGTGGTCGTTTTCGCCGGTTCCGCGGGATTCGGCGAGGGCCCGCAGGGCGCGGGCGTCGCCGATCGCCTGGGCCCTGGCGACGCCGGGCTGGATGCCGAGGACGGGCAGGCTGGTGCCGTCGCTGAGGTCGAGGAACACCCACGGGTCGCCGGGGCGGAGGTTGACGCGCAGGATCTGCGCCCATTCCAGGCGGCGGGTGGTGGTGATGTTGACGACGGTGACCCCGGCCTCGTCCGCGACCACCTTGGGGCGGCTGAGCAGGACGAGGACGGAGGTGAGCAGCACGGCCGTGAAGAGGAAGCTGATCCGCTCCCCGGGGCTGAGGGTCTCCAGGAGGAACGAGATCGATCCGATGGTCACGAACATGGCGGCCCCGACGCCCAGCAGGACGGCCCGGGTCCGGTTCGGCCGGAAGGTGACCGGCAGGGCGGGCTGGGCAGGCTGGGCGGCGGGGTCGCTCATGGTGCTTCGGGTGCCTTCGGGAGGGGTGTCGTGTCGCGGGTCAGAGACGGCAGGCGTGGATCGAGGTGGTGAGGATCGCGCGCGCGCCGAGCTCGTACAGGTCGTCCATGATCCGCTGGGCCTCCTTGGCCGGGACCATGGCGCGGACCGCGACCCAGCCCTCGTTGTGCAGCGGGGAGACGGTGGGCGACTCCAGGCCCGGGGTGAGGGCGACCGCGCGCTCCAGGTGCTCGGCGCGGCAGTCGTAGTCCATCATCACGTAGCTGCGGGCCACCAGGACGCCCTGGAGGCGGCGCAGGAACTGCTGGGCCTGCGGGTCCTCGGGGTCGGTGCCGTTGCCGCGGATGACGACGGCCTCGGAGGTCAGGATCGGCTCGCCGATGACCTCCAGGCCGGCGTTGCGCAGGCTGGTGCCGGTCTCGACGACGTCCGCGATGATCTGGGCGACGCCCAGCTGGATCGCGGTCTCCACGGCGCCGTCGAGGTGCACGACGGAGGCGTCGATGCCGAGGTCGGCGAGGTGCTTGGCGACGATTCCCTCGTACGAGGTCGCGATCGTCATGCCGTGGAAGTCCTGGGGACCCTTCGCGGTGCCGGGCTTGGTGGCGTAGCGGAAGGTGGAGCGCCCGAAGTTCAGCGGCAGGATCTCCTCGGCGGAGGCGCCGGAGTCGAGCAGCAGGTCGCGGCCGGTGATGCCGATGTCGAGCTTGCCCGAGGAGACGTAGATCGCGATGTCCTTGGGGCGGAGGTAGAAGAACTCCACCTCGTTCTCGGGGTCGACGACCACGAGCTCCTTGGACTCCTTGCGCTGGCGGTAGCCGGCCTCATGGAGCATCGCCGACGCCGGTCCGGAGAGTGAACCCTTGTTGGGGACGGCGATGCGCAGCATGGGGCTTCCTTTGATGCGTGGGTTTTACGGGGAATACGGGCGGGTGTACGTGCCGGAGCTCAGAGGTGGGAGTAGACGTCGTCGAGGGAGATCCCGCGCGCCACCATCATCACCTGGACGTGGTAGAGCAGCTGGGAGATCTCCTCGGCGGCGGCTTCCTTGCCCTCGTACTCGGCGGCCATCCAGACCTCGGCGGCCTCCTCGACGACCTTCTTGCCGATGGCATGGACGCCCTTGCCGACGAGCTCGGCGGTACGGGAGGTGCTGGGGTCGCCGTTGGCGGCCTTGAGCTGGAGCTCTGCGAAGAGCTCTTCGAAGCTCTTAAGGGGTTTGTTCGCCATGATGTCCCTAGAGTACGGGCTCACCCGGGTTCCCCCGTGCCGGGGTTCACTCCTTGGACTAGCGCCAGGGTTCGCTGACGGTCCGCAGGGTCATGGCGGTGGAGACGGCGGCGGTGACCGCTTCGTGCCCCTTGTCCTCGTTCGACCCCTCGAGTCCGGCGCGGTCCAGCGCCTGCTCGTCGTTGTCGCAGGTCAGTACGCCGAAGCCGACGGGGACTCCGGTGTCGATCGACACCTGTACCAGGCCCTGGGTGACGCCCTGGCAGACGTAGTCGAAGTGCGGGGTGCCGCCGCGGATGACCACGCCGAGGGCGACGATGGCATCGTAGCCGCGGCCGGCCAGGACCTTCGCCACGACCGGGAGCTCGAAGCTGCCGGGGACGCGGAGCAGGGTCGGCTCGTCGATGCCCAGCTCGTGCAGGGCCCGCAGGGCGCCGTCGACCAGTCCGTCCATGACCTTCTCGTGCCACTGGGCCGCGATCACGGCGACGCGCAGGTCTCCGCAGTTCTTCACGCTCAGTTCGGGTGCGCCCTTGCCGCTCACAGCTCTGCTCCTCGTGGTTCGTGGATGTTCGTACGGGTGGTGGTGCGTGCTTACTGGTTGCCGCAGGCGGACGTGGTCACGGCCCCGTCCAGCCAGGGCAGGTCGTGGCCCATCCGGTCCCGCTTGGTGCGCAGGTACCGCAGATTGTGCTCGCCGGCCTCTACGGGCATCGGCTCCCGGCCGGAAACCTTGATCCCGTGCCGTTCGAGGGCGTCGGCCTTGTCGGGGTTGTTGGTCAGCAGCCGGACGCTGCGCACGCCGAGGTCGGCGAGGATCTGGGCGCCGGCCCCGTAGTCGCGGGCGTCGGCGGGCAGGCCCAGCTCCAGGTTGGCGTCGAGGGTGTCGCGGCCGCGCTCCTGGAGCTCGTACGCGCGCAGCTTGGACAGCAGTCCGATGCCGCGGCCCTCGTGGCCGCGCAGGTAGATGACGACGCCGCGGCCGGCGTCCCGGATCCGTTCCATGGAGGCGTGCAGCTGGGGGCCGCAGTCGCAGCGCTGGGAGGCGAAGATGTCGCCGGTCAGGCACTCGGAGTGCATGCGGACGAGGAGGTCCTCGCCGTCGCCGGCGGCGGCGAGGTCGCCGTGGACGAGGGCGATGTGCTCGACCCCGTCGACGGTGGAGCGGTAGCCGTACGCCGTGAACTCGCCGAAGGCGGTCGGCAGGCTGACCTCGGCCTCGCGGCGCACGGTGGGCTCGGCGGAGCGGCGGTAGGCGATCAGGTCCTCGATGGAGATGATCGTCAGGCCGTGCTTGCGGGCGAAGGGGATCAGCTCGGGCAGGCGCAGCATGACGCCGTCCTCGCCGGCGATCTCAACGATGGCGCCGGCCGGGCGCAGGCCCGCGAGGCGGGCGAGGTCGACGGCGGCCTCGGTGTGGCCGTTGCGGACCAGGACGCCGCCGGGCTTGGCGCGCAGCGGGAAGATGTGGCCGGGGCGGACGAAGTCGCCGGGCTCGCAGGCACCGCCGGCGAGGAGGCGCAGGGTGGTGGCGCGGTCGGCGGCGGAGATGCCGGTGGTGACGCCGTGGGCGCCGCTCGCGTCGACGGAGACGGTGAAGGCGGTCTGCATCGACTCGGTGTTGTGCTGGACCATCTGGGGCAGTTCGAGCCGGTCCAGCTCCGCGCCCTCCATGGGGGCGCAGATCAGGCCGCGGCACTCGCTCATCATGAAGGCGATGATCTCGGGGGTGGCCTTCTCGGCGGCGATGACGAGGTCGCCCTCGTTCTCGCGGTCCTCGTCGTCGACGACGACGATGGGCCGGCCCGCGGCGATGTCGCGGATGGCCTGCTCCACGGGGTCGAGGCGGAAGCTCTCCTCCGGGACGTCGAGCATGCTGGGCACGGGGGTGAGGGAGGTCATGCCGTTGCTCCTTCCAGGGCCGGGGCGGGGGCGGTGCGCGAGCGGAGCCACCAGTCGCGCATGCCCCACAGGACGAGCGCGCCGTAGATGACGTAGACGAAGCCGGAGAACGCGTAGCCGTTGGCGAAGTTCAGGGGGACGCCGACGAGGTCGACCAGGAGCCAGGCGAACCAGAACTCGACCATGCCGCGCGACTGGGCGTACATGGCGACGATGGTGCCGACGAAGATGTAGGCGTCGGGCCAGGGGTCCCAGGACAGCGCCGGGTAGGCGGTGAACAGCAGCGCGACGGCGACGGTGCCGACGGCGGCGGCGCCGACCAGGACGCCGCGCTCGCGCCAGGTGGCGAAGCGGACCGCGAGCCCGCCGTCCTGGGCCTGCTGCCGGCCCCGGTGCCACTGGACCCAGCCCCAGGCGGCGACGAGCATGACGACGACCTGCTTGCCGGCGCTGCCGGACAGGTGGCCGGCGGCGAAGGCCACGAAGAGGATGACGCCCGAGAGGAACTGGGCGGGCCACGTCCATATGGAGCGGCGCCAGCCGAGGGCGAGGGCGATCAGACCGATCGTGTTGCCGATCATGTCGGACCACTTGATGTGTTGGCCGAAGGCGGTGAAGGCCTCGGAGTTCAGCCAGTTCAGCGTGCTCACCGGCCCGCCTCCCGGTCCGCGCCGAGCAGCCGCTCGACGTACTTGGCGAGGACGTCGACCTCAAGGTTGACCGGGTCACCGGGCTGCTTGATGCCGAGCGTGGTCAGCGCGAGGGTGGTGGGGATGAGGCTGATGGTGAACCAGTCGGCGGCGGCCTCGACGACGGTGAGGCTGACGCCGTCGACGGTGATGGAGCCCTTCTCTACGACGTAGCGCGAGAGGTTCGCCGGGAGGGCGACCTTGACGAGCTCCCAGTGCTCGGAGGGGGTCCGGGAGAGGATCTCGCCGGTGCCGTCGACGTGCCCCTGGACGAGGTGGCCGCCGAGCCGTCCGCCGAGGGCCATGGGGCGCTCCAGGTTGACCCGGGAGCCCTTGGTGAGGGCGCCGAGGCTGGAGCGGTTGAGGGTCTCCTGCATGACGTCGGCGGTGAACTCGCCGTCGGCGGTCTCCACGACGGTCAGGCAGACGCCGTTGACGGCGATGGAGTCGCCGTGCTTGGCGCCCTCGGTGACGACGGGGCCGCGCAGGCGGAAGCGGGAGGCCTCTTCCAGCTGCTCGACGGCGGTGACCTCGCCCAGTTCTTCGACGATTCCGGTGAACACTTCAGTGCTCCTTGAGGGCTGTGGTGACGGAGGGAGCCGCGGGGACGGCGGTGATGCGGATGTCCGTGCCGATGCGGACGGTCTCGGTGATCTCGAGCCGGAGCGCGTCGGAGATGGTGGTGATGCCGGCGTCGGCGAGGGCGGCGGGGCCCGCGCCGAGGAGGACGGGGGCGAGGTAGCCGACGACCTTGTCGACGGCGCCCGCGGCGACGAAGGCGCCGGCGAGGGTCGGGCCGCCTTCGAGGAGGACGGAGCGGACCCCGCGCCGGTGCAGCTCGGCGAGGAGCGCGTCCACGGAGATCCCGTACTTGTCGTACGGGAGCCGGGCCAGCTCCACCCCGGCGAGGTGGCGGGTGTCGGCGTCCTCGGCGACGGCGATCAGGGTGGGGGCGGCCTCGTCGAGGACGCGGGCGGTGGGCCGGATGGTGGCGTGGGTGTCCAGGACGACGCGCAGCGGCTGGTCGGCCCCTTCGATGCCGCGTACGGCGAGGTGCGGGTCGTCGGCGCGCAGGGTGCCGGAGCCGACGACGACGGCGTCGGCCTCGGCGCGCAGCCGGTGGACGTCGGCGCGGGACTCGGGGGAGCTGATCCAGCGGCTGGTGCCGTCGGCGGCGGCGATCCTGCCGTCGAGGGTCGCGGCGTACTTCCACAGGACGTACGGGCGGCCCAGGCGCACGGAGGTCAGCCAGGCGGCGTTCCCTGCCTCGGCCTCCTGCTCCAGCAGCCCGGCCCCGGTCTCGATCCCGGCGGCGCGCAGGGTGGCTCCACCACCGCTGGCCTGCGGGTTCGGGTCGGAGACGGCGTAGACCACGCGGGCGATGCCGGCCTCGATGAGGGCCTGGGCGCAGGGTCCCGTACGGCCGGTGTGGTTGCAGGGTTCGAGGGTGACGTAGGCGGTGCCGCCGCGGGCGGCGCTTCCTGCCGCGCGCAGGGCGTGGACCTCGGCGTGCGGGCCGCCTGCCCGCTGGTGCCAGCCTTCGCCGACGACGGTGCCCGAGGCATCGGTGATGACGCAGCCGACGACCGGGTTGGGGCTGGTGGAACCGAGTCCGCGGGCGGCGAGCTCGATGGCTCGGCGCATGGCGCGGGTGCCCGCGTCGGGTGCTGCGTGCGCGGCGTGTGTCGCCACCGGGTCCTCCTGCCTCATCGGGCACGGACTCCGGGGCCTGTCGGGATACGACAGATGAAGCGGTACAGCTCACACGGGGGCGCCGAGGCCGGAAAACGGTCCGATCGGGCACATCCCTGGGGATATGCCGACGAACCGCCGACGGCGGCGTACCGGTGACTGGCCCGCCGCGCACTGCCTCCCATCCGGACTTTAACCGTCGGTCCAGGAATCTCACCTGGTCAACCGGCCGCTGGCTGCGGACGGGTCGCGGACTATAACCGCCGGTTCGGAATTACACCGACCCCGGAGTGCGCTGCTACTGGTACTGAAGCCAGTCTGCCACGGGTGATCGGCGGCCATGCAGGTGATGGGGTGTGGGCTGGCTCACAGCGGGGGGCTTCTTCGGGGAGTCGATCAAGTGGACCGGGGGTTGGTCCAGACCTATTGACGGGTTGGTCTAGTCCTCTTAACGTTCCCTTCATCTTCCCCCGGGAACAGCCCGTCAGATGTGCGCACGTCACGGGCCAACACGCGCCACCTTTCTGCCTGTTGTGTCCTGATGTGTCCTGCCATCCTCCCCTCCCCAGGAGGCACCATGCTGTCCCCCACACGTACGAGAGCGATGCTCCTGGCATCCGGCGCCGCAATCGCCGGACTGCTGGTGGGCGGGCTCTCGGCGGGCGTCTCGCACGCTGCCGACAACGAGTCGTGTCGCCCCGACGGGCTGTACAAAACGGCCGGCGTCGACGTCCCGTACTGCTCGGTCTACGACTCCGAAGGCCGCGAGAAGATGGGCGCCGACCACCAGCGCCGCGTCATCGGTTACTTCACCGGCTGGCGCGACGGCAGCAACGGCGAGCCCGCCTACCTGGCGAACAACATTCCGTGGTCCAAGGTCACCCACCTGAACTACGCCTTCGCCCACGTGGGCGCGGACAACAAGATCTCGGTCGGTGCGGACAACGCGAACAACGCCGCCACCGGAAAGACCTGGCCGGGCGTGGCGGGCGCCGAGATGGACCCGGCCCTCCCCTACAAGGGCCACTTCAACCTGCTGACCAAGTTCAAGAAGCAGTACCCGAACGTCAAGACGCTCGTCTCCGTCGGCGGCTGGGCGGAGACCGGCGGCTACTTCGGGGACGACGGCAACCGCGTCGCCTCCGGCGGCTTCTACTCGATGGCCACCAACGCGGACGGCTCGGTCAACCAGGCCGGCATCGACACCTTCGCCGACTCCTCCGTCGAGTTCATCCGCAAGTACGGGTTCAACGGCGTCGACATCGACTACGAGTACCCGACCACCATGAAGGACGCGGGCAACCCGCTGGACTGGCAGCTGTCCAACGCGCGGCGCGCCGGGCTGGTCCAGGGCTACGCCGCCCTGATGAAGTCGCTGCGCGAGAGGCTCGACCGCGCGGGCGCCGCCGACGGCAAGCACTACCTGCTCTCCGTCGCCGCCCCCTCCTCCGGCTACCTGCTGCGCGGCATGGAGACGTTCCAGATGCAGAAGTACCTGGACTACGTCAACATCATGTCCTACGACCTGCACGGCGCCTGGAACGAGTACGTCGGCCCCAACGCCTCGCTCTTCGACGACGGCAAGGACGCCGAACTGGCGGCGGCCGGCGTCTACTCCACCTCCCAGTACGGCGGCATCGGCTACCTCAACACCGACTGGGCGTACCACTACTTCCGCGGCTCCATGCCCGGCGGGCGCATCAACATCGGCCTGCCGTACTACACCCGCGGCTTCAAGAACGTGCAGGGCGGCACGGACGGCCTGTGGGGCAAGGCCCCCGCGACGACCTGCCCGGCCGGAGCGGGCCTGACCAAGTGCGGCGACGGCGCGGTCGGCATCGACAACCTGTGGCACGACAAGGACACCAACGGGGCCGAGTCCCCCGCGGGCTCCAACCCGATGTGGCACGCCAAGAACCTGGAGAAGGGCGTCGTCGGCGACTACGTCACGAAGTACGGCTTCCCGGCGAACACCACGCTGACCGGCACCTACGCCCGCAAGTACGACTCCACGCTGGTGGCGCCGTGGCTGTGGAACGCCCAGAAGAAGGTCTTCCTGTCGACGGAGGACGAGCAGTCGGTGGCCGCCAAGGCCGACTACGTGGTGAACAAGGGCATCGGCGGCACGATGGTCTGGGAGCTGGCGGGCGACTACGCCTACAACGCGGCCAAGGGCCAGTACGAGATGGGCAGCACGCTCACCACCCTGATGTACGACAAGTTCAAGGCCGCCGCCCCGTACGGCGCGAACAAGGCGGGCGCCGCCCTGCCCGCCCAGGCCGTGGACATCAGGACGGAGTTCACCGAGTTCAAGCTGGGCGACTCCAACTACCCGATCACCCCGAAGCTCAAGATCACCAACAACACGAAGAGCACGCTGCCCGGCGGCACCGAGTTCCGGTTCGACTACGGCACCTCGGCCCCGAACAACGCCTCCGACCAGTCCGGCTTCGGCACGACGGTGATCAGCAGCGGCCACACCGGCACCAACGTCGGCGGCCTGAAGGGCGACTTCCAGCGGGTCTCCCTCAAGCTCCCGGCCTGGCAGACGCTGGCCCCGGGCGCCTCCGTCGACCTGGCCTTCAACTACTACCTGCCGGTGTCCACGCCCTCCAACTGGACCGTGACCATCTCCGGCACCACCTACGCCCTCGCCGGGGACCTGGCGCGCGGCACCACGGTGACGGAGCCCGGCGGCACCCAGCCTCCGACCACGCCTCCCACCACCCCGCCGACCACTCCCCCGACCACGCCGCCGACCACGCCGCCGGGCGGGACCTGCACCAACCCGGCGTACGCGGCGGGCACTGTCTACAACAGCGGCAACGTCGTCTCCCACAAGAGCCACAACTGGAAGGCCCAGTGGTGGACGCAGAACGAGGAGCCCGGCACCACGGGCGAGTGGGGCGTCTGGAAGGACCTGGGCGCCTGCTGACACCCGGTGGGTGAAGCGCACGAGACGTGAGGACCCGGTGGCCCGGCGGCCACCGGGTCCTCGCACGTGTCTACGCTTCGGGGGTGAGCACCCATGCCGCCGCAGCCGTCGCGGACTTCGAGGAACACCGGCCCCGGATGTTCGGCATCGCCTACCGGATGCTCGGCTCCGCCGCCGAGGCCGAGGACACCGTGCAGGAGGCCTACCTGCGCTGGAGCGCCGCCGACCGCAGCGGCATCGAGCGCCCCGGGGCCTGGCTGGCCAAGGCCGTCACCCGCCTGTGCCTCAACAACCTCACCTCGGCGCGGGCCCGGCGCGAGGAGTACGTCGGCCCCTGGCTCCCG
The DNA here is from genome assembly GCF_042673805.1 of Streptomyces sp. NPDC057010. Classification (NCBI taxonomy): domain Bacteria; kingdom Bacillati; phylum Actinomycetota; class Actinomycetes; order Kitasatosporales; family Streptomycetaceae; genus Streptomyces; species Streptomyces sp. NPDC057010. The sequence goes on along the minus strand of NZ_JBHUSC010000024.1, from coordinate 62,142 downwards.
GAACCGGTCCTCACCGGGGGCGGAGCGCTGGGCCCGCTGGAGTCCGCGGAGCAGCGGGAGGGCGTGTCCATGGCCCTGCTGGTCCTGCTGGAGCAGCTCACGCCGGCGGAGCGGGCGGTGTACGTGCTGCGCGAGGCCTTCGCGTACGGACACCGGGAGATCGCCGAACTGCTCGACCTCACCGAGGCCAACTGCCGGCAGGTCTACCGCCGGGCGGCGGCCCGGGTGGCGGCGGGCACTCCGGAGCGGCGCTTCGCACCGGACCCGGCGCAGTGGCACGGCCTGGTCGAGTCCTTCCTGACCGCCGCGCGCAGCGGGGACCTGGCCCGGCTGGAGAGCCTGCTGAGCGCCGACGTCCGGTACGTGTCGGACGGCGGCGGGGTCGTCAATGCGGCCAGGCGGCCGATCACGGGCCGGAACAACGTGGCCCGCTTCGCGATCGGGGCGCTGGAGAAGTACGTGGCGGGCGTGCCGATCACGTTCGCGGAGGTCAACGGAGCACCGGCGCTGCTCTTCGGCGACGGGGCGGTCCTCCTGGTCGAATTCGAGAACGGGCTGGTCAGCGGCATGAGCACGGTGGTCAATCCGCAGAAGCTGGAATTCCTCCGGCGGCAGCTGTCACATTCCTGAGGGCTGTCCGGTCTCCGCTGGTGAAGGCACCCGATCGAACCCAGCGGAGGACGACACCATGAGCACCATCCTGGTCACCGGAGGCACCGGAATCGTCGGAAGTCTCGTCAGCGGGCGGCTCGGCGCGGCGGGCCACGAGGTCCGCGTCCTGAGCCGGCACGCCCCGGACCACCCCGTCGACCTGCGGGACGGCAGCGGGCTGGGCGCGGCGATGGCGGGCGCGGAGGTGGTCGTGCACTGCGCGAGCGACACGCGGTACGGGGGCAGGGGCGACGAGACGGCCGCGCGGCACCTGATCGAGGCCGCCCGCCGGGCGGGGACCGTCCGGAACATCGTCTACATCTCGATCGTCGGGGTGGACGAGGTCCCGCTGCGCTACTACGAGACGAAGCTGAGGGTGGAGCGGCTGCTGGAGGAGTCCGGGCTGGGCGTGACGATCCTGCGGACGACGCAGTTCCACGACTTCGTCGCGCAGGTGGTCGACAAGGCGGCGAAGCTGCCGGTCCTGCCGCTGCCGAAGGGGCTCCGGGTACAGCCGATCGCCGTCGAGGAGGTCGCGGACCGCCTGGCGGAACTCGCGGTCCCGACCCCGTCGGGCCGCGTCCCGGACATGGGCGGCCCGGAGGTCCACAGCCTTCCGGACGTGGCCCGCGCCTACCTGGAGGCCACGGGCCGCCACCGCCGGATCCTCCTGTTCCCCCTGGCGGGCAAGGCCTACGCGGGCTTCCGCCGGGGCGGCCACCTGTGCCCGTCCCGGGCGACGGGGCGGGGCACGTTCGCGGAGTTCGCGGCGGGGCGGGGCCGGTAGCGGCAGGACCGCCGCGTCCCGAACCGGTGGGTCAGTATCCGAAGCCTTCCTCGTACGACGTGGACGAGCCGGGCCCTCCCACGCGCCAGACGTCGTACGCGAGCCAGCCGGCCCCCGTCAGCGCGGCGGCGACGACCGCCGCGGTGATGCCTGCCAGCGCCCGGGCGAGCACCGGCCGCCGGCGGGGGTCTGCGACACGGGCCATCAGCAGGATCAGGGCGGACGGGATGAAGGCGAAGGTGCCGAAGCAGGCCAGCACGACGCCGAACACGCAGACGCCCAGGCCGACTCCGAGGCACAGCATCTCGAAGCCGTTGCGTTCCCGGATGAAAACGGTCCAGGCGATCGCCACGAACGGGGGGAAGAGGATCACCCCGAGCGGCGACAGCAGCCCCCAACCCGCCACGAGGGCCGCGAGGAGAACGGCCGCCCCCGCCATGATCCTTTGCAGCCGGTGCACCCGCTCCACCGGCGCCGCCGGGGCGGACGGCTGCTCCGGCGCCACCGGTATCGCCGCACCCGTGCCCGTGCCCGTGCCCGCCATGCCCCTACCTCGGATCCTTCATCGCGCCTGAAACCAGCTTCGCGATGGTAAACGGAGGCTGCGGCATCGACCCAACCAGGGGCGCTCACGTCCCGAACACGGCCTCCTGCGCCGCCTCGCGTGCGGCCTCCCGGGCTCCCGACAGGATGGCGGAGCCGCCCAGGGTCGTGGCGCGGACCGCGGTCGGTACCGGGGTCAGGGTGGTCAGGCGGTGGGCGACCCGGGCGGCCAGGGCGGGGCCGCCCGCGCGGCCCAGTTCGCCCGCCAGGACCACGCAGCCCGGGTCCAGGACGGCGGTGACCGCTGCCGCGCCGAGGGCCAGGCGTTCGGCCAGGGCTTCGAGGAAGGCCTCCCCCGCGGCTCCCGCCACGGCCTCCTCCGCCGGGCCCGTGAACCCGTGTTCCGCGGCCAGGGCCGTCACGGCGTCCCGGCCCGCGAGGGCGTGGAAGCCGCCGCCGCAGTCGGTGGCCGAGGGCAGGGCGCCGGTGCCCGGGACCGGGAGGAAGCCGATCTCGCCGGCCCCGCCGGAGGCGCCCCGGCGCAGCCGGCCGTCCAGGACCACGGCGGCGCCCACCCCGGCGCCGAGCCACAGCAGGACGAAGGAGTCGAGGTCGCGCGCGACGCCCAGGCGCTGCTCGGCGAGGGCTGCCAGGTTGGTCTCGTTCTCGACGATCACCACGGCGGGCAGGCCGCGCTGGAGGGCCGTCACCAGGTCCCGGTGCCAGGCGGGCAGGCCGATGCTGTCGCGGAGTTCACCGGTGGCCGGGGCGACGAGGCCGGGGGCGCCGATGACGACGGTGTGCAGCTCGTCGGCGCCGGCCTCGCGGGCGGTCCGCAGCAGGGCCGCCACCGCGTCCTCGGGGGCTCCGACGGGCAGGGCGGCCTCGGCGAGGGGCCGGCCGAGGAGGTCGGTGACGACGGCGGTGACGCTGTCGGTGCGTACGTCGAGGGCGGCGAGGTGGGCCCGGCGGGCGACGATCCCGTAGAGCTTGGCGTTGGGGCCGCGCCGCTGTTCGCCCGATTCCCCGACGACCTCGATCAGTCCGGCGCCGGTGAGCCGGTCGACGAGGTCGGCGACGGAGGGGCGGGAGAGGCCGGTCATGGTCTTGAGCTGGGTGGCCGTCAGCGGACCCGCCTCCTGCAGGAGTTGCAGGGCGAGGCGGTCGTTGATGGCGCGGGCCGTGCTCGGCGAGGCGGGGGAGAGGGCAGAGGTCACGGCGCCATCCTAGGGAGTCGTATCCACTAACTATCAGGCAGGCTCCCTGATAGTTTAGCTGTCATGACCGGGGACACCGACCTCAGCCCGGCGCGCCTGCGCCATGCCCGTTTCGCGATCGCCGCCGTCTTCTGCGCCCACGGTGCGGTGACCGGCTCCTTCGCCACCCGCATCCCCTGGATCCAGGAACACGCCCAGCTCGGCGCCGGCACCCTGGGGCTCGCCCTCGCCTTCCCCGCCCTGGGCGCGGCGCTCGCGATGCCGCTGGCCGGGCGGATCAACCACCGTTTCGGCGCCCGCGCCGCCCTGCGCGGACTGCTGGCCCTGTGGACCCTCTCCCTCGTCCTCCCGAGCCTCGCCCCGAACCTGCCCACGCTCTGCTTCGCGCTGTTCGTCTACGGAGCCACCTCCGGCATGTCGGACGTGGCGATGAACGCGCTCGGCGTGGAGACCGAGAACCGGCTGCGGCGCTCGATCATGTCCTCGCTGCACGGCATGTGGAGCGTGGGCGCGCTCCTCGGCTCGGCCGCCGGTACCGTCGCCGCGCACGCGGGGGCCGACGCGCGGCTGCACCACCTGATCGCCGCGCTGGCGCTCACCGCGGCCGGGCTGGTCGCCGTAAGGGGGGTGCTGGATCTGAAGGCCGCCCCGGACGCGGAGGCTCCGGCGCACTTCGCGCTGCCGCCGAAGTCCGCGGTGCTCATCGGGGGGATCGGGTTCTGCGCGGTCTTCGCGGAGGGCGCGAGCCTGGACTGGTCGGCGGTCTACCTGCGGGACGTGCTGAACACCGACGCCGGTCTGGCTGCGGCCTCCACCACCGCCTTCGCGCTGACCATGGCGGTCGTCCGGCTCGCCGGGGACCGGGTGGTGGACCGGTTCGGGGCCGTGCGCACGGTCCGGGTGGGCGGGGCGTTCGCGACGGCGGGCGGGCTGCTCGTGGTGACGGCCCGGCATCCCGCGGCGGCGCTGGCCGGCTTCGGGCTGATCGGGATGGGCGTGGCGGTGGTGGTCCCGCTGGCCTTCGCGGCCGCGGCGCGCAGCGGGCCGGCCCCGGCGCAGGCCATCGCGGGCGTCGCGACGATCACGTACACGTCGGGGCTGATCGCGCCGTCGGCGATCGGGGCCGTGGCCGACGCGAGCTCGCTCGTGGTCTCCTTCGGGCTGGTCACCCTGCTGGCGTTCGCGTTGGTGGCGGGGGCCTCCGTACTGCGCCAGAAGACCCCCGGACAGGGGGCTGACCTGCCCAATCGGGACGAGCCCGCCGCGATACGGCCGTAAAATCGGTGCCGGCCCGCGCCGTGAACCGACGCCGTGCGGCCTTGGATGCCCGACCGGCTGACGAAACGGAAGTGGTGGACCATGGGCCTCGGCGTGCGCTGGACCCTGCACGGAGACGGGCGGACCCCCGCCCCCGGCGCGGTGGTGCGGCCGGACGAGCGGCTTTCGTGGCCGCGGACCGCGGGGCTCGGCGCCCAGCACGTCGTGGCGATGTTCGGCGCGAGCTTCGTCGCGCCGGTGCTGATGGGTCTGGACCCGAACCTCGCCATCATGATGTCCGGCATCGCGACGGTGATCTTCCTCCTCGCGACGCGCGGCCGGGTCCCGTCCTACCTGGGCTGCTCGCTCTCCTTCGTCGGCGTCGCCGCGGCGATCCGCGCCTCGGGCGGGGACAGCGCGGTCGTGACCGGCGCCGTCTTCGTCGTCGGCGCGGCGCTGTTCCTGGCCGGTCTGGCCGTGCAGCGCTTCGGCGCGCGGATCATCCACGCGGCGATGCCGCCGGTGGTCACGGGCGCGGTGGTGATGCTGATCGGCTTCAACCTGGCGCCGGTGACGGCCTCGACGTACTGGCCGCAGGACCAGTGGACCGCGCTGCTGACGATGCTGTTCACGGGGCTCGCGGTGGTCTGCCTGCGCGGGTTCTGGTCGCGGATCGCGATCTTCCTCGGGCTGGTCTTCGGGTACGGGATCTCCTGGATCTTCGATCTGCTCTTCGGCCGGATCCACTCCCCCGCGGGCGGCGCGGAGGCCGTGGACCACTGGCGCCTCGACCTGTCCGGGGTCGGCAAGGCGGACTGGATCGGACTGCCGTCCTTCCACGCGCCGGCCTTCGAGTGGTCGGCGATCCTGATCGCGCTGCCCGTGGTGATCGCGCTGATCGCCGAGAACGCCGGTCACATCAAGGCCGTCGGCGAGATGACCGGCGACCCGCTGGACGACGAGCTGGGTACCGCCATCGCGGCCGACGGCGCCGCCTCGATGCTGTCCACCGCGGTCGGCGGCCCGCCGAACACCACCTACTCCGAGAACATCGGCGTGATGGCCGCGACCCGGGTCTACTCCACGGCGGCGTACTGGGCGGCGGCGGGCTTCGCGCTGCTCTTCGGGCTGTGCCCCAAGTTCGGCGCGGTCGTCGCCGCGATCCCGGGCGGAGTGCTCGGCGGCATCACCGTCATCCTGTACGGGATGATCGGCCTGCTCGGCGCCCAGATCTGGCTCAACGGGCGGGTGGACCTGCGCAATCCGCTGAACCTGGTGCCGGCCGCGGCGGGCATCATCATCGGCGTGGGCGGGGTCAAGCTGCACCTCACCGACAGCTTCGAGCTGGGCGGCATCGCGCTCGGCACGATCGTGGTGATCACGGGCTACCACGCGCTGCGGTACTTCGCCCCCGCGCACCTGAAGCGGCAGGAGCCGCTGCTGGACGCCGGCACCTCTGCCTACGACGACCAGGACGGCGTGGACACGCCGCGTTGACGCGGGCGTTGACGCGGTTTCGCCCGAACCGGGGAAGCGCACGGCCAAGCTCCCCGGATCCGCCGCGCGGCCTGCGACCCTGCCCTTCATGGAAGCGGTGCTGGCGCGGATGCGCGCCCTGGACGAGCGGCTCCCGCCACAGGACGGTGTCGCCGTCTTCAACCGGGTCTACCTGACGGTGACGCAGACCCTGCACCGGCGGATCGCGGACGGCGGGTTCCCGGCGCCGCGGCGGGCCGAGACGCTGAGCGTGCGGTTCGCCGAGCGGTACCTCGCGGCGGTGGAGGCCGACCGGCCCCCGGCCTGCTGGCGGCCCCTGCTCCAGCACCGCCGCCATCCCGGGATCCGCCCGCTCCAGCACGCCCTGGCCGGGATCAACGCGCACATCGGGCACGACCTGGCGCTGGCGGTGGTCTCCACGTGCCACGCCCTGGGCTGCGGGCCCGACGCGCTCGAAGGCGACTTCGACCGGGTGGGCGACACCCTGGTCGCCCTGGAAGAACACATCCGGGAGGAGCTGATGCCGGGCCCGGACCTCCTGGAGATCGCCGACCCGCTGACCCACCTGGTCGGCTCGTGGAGCCTGGACCGGGCCCGCGCGGGCGCCTGGGCGGCGGCCCGCCTGCTGTGGACGCTGCGCCGCTCCCCCGAGCTGGCCGAGGAGTTCCGGGAATCGCTGGACGCGGGCGTCGGCCTGGTCGGCCGCTGCCTGCTGACGCCGACCGCCTGTGTCCCCGTACGGGCGTGACGGCGGGCGCGGGAACCCGCGTACGGCATGAGAACGGGCCGCCGCCGCGCTCGTGCGCGGGGGCGGCCCGTGGCCGGGGATCCCGGAGGATCAGTCCTCGGGGAGTTCGACCGGGGCGATCTCGTCGTAGACGTCGCCCGGGCCGGGGTTGGTGGCGTCCGTGGAGCCGCCGAGGTGGTGCATGACGCCCCAGACCGCGTTGAGGGCGGTCTGGACGGCGCCCTCGGCCCAGCCGGCCGTCCAGGAGATGTCGTCGCCCGCGAGGAAGATGCCGCGCTTGTCCTCGGGGAGGCGGTCCTGCATGAAGTGGGTGAACAGGCGCCGCTGGTAGCGGTAGTGGCCCGGCAGGTTGGCCTTGAACGCGCCCATGAAGTAGGGCTCGTTCTCCCAGGACACGGTCACCGGGTTGCCGATGACGTGGCGGCGGATGTCGACCTTGGGGTAGATCTCGCCGAGGGACTTCAGCATGACCTCCATCCGCTCGTTCGCGGACAGCGGCAGCCACTTCAGGCTGTCGTCGCACCAGGTGTAGGACAGGCAGATGACGGCCGGCTGGTCCGGGCCGTTGTCCAGCAGGTAGGTGCCGCGGGTCATGCGGTCCGTCAGGGTCATCGACATGACGTCGCGGCCCGTCTCCTCGTCCTTGTCGAGCCAGAACGGGCGGTCGACGGGGATGAAGAGCTTGCTGGACTCCATGTAGTGGGTGCGCTCGATCGCCGTCCAGTGGTCGATCGGGAAGAGCGTGTCGTCGCACGCGATCTTCGACAGGAGCATCCAGGACTGCGCCGTGAAGATCGCGGCGCGGTACGTGCGGATGTCGCCGGAGGCGTCGGTGACCGTGATGCGGTTGCCGGCGGTGCGGTGCAGGCGGGTCACCGCCGGGCGCGGGGTGCCCTCGTGCAGGGAGGACAGCGAGGTGCCCTGCGCCCAGTGGACGATCTTCTCGGGCTCGCGCTCCCACAGGCGCACCGGCAGCTGCTGCGAGCCGCCCACGATGCCGCGGTGGTGGTCGTCGGCCTCGGTGTAGACGACGCGCAGGATCTCCAGGATGGAGTTCGGGAAGTCGGTGTCCCAGCCGCCCGTGCCGAAGCCGACCTGGCCGAAGATCTCGCGCTTGCGGAAGGACTGGAAGGCCTCCGACTTGCAGAGGAACCCGTAGAAGGTCTCGTCGTCGAGCTTCTCGACGAGCTTCGCCCAGATCTCGCGGATGCGCGGGACGTCCCGCTCGCGCATCGCGGTGTTCATGTCGGAGAAGTCGGCGCCCTCGTCGAGGCAGGCGTTCCACGCGTCGGCGACGTCGCGGTAGATCTGCGGGAGGTCGGCGATGGTCTCGGCGTAGTGCGTCTCGCCCTTGAGGTCGACGACCGTGGAGGGGGTCGACTCGGCGAGCGGGTTCGGGAAGGGCTCCGTGACCAGGCCGACGAGGTCGATGTAGTGCTGGAGGGCGGTGGAGGACGGCGGGAAGCGCATGGCACCCATCTCCGCGGTCAGGCCCTCGGTGCCGGCGCCCTCGAAGCCGACGGTGCGCAGGCGGCCGCCGATCTGGTCGGCCTCGTAGACGACGGGCTTGAGGCCCATCTTCATCAGCTCGTACGCGGAGATGATGCCGGACAGTCCGCCGCCGATGACGGCGACCTCGGTGCCGTGCTCGGTGGCCGGAATCTGGCCCAGGCCCGCCGGGTGGGCGAGGAAGTCGTCGTACGCGTACGGGAAGTCCGGACCGAACATGGTGATCGGCGGCTGTCCGTCGCTGTGCGGGACGGCGGTGGTGGGCACCGTGGACGTCATGGGGCCACGTCTCCTTGCGGCAGAGCTGAGGGGGGCGGGAAGCGGGGTTTTTCAGACGAGGGAGGCGTAGAGCCCGGGGCGGCGGTCGCGCAGGTAGGGGTTGGTCGTGCGCGACGCGTGCAGCAGCTCGGGGTCGGCCTCGCCGAACACCAGCTCCTCGCCGCGGCCGGCCCGGGTGCGGGTGACCCCGTCGGGGCTCGCCAGGCAGCTGAGTCCGACGAACTCGAACTCGCCTTCCGGACCGGTGCGGTTGACGTACGCGATGTACATCTGGTTCTCGAAGGCCCGTACGGGGACGAGCTGTTCGGCGACGAACTGGAACGGGTGCATCTGCGCGGTCGGCACCAGGAGGAGGTCGGTGCCGGCGAGCGCGTGCGCCCGGACGTTCTCGGGGAACTCCACGTCGTAGCAGATCATGATGCCGATGCGGAGGCCGCCGAGGTCCGCCTGGACGACGGGGGTGTCGCCGGGGGTGAAGGCGTCCTGTTCGAAGCAGCCGAAGAGGTGCGTCTTGCGGTAGTTCGCGAGGCGCGCGCCGTCGGGGCCGATCAGCTGCGCCGCGTTGTACACGGCCTCGCCCGACCGCTCGGGGTAGCCGTACAGGACGGCGACCCCGTGGCGGCGGGCGATCTCGCCGATGGCGCGGGCGGACATGCCGTCGGCCGGTTCGGCGAGGCCGGCGATGTCCTGGGGGGCCAGGGCGTAGCCGGTGAGGAACATCTCCGAGGTCACGAGGAGCCCGGCCCCGCTCTGTGCGGCGCGCTCCGCGGCCTCGTCGAGCGCCTTGAGGTTCTCGGCGGTGTCGCCGAGCCGTCCGGAGCTCTGGAGGAGTGCGGTGCGCAGCGGGGGCATGGGCTGACCTCTGTGGCAGGAGGGGTGGGGGCCATATGACGGTACGTTCGCGCGTTCGACCGGGACAAGCCGTGACCGTTGCGCTGCGCGCATCGATTCGTTGCGTGTTGGCGGGCGGGGGCGGTGATTCGTTGCGCGGGGTCCCCGGGAGGCCCTGCGGGCCCCCTTACCGGCCGGTGCGGAAGGCCGGGTGGGTGGCCAGGAAGCGCAGGTCGTCGAGGATGTCGGGGGTGTGGTTGGAGACGACGCGGCCGCTCCAGGTGTCGACGAGGGCGGGGACGGTCAGGTCGCCGTCGAAGTGGTGCCCGGCGGCCTCGTAGGCGAGGCGCAGCGCGGTGTGTCCGGCGGGGGCCTCGGTGTCCGGGACGAGGAGGGTGGCGGGGACGGTGTCCCCGAGCCCCAGCTCGGCGAGGGCGGCGGCCGCCTGCCGGGAGCGGGGACAGCCGGCGGAGAGGTAGAGGCGGTAGCGGTACGGAACCGGCGAGAACCCGGCCCCGAGGCGGCCCCGCAGCTCGGGGGCGGGCGCGGTGCGGGGCAGAACGGTGTGCGACATGACTCTCCTGAGGCGGGAGGGGCCGGGCCGGACTCCTGGCGGAGGGCCGGCGGAGTCGACCGGGGGGGACGGTGCGGTCGGCCCCGGGGCTCCTTGTGGGGGCCGTCCGGGGTCGAGCACAGGTCGCGGCGCGGTCGGCGTCGGATCCTGGCGGGGCCTGGGGTTGTCGAGGGGCGGGCGGTGGGTGCCGGTGCCCCTCGTGGGGCCGTCTGGGGTGAGCCGAGGGGGCGGCGTGGCCCAGGGGCCGAGAGCCGTACCGGGGCAGCCCGGCAGGCGGCGCGGTCAGTGCCCGGCGTGGGCCCCGGGCCGTGCCGCGGTACCGCCTGCGCAGGCGGTACCGGGCGGGGGCCCGTGGCCGTGCCGCGGTGGCCGGGCCGCGGTGGCCGGGAGGCCTACGCCGGGCGGTGCCGGGCGTGGGCCCGTGGCCGTGCTGCCACAGCCTGGAGGCCTACGCGGGGCGGGTGCCGGGCGTGGGCCCGTGGCCGTGCTGCCACAGCCTGGAGGCCTACGCGGGGCGGGTGCCGGGCGGGGGCCACGTAACCGTGCAGCCGTGACCGGGAGGCCTGCGCGGGCGGTGGCCGGGAGGCTTGGGCGGCGGCGTCAGGCGCGGGGGCCGAAAGCGCTGCAGACTCGGAGGAGGTCGATGTGGAGGCGCCGCGTCAGCCACCAGCGGCGGAGGGTCTGTGCCCCCGCGTACGCCGTTCTGGCCTCGTCCACCGGTCCCGCCCCCGTCCCGTCAATCCCGCCCCGCCCCGCGGTGGTTACGCTTCCCGCTGGGGGCGCCGGCCAATCCTGGCCGCCCTCGCAGTCTCATGGCGGCGTACGGGGCCGTCAAGAAGGCGGTGACGACCGACCGGGTCGCCGCACCGACGGAAGGAGCTCCGCACCCATGTCCGCCGAGGTAGCCGAGGTACTCGACAATCCGGTCTGGGCCGCGCTGACCGGGCCGCACCGCGGCTTCGCCGAGTACGGACCCGCGGGGCTGGCCGCCCGCTACACCGGGGACACCGCCCCGTGGGCCGGGCTCGCCGATCCGGAGGACCCGCGCGCCTGGGCGGACCTCGCCGAGCTGGCGGGCCCCGGGGAGGAGGTCTGGCTGACGGGGCTGCCGACACCGCCGCCGGGCTGGGAGACGGTGCTGAACCTGCCGGGCGTACAGCTGGACGGCCGGGCGGTACGGGCCGAGGCGGCGCCGGAAGCGGTGGTGCTGGGGCCCGCCGACGTACCGGAGATGCTGGAGCTGGTCGAGCTGACCCGGCCGGGGCCGTTCCTGGACCGCACGGTGGAGCTGGGCACGTACCTCGGGATCCGGCACGAGGGACGGCTCGTCGCGATGGCGGGGGAACGGATGCGGCCGCCCGGGTGGTCGGAGATCAGCGCGGTGTGCACGCATCCGGAGCACCGGGGGCGGGGGGTGGCGGCCCGGCTGATACGGGCCGTGGCGCTGGCGGTGCGGGAGCGGGGGGACGAACCGTTCCTGCATGCGGCGGCGGCCAACACGTCCGCGGTGCGGCTGTATGAGGCGATGGGGTTCACGCTGCGGCGGCGGCCGGTGTTCGTGGGCCTGCGGACCCCCGCCAAGGAGGCCTGACCGCCGGGCCCGTGGGGCTCTGCCCCCGGGACCCCGTGGGTGGGTGCGGCTCGCTCGCCGGTGCGGCTCAGGGATTCGGGGCTCCGCCCCGGACCCCGCTCCTCAAACGCCGGAGGGGCTGGTTTTTGCCCGGCCGGGGCCGGATGCGCCCAGAGGGGCGGGATGCGCCCGGACGGGCGGGGCGCGCCCCGGCGATGTGCTCGCCGGGTGGGCCGGGGCGCCCGGGGTGGTCGAGGCGCCGGTCAGGCGGGTGTGCCCGAGGATGGTCGGGGCGCCGGTCAGGCGGGTGTGCCCGAGGGTGGTCGGGGCGCCGGTTAGGCGGGGGCGCCCGAGGGTGGTCGGGGCGCCGGTTAGGCGGGGGCGCCCGGGGGGCCGGGGCGCCGGTTAGGCGGGGGCGCCCGAGGTGAAGCGGCGCAGGAGGGGGGAGAGGACCAGGACCGACTTGGTGCGCTCCACGAACGGTTCGCCCGCGATGCGTTCCAGCACCCGCTCGAAGTGCCGCATGTCGGAGGCGAAGACCTGCACGAGGGCGTCCGCGTCGCCGGTGACGGTCGACGCGGACACCACCTCGGGGTACCGCTCCAACCCTCGCCGGATGTCGTCCGGCGAGGTGTTGTGGCGGCAGTAGATCTCGATGAAGCCCTCGGTCTCCCAGCCCATGGCGGCGGGATCGACGCGGACGGTGAAGCCGGTGATGGCCCCCTCCGCCCGCAGCCGGTCCACGCGCCGCTTCACGGCCGGGGCCGAAAGCCCGACCTCGGAGCCGATGTCCGCGTAGGAGCGGCGGGCGTCCTCGGCGAGGGCGTGCACGATGCGTTCGTCGAGATCGTTCAGTCGCACTGCGGGTGGATCACTTTTCTGCTGTGGCCACTTCTTCCGTGGCCAGTCGGGAGCGGCGGACGCCGTAGAGGAAGTAGAACACGAGGCCCACGATCATCCAGCCACCGAAGACCATCCACGTGGCGGTATCGAGCTCGAACATCATGTAGGCGCAGGCGACGGCGCCCAGGATCGGGGTGACGGGGAAGAGCGCCACCTTGAAGGTGCGCGGCATGTCCGGGCGGGTCCGGCGCAGGATGATGACGGCGACGTTGACCAGGCCGAAGGCGAAGAGGGTGCCGATGCTGGTGGCGTCGGCGAGCTTGCCCAGCGGGATGAAGGCCGCGAGGACGCCGCAGAACAGGGACACGATCACCACGTTGGCGCGGGGGGCGCCGGTCTTCTCGTCGACCTTGGCGAAGACCTTGGGGACGAGGCCGTCGCGGGACATTGCGAAGAGGATGCGGGTCTGGCCGTAGAGGACGGCGAAGACGACGGAGAAGATCGCGACGATGGCTCCGGCGGCGAGGACGACGCCCCACACGCTGGTGCCGGTGACGTCGGTCATGATCTGGGCGAGCGCGGCCTCGGTGCCCTCGAAGTCCTGCCACGGCATGGCGCCGACGGCGACGAAGGCGACGAGGACGTAGAGGACGGTGACGATCGCCAGCGAGAGCATGATCGCGCGCGGCAGGTCCTTCTTCGGGTTCTTGGCTTCCTCACCGGCGGTGGAGGCGGCGTCGAAGCCGATGTACGAGAAGAACAGGGTGGAGGCGGCGGCGCTGATGCCGGTGACGCCGAGCGGGGCCAGCGGGGTGTAGTTGCCGGCCTTGATGCCCATGACGCCGATGCCGATGAAGAGCAGCAGGGTGACGATCTTGACGGCGACCATGATCGAGTTGACCGTGGCGCTCTCCTTGGCGCCGCGCATCAGGAAGACCATGGAGAGCAGGACGACGACCAGCGCCGGAAGGTTGATGAACCCGCCGTCACCGAGCGGCGTGGAGACCGATTCGGGGATGGTCTTGCCTACGGTCCCTTGGAGGAACTCGTTGAGGTACTCGCCCCAGCCGACGGCGACGGCGGCGACGGAGACGGCGTACTCCAGGACCAGGCACCAGCCGCAGATCCAGGCTATGAGCTCGCCCATGGTGGCGTACGCGTACGAGTACGAGGAGCCGGAGACCGGGACGGAGCCGGCCAGCTCGGCGTAGGAGAGGGCCGAGAACAGGGCGGTCAGGCCCGCGAGGATGAAGGAGATCGTCACGGCGGGGCCGGCCTTGGGGGCGGCGGTGCCGAGGACGACGAAGATGCCGGTGCCCAGGGTGGCGCCGATGCTGATCATCGTCAGCTGCCACATGGTGAGCGAGCGGCGCAGCGTGCCGCCCTCGCCCTGGCCGCCCTCGGCGACGAGCCGCTCGACGGGCTTGCGGCGCAGCAGCGGGTTCACGGGCTTGCGCGTCTCCGGGGAGAGCGGGGGTGCCTGGCCCTGATCGAGCACGAGGGGACTCCTTTGACACTGCGGATGGGGACGGTTCAGGCGTCGACCGCAGCGGTCCGGAGCAGTTATCAGACAGGTTCGGGCCCGTCTGGGCATGGGGGGACCGCCGAGCAGGCGGTCCGCGCCACTCCACGTACAGGGGGTGAGCCTACGAGCTGAGTGATACCGCCCGTAATGCACCATCCTTGCACATTGGCGGACGATCGTTGCGCGGATCCGCCCGCCATGGTCGTTTGTTGCGCGCGGACGATCGATCACTGCGCAGCCCACCCGCGCACCCATTCTTGACACTTCGTCAGATCTGCCGCAGCGTGCCGCCATGGATCTGGACGTGCTCTACGAGATCGACGTACCGAGGCCCTGGCACGGGGCCCACCCGCACGGTCAGCGGGCCGCCGAGCAGCGCGCCTACCGGGAGGCCGTCGAGCAGATCCGGCTCGCCGACCGGATGGGTTTCCGCACGGTGTGGGCGGTCGAGCACCACTTCCGCGAGGGCCGCTCCCACTGCCCGGCCCCCGAGGTGCTCCTCGGGCACCTGGCCGGGCTGACGGAGCGGATCCGGCTCGGCTTCGGGGTGACCCTGACCCCCTTCGGCTTCACGCCTCCGCAGCGGATCGCCGAGAAGGTGGCCACCGTGGACGTGCTCTCCGGGGGCCGCGTGGAATGGGGCACCGGGCGTTCCACGCCCATGGAGCAGACGGCCTTCGGGGTGGACCGGGAGCGGTCCCGGGAGGACTGGCGCGAGGCCATCGGGATCGTCACCGGGATGTGGCGGGAGGAGTACTTCGAGTACGCCTCCGAGCGGTTCCGCTTCCCGCGCCGGATGGTCACGCCCAAGCCCGTGCAGGACCCCCACCCGCCCGCCTGGATGGCGGCCACCTCCCCCGGCTCCGCCGAGGTCGCCGGGGCGGCCGGGCTCGGGCTGCTCTCCTTCTCGATCATGCAGCCGCTGGAGGCGATGGCCCGGCAGGTGGCGGCGTACCGGAATGCCGCGCGCACTCCGCAGCCGCTCACCGACGTCACGACGGACCGGGTCAGCGCCTACACCCTCGTCCACGCGACCGCCCCGGGCACGGCGCCCGGCGCGCGGGTGTGGTCCTCGGTGGCCTGGTGGTACTCGAACCTCGCGCAGTTCACCCTGGAGTGGGAGCTGCCGCACCTGGATCCCGAGGAACGCGAGCGGACCTTCCCGCTGCTCACCCCGATACTGGAAGGGGAAGTTCCGGTACGGGAGTTCAGCGACGGGGACATGATCCTGATCGGGGACGCGGAGACGATCGTCGCCAAGGCCAAGCGGTACGCGGACCTCGGCGTGGACCAGCTGATCTGTTACGTGCAGTGGGGCTACCTGGAGCACCGCGAGATCCTGCGGACCCTGGAGATCCTGGGGAAGGAAGTCATTCCGGAACTGGCCCGCTACCAGCCCCGGACGGCCGCCCCGTGACCGCGCCGGCCGGCGGCCCCGACACCTCGCCCGTACCCGACTACGCCGCCCTGCACCGCCTGGACGGCCACCGGCTCGTGCTGCTCGGCGCCGGCAACGGCATCGGCCGCCAGACCGCCCACGCCCTCGCCGCCGCCGGCGCCCGCGTGCTGTGCGCGGACCTCGACGGCGAGCGCGCCCGCGCCGTGGCCGCCGAGACCGGGGGCGTCCCGTACACCGCCGACGTGACCCGCCGCGCCGCCGTACGGGCCCTCTTCGAGGAGGCGCCCGCGCTGCTGGGCGGCCCGGTGGGCGGGGTCGTCGACATCGTCGGCATGGCCCGGTACGCGGGGCTCACCGACCTCGACGACGCCGGCTGGGACTGGCACTTCGACATGGTCCTGCGGCACGCCTGGCTCGCCGTCCGGTACGGCGGCGAGGCCGTCGCCGCGGCCGGCGGCGGCCCGCTCGTCTTCGTCGCCTCGGTCTCCGGGCTGACCGCGGCCCCGCTGCACGCCGCGTACGGGGCCGCGAAGGCCGGGCTCATGTCCCTGGTGCGCTCGGCGGCGGTGGAACTGGGCCCGCGCGGGGTACGGGTGAACGCGGTGGCGCCGGGCGTGGTGTGGACCCCGCGGGTCGCCGCCCTGCTGGGCCCCGAGGGGCGGCGGCGCAACGCGGAGAACGCCCCGCTGGGCCGGGTCGCCGAGACCGCGGACATCGCGGCCGCCCTGTACTTCCTCGTCTCACCGCTGTCCTCGTACGTGACGGGACAGACACTGGTGGTGGACGGCGGCGTCGGGGTGAAGTTCCCGTATCCGACGATCGGAGGCGAAGAGTGAGACCACTGGGCGCTGACGGTGACGCCGGCGGTGCCGCCGCCGGACGGTGGCAGGACCCCGGCCCCTTCCTGCGCGGGGTCGCCTGGCTGGACAAGGGCCGGCCGGTGCGGGCGGACCCGGCGGACACCATGCGGCTGCCGTGGGACACGGGCGAGCGGGCCACCCTGCCCATCGGAGTGCGGCTGGAGTTCACCACCGCAGCGGCGCGGGCGGTGGAGATCCGCTACCGGGCGACCGTGCCCGGCCCCACCGACGCCCTGCGCGACCTCGCGCACGGCTTCGCCCTGTGGGACCGGCACGGCGTGGTCTGCGAGGTGTTCACCGAACCGGCCGCGGAGGCCGTCGTACGGATGGAACTGGGCGGCGGCACCGGCCCCTTCACCCTCCACCCGCCCGAGACCCAGTCCCCGGTCATCCTCGGGCTGCGCGGGATCGGCGGCCCGCTCGCGCCCGCCCCGCCCGCCCCGCGCTGGGTGGTGCACGGCGACTCCATCACCGAGGGCTGGTGGTCCACCCGCCCCGCCCACGGCTGGCCCGCGGTCACCGGGCGGGCCCTGGGCTGGGACACCGTCAACCTCGGCTACGCGGGAGCCGCCCGCGGCGAACTCGCCACCGCCGAACAGCTCGCGGGCCTGCCCGCCGATGTCCTCACCCTCGCCTTCGGCACCAACTGCTGGTCACGGGTGCCCTATTCGGCGCCGCTCCTGTACGAGACCACGCGCGTGTTCCTCGAACTGGTCCGGCAGGGACATCCGCGGACCCCGCTCCTGCTGGTCTCCCCCGTCCTGCGGCCCGACGCCGAGCGCACCCCGAACCGGCTCGGCGCCACCCTGGGCGCCCTGCGCGACGCGATGGAGCGCGCCGCCCGGGAGCGGATCGCCGCGGGCGACGACCGGCTGGCCGTTCTGCCCGGCCGGGACCTGCTGGGGCCCGAGCACCTGGAGGACGGACTGCACCCCAACGACTCCGGACACCGGGTCCTGGGCCTCGCTGTGGCCACGGCCCTGCGGCGCGCCGGGTTCGACGGGGGGTGAGTGAAACACCCCACAGCGACCGCCGTGAACAGATCGCTCCCGACGGGGCGTGTCCTGAGCACAGTTGCCGGCGCCTAGGCGGCGGGCACGACGGACACCACAGTGGGAGAGATCAAGATGGGCATGAAGCGCGGAACCACCCTTGCCGCGGCGGCGATCGCCGTCGTCCTGGCGGCGAGCGCATGCGGTCCGGCGGACGACAAGGCCGCCGACACGGCCCAGCCGGCCGGCGCCGCCTCCGCCCAGGCCTCCTCACCGGCCGCGGCGGCGGCCGGCTCCGGGGCCAAGCCGGCCGGGCAGCTGGCGGTCGCGAGCAGCGACCAGCTCGGCCCGGTCCTCACCGACGGCTCCGGACTCACCCTCTACCGTTTCGACAAGGACACCGCCAAGCCGTCCAAGTCCAACTGCGACGGGGACTGCGCGAAGACCTGGCCGGTGGTCGCGGCCGGTGACGCCACCGCCGCGGCGGGCATGGACCCGGCGCTGCTGGGCGAGGTGGTGCGCAGCGACGGCACCAAGCAGCTGACGGTGGCCGGCTGGCCCGCGTACCGCTTCGCCAAGGACGCCAAGCCGGGCGACTTCAACGGACAGGGCGTCGGCGGGGTGTGGTTCGCGTTCGCCCCGGACGGCAAGAAGGCGGCGAAGGCGGCTCCGGCCGCGGGCGGCGCGGCGGAGGCCGGCGCGGGTCTGTCCGTGGCGAAGGACCCCAAGCTCGGCGACCACATCGTCGACGGCAAGGGCATGACCGTCTACCGGTTCAAGCCGGACACGGCGTGGCCGATGGTCTCGAAGTGCGAGGGCGACTGCGTGGCCAAGTGGCCGGTGGTCCCGCCGGTGGACAAGGCCAACGCCAAGGGGATCACCGAGCGCAACTACCTGGTGCTGGACCGCCCGGACGGCAAGAAGCAGCAGACGGTCGACTGCTGGCCCGTCTACACCTTCACCGGTGACAAGAAGCCGGGCGACATCAACGGCCAGGGGGTGGGCGGCACCTGGTACGCCGTCTCCCCCGACGGCAAGCTCATCACCGTCCAGTAGCCCCATGTGACCGCGCGGCCCCTCGCCCGACCTCCCCCCGGGCAGGGGCCGCGCACCGTTCCGCCCCGGCGGGCCGGTGCCTAGACTCGGCCGCATGCTGCGCGCACTGGCCGTCGACGACGAGAAGCCGCTCCTGGAGGAGCTCCTCTACCTGCTGCGCTCCGATCCGCGGGTGCGCAGCGCGGAGGGCGCCTCCGACGCCACCGAGGCGCTGCGCCGGATCACCCTCGCCCTGGAGGCCGGGCCGGACGGCGCGGACGGCATCGACGTGGTCTTCCTCGACATCCACATGGCCGGGCTGACCGGTCTGGACATCGCCCGGCTGCTGGCCGGGTTCGCGCGGCCGCCGCTGATCGTGTTCGTCACCGCCCACGAGGGTTTCGCCGTACAGGCCTTCGACCTCAAGGCCGTGGACTACGTGCTCAAGCCCGTGCGCCCCGAGCGGCTGGCCGAGGCCGTGCGGCGGGCGTGCGCGCAGCTGGGCCGGGCCGGGGAGGCTCCGCCTCCGGCCGCCGGGGCCGCCCCCGCCGTGCCGGTGCAGCGCCGGCCGGCCGCCGAGGTGACCGTCGCCGACCGTACGCCGGACCAGATCGCCGTCGAACTGGGCGGCGTCACCCGGTTCGTGGCGATCGCCGACATCTCCTATGTGGAGGCGCAGGGCGACTACGCCCGCCTGCACACCGACGAGGGCAGCCACCTGGTGCGGATCCCGCTGTCCACGCTGGAGGAGCGGTGGGCGGCGCGCGGGTTCGTACGGATCCACCGGCGGCACCTGGTGGCGCTGGGCCGCATCGACGAACTGCGGCTGGACGCGGGCACGACGAGCGTGCGGGTCGGGGCGGCGGAGCTCCAGGTGAGCCGGCGCCATGCGCGGGAGCTGCGGGACCTGCTGATGCGGCACGCGACCGGCTGACCGTCCGGCGACGTCGTGGTGCCGTTCGTCGCACGGCGAGCGGCGTACGGCGATCCGGCGGGACCGTCGGCCGCCGAGGGCTGCGCGCCCGGCTATCGTGGATCTTCCGGTGCGGGAGGAGCGCGATGTCCGAAATCCAGGCGCTGCTCGACGCGTTGAGCGGGGTGCCGCGCAGCGTGCCGGCCGGGCCGGCCGAGGCGGAGGCGCTGCTGGCCCGGCTGCGGAGTGCGGCCGCGCGGTGGGCGGACGTCCTGTACGAGGCCGGGGAAGGTGTCCGCGGCCAGGTCCCACCCCGCGCGGAGGCCGCGCTCACGCTGGCCTTCCGGCGGGCCGAGGAGTCGTACGTGGAGCTGGAAATCGCCCTCCGCGACTGCGCCGACCACCACGACCCGGCCGTCTGACCGGCTGATTTCAGCCCGTCCGGCGTTTGAGGACCGGGTCCGGGCGGAGACCGGGGGGACGGTGGAAGGGCGGGTAGGGGACCGCTCCGCGCAGCGGCACCCCGCCCACCGGGGCCGGGCCGGATCATGCCTGTCGCGGGTCCGCAGCCCTGCATAGACTCCCGTAACCCGCCCCCGTCCGAAGGACCCCCGGTGAACCAGACGTACGCGCTGACCGCGGTCGCCGTAGTCGTCCTCGCCACCGTCCTCGTCGGCGCCCTCGGCCTCCGCATATCCCGCACCACCTCCGACTTCTACGTCGCCTCCCGCACCGTCGGCCCCCGCCTCAACGCGGCCGCCATCAGCGGGGAGTACCTCTCCGCCGCCTCCTTCCTCGGAGTGGCCGGGCTGGTGCTGCTCCAGGGGCCCGAGATGCTCTGGTACCCGGTCGGCTACACCGCCGGATACCTCGTGCTGCTCGTGCTCGTCGCGGCCCCGCTGCGCCGCTCGGGGGCGTACACGCTGCCCGACTTCGCCGAGGCGCGCCTCGAGTCCCAGACGGTGCGCCGGATCGCGGTGCTGTTCGTGGTGGGGGTGGGCTGGCTGTACCTGCTGCCGCAGTTGCAGGGCGCGGGGCTGACGCTGGAGATCCTGACCGGGGCCCCGCACTGGGTGGGCGGGGTGGTCGTCGCCTCCGTGGTGGGCGCGGCCGTGGCCGCCGGCGGGATGCGCAGCATCACCTTCGTGCAGGCCTTCCAGTACTGGCTGAAGCTCACCGCCCTGCTCGTCCCCGCCTTCTTCCTCCTCGCCGCCTGGACCGGGGACGGTACGCCGCGGGCCGTCTTCGACGCCCCGGCGGTCTTCCGCGAGCACACGGCCGTCACGCTCGCCGAGGACGTCCGGATGTCGGTGGACGCGCCGCTGACGCTGACGGTGACCGGTCAGGTGGACGGTCGGACGTACGAGGCGGCCCCGCTGACCCTCGCCGCCGGGCAGCACTCCGTACGGGCCCGCGCGCGGCTGGAGTTCACCCCGGGTTCGGTGGTCCCGGAGACCCGGGCGGAGGCCGGGCTCAGTGCGTCCAGCTGGTCGCAGCCGCTGGCCGGGGACCGGCCCGAGTACCGGCTGTACGCGACGTACGGGCTGATCCTGGCCACCTTCCTCGGCACCATGGGGCTGCCGCACGTCGCCGTGCGCTTCTACACGAGCCCCAACGGGCGGGCCGCGCGGCGCACCACGCTGGTGGTGCTCGGGCTGGTCGGGGTCTTCTACCTGCTGCCGCCGGTGTACGGGGCGCTGGGCCGGATCTACGCCCCCGAGCTGGCGCTGACCGGCGACGCGGACGCGGCGGTGCTGGTGCTGCCGGAGCGGATGGTGGGCGGGCTGCTCGGGGAGCTGCTGGGGGCGCTGCTGGCCGGGGGTGCCTTCGCGGCGTTCCTGTCGACGGCGTCGGGGCTGACGATGGCGGTGGCCGGGGTGCTGCACCAGGACCTGCTGCCGGCGCGCGGGGTGCGCAGCTTCCGGTTCGCGGTGCTCCTGGCGGTGCTCGTGCCGCTGGCCGGGAGCGTGGCGGCCCGCGACGTGCCGGTGGCGGACGCGGTGGGGCTGGCGTTCGCCGTGTCGGCTTCGTCGTTCTGTCCGCTGCTGGTGCTGGGCATCTGGTGGCGCGGGCTGACCCCGCCGGGTGCGGTGGCCGGGCTGGTGACGGGCGGCGGGGCGGCGCTGAGCGCGGTGCTGGCGACGCGGGCCGGGCTGGCGCCGGCGGGCTGGGTGCACACGCTGCTGGCGTGGCCGGCGGCCTGGTCGGTGCCGCTGGGGTTCCTGACGATGGTGCTGGTGTCGCTGGGCACCCGGTCGCGGATCCCGGCCGGTACGGCGGCCACCCTGGCCCGGCTGCACCTGCCGGAGGACGTGGCCGGGGACCGGGCGGGGGGCGGCCGGTGACCGGGGCCGTGGTGGCGGTGCTGGCGGTCGCGGGTGCGGTGCTGCTGCTGGGCGCGGGCTGGGCGGCGGGCCGCCGGCACGCCCTGCGCGGGGAGCGGGCGGCCGGGCCTGATCTGGGGACGCCGGTGGAGCGGGCGACGTTCCACACCCTGCACACGGCTTCGCTGGCCGCTCCCCCGCTGCGGGCGGGGCTGACGGAGGACGCCGCGCGCAAGGCCGCCCGGCGGCTGCGGTCGCTGCTGGGCACGGAGGCGCTGTGCCTGACCGACCGGGAGTCGGTGCTGGCGTGGGACGGCCCGGGCGCCGACCACCACGAGCGGCGGGCGATGCAGCGGGTGGCGGTGATGCTGGAGTCGGGGCGCAGTCAGAGCGTGCGGACCGAGTGCCAGCGGCCGGAGTGTCCGCTGAAGTGGGCGGTGGTGGCGCCGCTGACGGGCGAGGACGGGATGCTGGGGGCGCTGGTCGCCTACGGGTCGCGGGAGTCGGCGGTGCTGGTGCGGGCCGCGACGGAGGTCGCGCGGTGGGTGTCCGTCCAGCTGGAGCTGTCCGAGCTGGACCGCTCGCGGACGCGGCTGATGGAGGCGGAGATCAAGGCGCTGCGGGCGCAGATCTCCCCGCATTTCATCTTCAACTCCCTGGCGGCGATCGCCTCGTTCGTGCGGACGGATCCGGAGCGGGCCCGGGACCTGCTGCTGGAGTTCGCGGACTTCACCCGGTACTCCTTCCGCCGGCACGGCGAGTTCACCACCCTCGCCGAGGAGTTGCGCTCCATCGAGCAGTATCTGGCACTGGCCGGGGCCCGGTTCGGGGACCGGCTGAAGGTGACCCTGCAGGTGGCTCCGGAGGTCCTGCCGGTGGCGCTGCCGTTCCTGTGCCTCCAGCCGCTGGTGGAGAACGCCGTCAAGCACGGCCTGGAGGACTCCACCGAGGAGTGCCGGATCACCATCACCGCGCAGGACGCCGGTCCGGAGGCGGTGATCACCGTCGAGGACAACGGGGTCGGGATGGATCCGGCCGTGCTGCGCCGGATCCTGGCCGGTGAGGGCGGCGGTTCCGCCTCCGGCATCGGGCTGCCCAACGTCGACGAGCGGATCCGGCAGGTGTACGGCGACGCGTACGGGCCGGTGATCGAGACGGGGGTGGGTGCGGGCATGAAGGTGACGGTGCGGATCCCGAAGTACCGTGCGGGCGTGCACAGCTCCCCGCCCGGCCGCCGCGGCTGAGGCCGGTGCGGCGGGGCCGGGAACGGCCGTGGCCCCGGCCGTCCGGTGGGGACGGGCGGGGCCACGGAAAAGCGGGAGGGGGTTAGCTCCAGCTGGCGTGCAGCGGCTTGCCTTCGGCGTAGCCCGCCGCCGACTGGACGCCCACGACGGCCTTCTCCTCGAACTCCGCCAGGGAGCCCGCACCCGCGTAGGTGCAAGAGGAGCGGACACCGGCGATGATCGAGTCGATCAGGTCCTCGACGCCCGGACGGGCCGGGTCCAGGAACATGCGCGAGGTGGAGATGCCCTCCTCGAACAGACCCTTGCGGGCCCGGTCGTAGGCGGACTCCTCCGACGTGCGGTTCTGGACCGCCCGCGCCGACGCCATGCCGAAGGACTCCTTGTAGAAGCGCCCGTCGGCGGACTGCTGGAGGTCGCCCGGGGACTCGTACGTCCCCGCGAACCAGGAGCCGATCATCACGTTGGCGGCACCGGCGGCCAGCGCCATCGCCACGTCACGCGGGTGGCGGACACCGCCGTCGGCCCACACGTGCTTGCCGTACTTCTTGGCCTCCGCCGCGCACTCCAGCACCGCGGAGAACTGCGGGCGGCCCACGCCGGTCATCATGCGGGTGGTGCACATGGCGCCGGGGCCCACACCGACCTTGATGATGTCCGCGCCGGCCTCGATCAGGTCGCGCACGCCCTCGGCGGCGACGATGTTGCCCGCGACGATCGGGACCTGCGGGTCCAGCGCGCGGACGGCCTTGATCGCGTTGATCATCGACTCCTGGTGGCCGTGGGCCGTGTCGATGACGAGCGTGTCCACGCCCGCGTCGAGCAGCTGCTTGGCCTTCTGCACGAAGTCGCCGTTGATGCCGACGGCCGCGGCGATGCGCAGCTTGCCGTTGGCGTCGGTGGCCGGGGTGTACAGGGTCGCGCGCAGCGCGCCCTTGCGGGTCAGGATGCCGACGAGCCGGCCGTCCTTGTCGACGGCGGGGGCCAGCTTGCGGTGGCCGGCGTCGAGCTGGTTGAAGGCCTCACGGGGGTCGATGTCGGCGTCGATGAGCAGGAGCTCCTTCGACATGACCTCGGAGAGCTGGGTGAAGCGGTCCACGCCGGTCAGGTCGTGGTCGGTGACCACGCCGATCGGGCGGTTGTCGGCGTCGACGACGACACCGGCGCCGTGGGCGCGCTTGGGCAGCAGGGACAGCGCGTCGGCGACGGTCTGGGTGGGCGCCAGCGTGATCGGGGTGTCGAGCACGAGGTGGCGGGTCTTCACCCAGGAGATGACGTCGGTGACGACCTCGATCGGGATGTCCTGGGGGATGACCACGATGCCGCCGCGGCGGGCGACGGTCTCGGCCATCCGGCGGCCCGCGATGGCGGTCATGTTCGCCACGACCAGCGGAATGGTGGTGCCGGTTCCGTCGGGCGACGAGAGGTCGACGCCCTGGCGGGAACCCACCGCGGAGCGGCTCGGCACCATGAACACATCGTCGTACGTCAGGTCGTACGGCGGCTTCAGGTCATTGAGGAAACGCACGTGCTGAACATCCCAGTCGATCGGAGGGGCCGGCCCTGCCCGTCAGGGCAAGCCGAGGAAACGCACGTACTTCATTCTCCCACGTCCCGGCGTTCACCACTCCCGGGCTGATCGTCCAGGACATACCGGGCCCTGTGGTCTGTTCCTACGGGACTTTGGTCCTGGTGCGGTGTACGGGGCCCGTGCGCCCGGTGAGGGGGAGCACCGATCCGCCGTACCGGACGGCCGTGAGTTCGGCGGCGATGGCCAGGGCGGTCTCCTCGGGGGTTGCGCCGCCCAGGTCGAGGCCGATCGGTGAGCGCAGCCGGTCGAGGGAGGCCTGCGGGACGCCTTCCTCGCGCAGCCGCCGGGCCCGGTCGGCGTGGGTGCGGCGCGATCCCATGGCTCCGACGTAGGCGAGCGGCAGCCGCAGGGCGAGTTCCAGCAGGGGTACGTCGAATTTGGCGTCGTGGGTGAGGACGCAGACGGCCGTACGGGCATCCAGGCGGCCGGCGTCCCATTCCGCGGCCAGGTGGCGGTGCGGCCAGTCGGCGATCACCTCGTGGGCGTCGGGGAAGCGGGCCGGGGTCGCGAAGACGGGCCGGGCGTCACACACGGTGACCCGGTGTCCCAGGAAGGCGCCGATCCGGGTGAGGGCGGCGGCGAAGTCGATGGCTCCGTAGACGATCAGCCGGGGCGGTTCGGCGGCCGATTCGACGAGCAGGGTCAGCGGCTCCCCGCACAGTCCGCCCGCGGCGCCGAGCTCGGCGGTGCCGGTGCGGCCGGCCAGCAGCAGGGCGCGTGCCCGTGCGGCGGCGGCCCGGTCGAGGGCGGCCCCGCCGCCGAGGCCGCCTTCGTGGGTTCCGTCGGCGTGGACGGCGAGCGCGCGGCCGAGCCGGTGCGGCGGGCCGCAGACCACCCGGGCCAGCGCGACCCGCGTCCCGTGGGCGGCGGCGTCGAGCACGGAGCCGATGACGGGCCGTACGGGGTCGTGCCCGCGGACCGGGGTGACCAGGACGTCGAGGACTCCCCCGCAGGTCAGGCCGACGGCGAAGGCGTCGTCGTCGCTGTAGCCGAAGCGGTGCACGCCGCCCTTGCCGGATTCGATGGCGTCGAGGCAGAGCTCGTGCACGGCGGATTCGACGCAGCCCCCGGAGAGGGAGCCGAGGGCGGTGCCCCGGTCGTCGACGGCCAGGGAGGCACCGGGTCCGCGCGGGGCGCTGCCGCTGACGGCGACGACGGTGGCCAGGGCGAAGTCGCGCTGCGCGGCGTACCAGGCACGCAGTCCGTCGGTGATGTCGAGCATCAGCGGATGTACTCGCGGCGCGTGGCCTGCCCGGGGATGAGGGGCCGGGGCGGCAGCGCGGCCGGGGTGGGGGGCCGTGCTGTGGGGAGCCGGGTCGCGCCGGGCGGGGCGGCGGCCTGCCGGGTGGCGGCGGACCGGGCGGCTCCGGCGTATCCCTCGGGGGTGCGGCTGCGGGCGCCGAGGAGTTTCGCGGCGTGGGCGACGCTGGCGAGGGTGGCGTGGTGGTGCCAGCCGCGGAATGAGCGGCCTTCGAAATCGCGGATGCCGACGGGTTCGCAGGTCTCGGTGAAGTCGAGGGAGACGCGGTCGGTGAGTTTGGCGAGCAGGAAGAGCTGGGCGAGGGGACGGTCGCCGATGTTGGTGATCCAGAACTCGGAGGGCAGCAGGGCTGCCTCGGTCCAGGCGCCGACGAGCAGCAGTGGCGGGGACGGGGCGGGCAGGGGCCGGTCTTCGCTGGGGGTGGCGAGGATGGAGGCCGAGGTCAGCAGGGTCACGGCGCCCTCGGCGCGGCCGTGGCGGGTCCATTCGACGACGCGGCGCTGGGAGCGCAGGGAGTCGATGAGTTCGCGGGCGGGCGCGGTGTGCGGCCCTGGTTTGTGGCGGCCGGCGCCGCCGAAGGAGACGGGCAGTGAGCCGTCGACCTTGAAGACGAAGGGGATGTCCTGGAGGGCGAAGGATTCGACGCTCTGCGGCAGGTCGGAGTTGGCGACCTCCATCACCACGGGCCGGCGCTGGAGTTGCCAGGTGGCGGCCATCCGCTGGACGGCGTGTACGGCGTCCTGGGCGGGGGTGAGGGAGCGGGCGGTGTCGGGGATGCCGGCGCGGCGGCGGCGCAGGAGTTCGCTGGTCCAGGGCCCGGGGAGGGTGAGGGTCCATTCGACCGGGAAGCTGGCCTCGCTGGAGGCGAGCCAGATGCCGCTGGCCTGCTGGCAGTTGGCGGTGCGTCCGAGCTGGGGGACGAACTGCCGGCCGACGCCGACCGAGCGGTCGCCGGCCTTCTCTATGACCATGGGCTGGAGCACCCAGGCCAGGGGGCGCTGGGCGGTGCGTTCGAGGTGCTGGGCGAGGGAGCGGCGGACCGGGGTCCAGTCCCAGGGGGACTTGCTGATGAACTGCTGGAGGCTCTGCTCTACGGAACTGGCCCCTGTTCCGGCGATGTTACGGATTGTTTTCTTCCCGTTGGTCCGCACCAGGCCGTTCAGATAAACGCGGGCCCAGTTTCGCTGGTCCCGCCGGGGTAATGATTCGAAAAGGAGCGAGATCAGGACGTCGATCAATTCGGAGACTTCCTTGGTGGAATCCTCCGGCAGGACTACGCGAGCCATCTGGTGCCTCCCCCGCGACCAGCTAGATCCAATACCCTACTTGACCGCGGAGAACGGCCGTAGGCCCCGGCGGCTACTTCCTGAGGTCGCTGGCAGAATCGAGCCGCTCTTCCTCTATCACGAGGGGGATGGGGATCTGGTTCGCCGCATAGTAGAGCGCGATCAGGAAGTGCGCGACAAGGGTGAGCGTCGCCGAGTAGAAGGCCAGGCCCACGGTGAGGGGGTAGGCGATTGCGCCGAGGCCGAAACGCACCCGGGTGGCCCGGGCCCCTTCCTTGTCGACCTGCTCGTGGAAGAGGTGGCCGAGGCGGGTGACGTACCACCAGAAGGCCAGGAACGCCAAGGCGTAGGCCACGGTGACGGCACTGTAGAGGACCGCGGCCGCGTTGGCGGAACCGCCTTCCTCCACGAGGTGCTCGGCGAGGACGTTGGTGGTGTACGGCACCACCGACACCACCATCAGTACCAGGAGATTCAGGAACAACAGCGGGCGGTCGACCCGCTTGATGTTGCTGAAGATGGTGTGGTGGTTCACCCACATCACACCGATGATGAGGAAACTCACGACATAGGCGGCGTAATGGGGCCACTGTTCCCGGACACCGTGCCAGAAATCCGATCCCGTTTCCTCCGGAACCTTCAATTCCAGAACGAGGATGGTGATGATGACGGCGAATACACCATCGCTGAATGCCTCGACCCGCCCGGTTTCGCTTTCCATGACCTCCCCTTCACCACGTCTTGCATATATCTACAACGTGCCACGCATACGGGGAGGGCGGACCCGCCCTCCCCGCACACGCTACCCAGATTTCGGCGGTCAGCCGCCGAAGCCGGCCGTTTGCCGCCAGATCCGGCCATCGCGGACGACAAGTGTCCCGAACGCGTGCTCCGGTTCGCCGTTCAGGTTCATGATCGCGCGGTAGAAGATGGTGTCGTCGGTCTCGATGTACTCCTGGAGTTCGACGAGGGTGGGCTTGACGGTGAGATAGCCGGTGAACGTCTCGCGAACGGCGTCGATACCGACCGAGACCCCCTCGAAGCGCAACAGCACCGCGTCGTCGGTGTAGTTCTTCATCACCGCCTCGATGTCCAGGGCCGCCAGGGCTTCCATCTGGCGGACGAACACCGGGTGCAGCTTGGAGATGTCGTACTTGGCCATGTCGACTCCCATTCGTTCAACTGGTGGAGGAACCGGTGGAGGTGGGTGCTTCGGCAGCTGTGCCGGCAGGGGTATCGGCAGGTGAGGCGCACGCCGGGGAACTGCCGGCCCCGCCTTGGGCGAAGGGCAGCCGGACGACCATCCGGGTCTCCCCCGGGCGCGAGCGGGCCGTGATCGACCCGTGGTGCCGCTGGGTCACGATGCGGTAGCTGAGGTGCAGCCCGAGGCCCGTGCCCTTGCCGACGTCCTTGGTGGTGTAGAAGGGTTCGAAGATGCGCGGCAGGGAGTCCTCCGGGATGCCGCGGCCGGTGTCGGTGATCTCCACGACCATGCAGGCGCCTTCGGCGCGGGCGCGCAGCGTGAGGACGCCGGAGCCCTCCATCGCCTCGGCGGCGTTGTCGACCAGGTTGGTCCACACCTGGTTCAGCTCGCTCGGATAGCCCGTCAGTTCGGGCAGGCCGGGTTCGTACGCACGCACGATGCTGATCCCGGTCAGCTTGGAACGCAGTACGACCAGCGTGTTCTCCATTCCGTCGGTCACCGCGAAGCGCTGTTCGGGGGCCCGGTCGAGATTGGCGTAATCCCGGGTGGCGGAGACGAGCTGGGAGATGCGCGGGCCGGCGGCCCGCAGCTCGGCGGCGAGCGACCGGATCTCCAGGAGCGCCGCCAGGTGGTCCAGGGCGGCTGCGAGGGCCGGCTCGCCGACGCCCTCCAGCCGCTCCAGCAGCCAGCCCAGCTCCAGCCCGAGGTCGGAGACGCCCGACCCGAGCAGCCCGGGCCGTTCGGCGCCGGCCTCCTCGGCCCAGTCGGTGATCTCCTCCTCGGCGTCGGCCTGGGCGAGCGGGTCGGTGCTCGCCGGCGGCGGCAGCTTGTCCAGTTCGTCGGCGAGCCGGTCGAAGACGGAGCGTTCGGCGCCGCCGGCGGCGGCTCCCCACGCCTGGGCGGTGCGGGTGAGCCGGTCCAGGGCGGGGGCCAGTTCCTGCGCGGCCCGGGCCACGGCGGCCGCCGGGTTGTTGAGCTCGTGGGCCAGCCCGGCGGCCAGGGTGCCGAGCGCCTCCACGGTGGCCCGCTTGCGGGCCTGCACCTCGGAGGACTTGATCCGCCAGGCCAGTACGGGGATCAGTACGGCGGCCACCCCGTGGCAGCGGGTGAGCATCTCGAAGAACACCGGCTTCGGATAGGCGACGACGGTGGTCGACGGCCCGCTCGCGGCCGCGGTGGCCACGTAGGCGCCCTCGGTCAGCAGCGGCAGTTCACCGGTGAACCGGTGGGCGGCCGAGGGTTTCCCGTCGTGGTCCTCGGCGGCGACGCCCTCCTCCTCGGTGGAGTGCCGGGTCAGGACCTCCTCCCGCCCGTCGACGACCTTGGTGACGACCAGCCCGCCCGAGAGCAGGACGTGGAAGCCGGTGGCCTCCTCGCCGTCCCGGAAGAGGACCTCCCCGTCGGCCAGGACCCGGGGCTCGGAGACGGAGACCAGCCAGTCCAGCTGTTCCTCGCTGATCCCGGCGAAGATCTCCAGCCCGCGCAGCGCGGACCTCAGTTCCGGCGCGTTCACGCGGCGCTCCCCTCGGCCCGGGTGCGGGCGGCCAGCCGCAGGGTCACCAGCAGGGCCAGCGCGCACACTCCGGCGACGGCGGCCATGAAGCCGACCGAGGTGCGGTGCAGCCCGTGGATGTTGGTCAGCATGCCGGCGAGGACCGCCGGGACGCTCATCGCCAGGTACGCGAAGACGTAGACGGCGGCAGTCAGTTCGCCGCGGTGCGCCGGATCGGCGAGCCCGCTCAGCGCCCGGAACGAGCCGAGGAACGCGGCGCCCCAGCCGCTGCCCAGCACGGCGGTGGCCACCAGGAACACGGCGGCCGAGCCGAGGCCCAGCGCCAGCAGGACCAGGCCGAGCCCGGCGAGCAGCCCCAGCAGCCCGAGGACGGCGGTGCGCAGGGCCTCGGTGCGGCCGAGCATCAGCTGGGCGGCGGTCGCGGCCCCGGCGAGGAGGGCGACCGTGGCCCCGCCGACGAGGTAGTTGGTGGACCGGAGCAGGGAGAGGGCCAGGTGCGGGCCCAGGGAGAGGTAGAAGCCGCCCACCGACCAGACGGCGACGATGGTCAGGACGAGGACGGCGAAGCGGCCGCGGGCGCCGGCGGGCACGTGGATCCGGTGCGGGACCACCCGGAAGCGGCCGCCCGCGCCGGGTGCGCTCTCCCGCATCCGGACCACGCCCACCAGGGTCACGGCGAAGGCCCCGACCAGCAGCAGGTAGCTGAGGACGGTCGGCGCGGGCGCGTACTGGACGAGCAGACCGGCCCCGATGCCGCCGAGCCCGATCCCCACGGTCGGCCCGGCGCTGTTGACCTGGGCGCCGAGCGCGGGCCGGGTGCGCGGGGCGAGTTCCAGGAGGGCCGCGCCCATGGCTCCGGTGGCCAGGCCCACGGCGAGTCCCTGGACGGCGCGGGCGGCGAGGAGCAGCCCGAGCCCCTGGGCCCCGGCGAACAGGCCCATGGAGACGATCGCCAGGACCAGCCCGGCACCCAGGACCGGGCGCCGGCCCAGGGTGTCGGACAGGGATCCGAACAGCAGGAGCCCGGCGAGCACGGTGACGGCGTACAGGGCGAAGACCACCGTGATGATGCCGGAGGACAGCCCCCATCTCTCCTGGTAGAGCACGTAGAGGGCGGAGGGCACGGAGGAGGAGAGCATCAGCAGGACAAGGACCGCGCCCACCACCCAGAAGCCGGAACCTCTGGGCGCACTGGCCGCTGTGGCGGCTGGGTGCACGGTGACTCCTGTGGTCGTCTTGGATGTGTCGGCCACTGCTTAACTCAACTCCCCCGTGGTGGACGGTCAGGCGAGGGCCTGGGCCCTCGCCAGCGCGCGGGCGGTGAGCACCCCCGCGAGATGGCCGAGGTACTCGGCCGAGGTGCCGCGCCCGGGGACGAACAGCTCCCGGGGCTCGCCGCGGAAGGCCGCGAGCACGGCGTCGGTGGTGTACGGGCCCCCGCGCAGCCGGTCCTCGACCCCGCGCAACCGCAGCGGGCGGGCGGTGGCGCCGGTGACGGCGATGCGCGGCCCGTCGGACGTGATGCGTACGGCGGTGGCGCACACCGGGTAGCGGGTGGCCCGGTCGGCGGTCTTCTCGAAGGCGCCGGCCGGTCCGGCGGCGGGCGCCAGCAGCGCGGTGAGCACGGCTCCGGCCGGCACGCCGGAGACCGCGAGCTCCTCCGCCGGTACGGTGCTCCGCCCGCCGGGGCCGGCCAGTTCGGCCACCGCGCCGGCGGCGATCGCGGCGACCGGCAGGTCGGTGGCGCGCCCGCCGGCGGCGAGGTTGCCGCCGACGGTGCCGAGGTTGCGGACCTGGGGGTCCCCGTTGGCGCGGGCGGCCGCGGCCAGCTCCGGCGCCCGGGCGAGGACCAGCGGGTCGGCGGCGAGCTCGGCGAGCGTGGTGAGCGCGCCGATCCGGATACCGTCGGCGGTGCTGCCGATGCCCCGCAGCTCCTCCAGGCGGCGTACGTCGACCAGCAGGTCCGCCCGGTCGTCGCCGGCCCGCAGGGCGGGCAGCAGGGACTGCCCCCCGGCGAGGACCCGGGCGCCGCGCGTCCCGGAGAGCAGGGTGAGCGCCTCGTCGAGGCCGACGGGCCGGACGTACTCGAACTCGGTGAGGATCACTGCGCTTCTCCTCGCAGGCGGCGCCAGACCTTCTCGGGCGTGAGCGGCATGTCGATGTGCTGCACGCCCAGGTCGGACAGGGCGTCGACGACGGCGTTGACGACCGCCGCGGCGGGCGGGACGGTGGCGATCTCGCCGGCGCCCTTGGCGCCGAGCGGGTTGTGCGGGGACGGCGTGACGGTCTTGTCGAGCGCGAAGAACGGCACGTCGGCGGCGCGCGGCAGGGCGTAGGTGGTGAGGTCGGAGGTGACGAGCAGTCCGTTCTCGTCGTATTCGGCGGCCTCCATCAGCGCCTGGCCGAGGCCGTGCACGATGCTGCCCTCGATCTGGCCGAGGACCACCTTCGGGTTGCCGATGTTCCCCGCGTCGTCGACGGCGGTGTAGGCCACCACCTCGGTCTCGCCGGTGAGTTCGTCGATCTCGACGACGGCGACGTGCGTGCCGAACGGGTAGTTGAAGTCCGGCGGGTCGAAGTGGGTGGTCTCGTCGAGGGCGGGCTCGATCTCCGGTGGCAGGCCCCAGCCGTACCACATGCCCATCGCGAGCTCGGCGAAGGTCTTTGCGTTCTCCTCGTTGCCCGCCTCGAAGGCCTTGCCGCCGGAGTAGACGACCTTGTCCTCGGGGACGTTCAGGAAGACGGCGGCGGCCTTCACCAGCTTGGCCTTGAGCTTGCGGGCGGTGAGGGCGACGGCCGGCGCGGCCATGCTGTAGGAGCGCGAACCGTAGGTGCCCTGCCCGTAGGGGGCCTTGAGGGTGTCGCCCTCGTAGACCTGGACCTGGGCCGGGTCGATGCCCAGCTCGTCGGCGGCGACCTGCGCGAAGACGGTGCCGTGGCTCTGGCCGGTGGAGGCGGAGCCGACGGTGACGGTGACCTCGCCGGTCGGGTGGACGCGGATGTTGGCGCTCTCCCACGTGCCGCCGAGCATGCCCTCCTGCGACATCCGGGTGGAGGGGCCGACCCCGCAGATCGCCACGTAGGTGGCGAGGCCGACGCCGAGCCGCTTGCCGCGGGTGCGGGCCTCCGCCTTGCGGGCGGGCATGTCGGCGTAGCCGGACAGCTCGATGGCCTTGTCGAAGTTCAGCTGGTAGTTCCCGGAGTCGTAGGTCCAGCCCAGACCGTTGTCGTACGGGAACTTCTCCTTCGGCACCAGGTTCTTGCGCCGCACCGCCGCCGGGTCCATGCCGATCTCGGAGGCGTACCGGTCGACCAGGCGCTCCATGAGGAAGGCGGCCTCGGCGCGCCCGCTGCCGCGCTGGGCGCCGAGCGAGACGGTGTTGGTGAAGGCGGCGTAGACCTCGCAGAAGGCGGCGTCGATGTCGTACATGCCGCTGATGGAGCGGCCCATCAGGGCGGTGGCGACACCGGGGCCGATCGTCGAGGGGTAGGCGCCGAGGTTGGCGTAGCTGGTGGCGCGCACGGCGGTGATGCGGCCGTCGCGGGTGCCGGCGAGGGTGACGTGCTGGCGGTGGTCGCGGCCCTGGACGGTGGAGTTCATCAGCCCGGTGCGGGTGTCCACCCATTTCACGGGCCGGTTCAGCGCCTTGGAGAGCAGCAGGACCAGCGCCATGTCGGGGTACAGGTAGCCCTTGGTGCCGAAGCTGCCGCCGACGGTCGGGGCGATCACCCGGAGTTTGTTGAAGGGGATGCCGAGGACCAGTGCGGAGAGCAGGAAGCGGTGGTTGTGCGGGCCCTGCGTGGAGGCGTAGAGGGTGTACTCGCCGGTGGCCGCGTTGTAGTCGCCGACCGCGCCGCGGGGCTCGATGGGGCTGTTGATGGTGCGCTGGTTGACCAGGTCCAGCTCCACGGTCACTTCCGCCTCGGCGATGGCCGCGTCGGTGCGGTCCTTGTCGCCGCAGGTCCAGTACGCGTTCAGGTTGCCGGGGACGGCCTCGTGCAGCTGGGGCGCGCCGTCGGCGAGCGCCTCGTCGGCCCGGGTGACCACGGGCAGCGGCTCGTACTCGACGGCGATGGCGGCCAGCGCGGCGGCGGCCTGGCGCGGGGTCTCGGCGACGACCACGGCGATGGGGTCGCCGACGTGCCGGACGGCGTCGCCGGTCAGGACCGGGCGTGCGCCGGGAAGTCCGTAGGGGTGGGGCGGGAAGTGGCTCTCGACCCCGCCGGGGATCCAGATGCAGGGCAGCGGCATGACGTCGGCGAAGTCGGCGGCGGTGGCCACCTTCAGGACGCCGGGCATCTGCTGCGCGGCCTTGGTCTCGATGGAGAGGATCTTCGCGTGGGCGACCGGGCTGCCCAGGATCGCCATGTGGGCGGTGCCGGGCAGGTCGATGTCGGCGACGTACGTGGCCTCGCCGCGCAGGAGCTGCGGGTCCTCGCGGCTGTCGAGCGGCTGCCCCAGCACGGTGTGCTCGGGTTCGGGTGTGGGTGCGGCTTCCTGCGGCTGCGCGGTCTGCTCCCCCGTCACTGCGGTCATGTCCTCACGCCTCCTGTCTCGCCGTGTCGGTGGGCTGCTGCGCCGCGGGGGCGCAGGCGCGCTGCACTCCCCGTACGACGCTGTGGTAGCCGGTGCAGCGGCACAGGTTGCCGGTGAGCCACTCGCGGATCTCGGGCTCGGTGGGTGCCTCGCCGCCGGCGGTGGAGTCGACGAGCTCACCGAGGGCCATGACCATGCCCGGGGTGCAGAACCCGCACTGGGTGCCGTGTTCCTGGCGCAGGGCCTCCTGGAGGCCGGAGAGTTCGCCGCCCGCGGTGGTGACGCCCTCGATGGTGGCCACTTCGGAGCCCGCGGCCGCGGCGGTGAGGATCAGGCAGCTCTTCACGGAGCGGCCGTCGAGGCGGACGACGCAGGAGCCGCACTGGCCGGTGTCGCAGCCGACTTTGGTGCCGGTGAGACCGAGGCCTTCGCGGAGCCGTTCCACGAGCAGTTCGTTCGGCTGCGCCGAGAACCGTTCGGGTCTTCCGTTCACGTTCAGTGTGATATCCATGCCAGCGCCTGCGCTTCCGTGAGCGGCCGGTTGAAGAGGGGCCCGCCGGGCTGCTGGAGAATTCCCCCGGAGTGCAGCGGGCCGGTGTCGACGGGTGCGAATCCCAGATCCGTGATGATTCCCGCGACGATTTCCTTCGA
Source organism: Streptomyces sp. NPDC057010 (assembly GCF_042673805.1). Classification (NCBI taxonomy): domain Bacteria; kingdom Bacillati; phylum Actinomycetota; class Actinomycetes; order Kitasatosporales; family Streptomycetaceae; genus Streptomyces; species Streptomyces sp. NPDC057010. The sequence continues at coordinate 27,504 of NZ_JBHUSC010000024.1, read as the reverse complement.
TTTCCCGTCGTCGCCGGCCGTGAAATGCGCCAGGCGCTCACCGGTCGCAGTTCCGGCGACGGCGAGGGTTTCGAAGTGCATGGTGTTCAGGGATTTCACGACCTGGGCGCCGGGATACCACTCGGCGACCAGATCGCTGGAGCCTCGCCCGCCAAGATCGGCGGGGGCCCCGGCGCCGGCGAACGCGTTCGTGGCGTCCACCAGCACCTTGTCCTGTACGACGTGCGGTGGCAGGAGCCCCCGCACGCTCGGGAAGGGCACCATCAGCACCAGCAGGTCGGCCCGGCCGGCCGCCTCGGCGGGGTGCGCCGCCGAGGCGGCCGGTCCCAGTTCGGCCACGAGCGGGCCGATGGTCTGCGGGCCCCGTGCGTTGGCGAGCACGACCTCGTGGCCTGCCGCCACGAGGATCCGGGCGAGGACCGTGCCGATCCGCCCGGTGCCGATGATGCCTGTCCGCATTGACGCTCCTCGGGAAAGGGGGGTCTCGAGCCGTGCCGGTCTCAGTCCATGCCGATCCAGACCGACTTGGTCTGGGTGTAGCTCTCGAGGGACTCGGGCCCGCACTCGCGGCCGTAGCCGGAGGCCTTGTAGCCGCCGTAGGGCACGGAGGGGTCGTACTGGTTGTAGCAGTTGACCCAGACGGTGCCGGCCTTGATCTGCGAGGCGACGCGGTGGGCGCGCCGCAGGTCCTTGGTGTGGACGCCGGCGGCGAGGCCGTACGCGCTGTCGTTGGCGATGCGCACGGCGTCCTCCTCGGTGTCGAAGGGGATGATCGACAGGACGGGTCCGAAGATCTCCTCCTGGGCGATCCGCATCCCGTTGTCGACGCCGGTGAAGACGGTCGGCAGGAAGTACAGGCCCTGGCTGGAGGCGCCCTCGGGGGTCCAGCCGGTGCCGCCGGTGCGCAGGACGGCGCCTTCCTTCTCGCCGATCTCGATGTACGAGCTGACCTTGTCGAACTGGCCGCGGTGGGCCAGCGGCCCGAACAGCGTGGCCGGGTCGCGCGGGTCGCCGGGCTTGAGGGCGGAGGCCCGGCGGACGAGGCGTTCGACGAGTTCGTCGTGGATGGGGCGCTGGAGCAGCAGGCGGGAGCCGGCGGTGCAGATCTCGCCCTTGTTGTAGTAGATGCCGAAGAAGGCGAGTTCCTCGGCGGCGTCGAGGTCGGCGTCGGCGAAGACGATGTTGGCGGACTTGCCGCCGAGTTCCATCGTCACCTTCTTCAGGGTGCCGGCCGCCTTGCGGATGATGGACTGGCCGACGACGGTGGAGCCGGTGAAGGCGATCTTGTCGATGTCGGGGTGGTCGGTGAGGGTCTCCCCCAGTTCCACGCCGGGACCGGTGATCACGTTCAGTACGCCGTCCGGGATCTCCGCCTCCTGGAAGAGCTCGGCGATCTTCAGTGCCGTGAGCGGGGTGGCCGGGGAGGGCTTGTGGACCACGGTGTTGCCCGCCGCGAGCGCCGGCGCGATCTTCGTCATCGACAGCAGCAGCGGGAAGTTGAACGGGGTGATGGCGCAGACCACGCCGAGCGGTTCGCGCAGGGTGTAGGCGAGTTGTCCGCCGGCCGGGGCCCGCGAGGAGCCGTCGACGCGGGTCACGGCGCCGGCGTAGTAGTGCATGAGCTGGGCGGCCATGGGGGCGTCGACCGTGCTGGAGAACGCGAACGGCTTGCCCATGTCCACGGTCTCCAGCAGGGCGATCTCCTCCAGGTCGCGCTCGATGAGCTCACCGACCCGGTTCAGCCGCAGCGCGCGCTCCTGCGCGGACAGTCTGCTCCACGGACCTTCCTCGTACGCCTTGCGGGCGGCGGCGACGGCCGCGTCCGCGTCGGCGGCGGTGGCCTGGGCCACCGGCACGATCTCCTGGCCGTCCACGGGGCTGATGTCGGGTTCGGTCCGGCCGTCCTGGGCCGAGACCCACTTGCCGCCGATGAACAGCTTCCCGGGGTTGGCCAAGGGCTGGTCGCTGAGCACGCGCTTGGACATGGCTGCCTTCCGGTGTCGGATGCGGGGGCGGTACTAGCCCTTCGCGAGCTGCGTTAAGAACGTCTCCGCGAGGGCCTTGGAGGAGTACGGGTTCTGGCCGGTGGTCAGCTTGCGGTCCACGACCACGTGCGAGTCCCAGATCGCTTCGGCCTTCTCGTAGCGGGCGCCGAGGCGGGTGAGTTCGACCTCGAGGATCAGCGGGAGCCGGCCGGCCATGTTGGTGACCAGTTCCTCGCTGTGCGAGAAGGCCGTCATCCGGTAGCCCTCGAAGGGCCAGCGGCCTTCGCCGTCGCGCAGGGCGAGGAGCGAGGTGTGGCCGTGGCAGACGGTGGCGAGCGGCTTGTCCTGGGCGATGACCCAGCGCAGGATCTGGGCGAGTTCGTCGGACTTCGGCAGGTCGCCGATGGCGCCGTGGCCGCCGCTGACGTAGACGCCGTCGTAGTCGGCGATGTCCTTCTCGGTCAGTGTTTCGAGGGCGATCGGGGACGCCAGCTGCGGGGTGCTCCCGATGACCCGGACGTACTCGGCGGCGTTGGCCGCGTCCTCGTCCGGCGAGCCCTGCGGGCGGACCCACTGGAGGAACTGGGGGTCGATGCTCGTCTGGTCGACCGTGGGCGCCTTGCCGCCGATCGTCGCCACGTCCACGCTGTGGCCGGCGGCCTTGAACAACTGGTAGGGAACGACGAATTCCTCGGCCCAGAATCCCGAGGGGTGCTGTTCGCCGTCCAGCAGATGGAGCGTGGCCTTGGCCGTCATGACGACGAGAATCTTCATGATTCTCTCCTTGTTCTGGATTCGCTGCCGATTCAACACGCCCCCGCGCGGGGGGCGTAAGGGGGTGGCGTCAGGCACGTGATACTTCGTCACGTGCGTCCAACGCCGAGATGATGGTGCGGAATTCACCGACCAGGGGATGGTCGGGATGGGCTTCTGCGAATATGCGTTCTCCGTACAGGGCCGCCATTTCCGGCGAGTACGGAAGGATTCCGGCCAGGGGTGCCCCGTAGACGTCCTCGGCGCGCCGCCGGGCCTCCACCGGGTCGATCCCCTCGGGGGCCATGCTCAGCACCAGGGTCCGCCGGCAGGCCAGGCGCCCGGCGAGGGCGATCGTCTCCTCCACTCCGGAGAGGTCGATCCGGTCGGCCCGCGCCATGATCATCAGTACGTCGGCACTGGCCATGGCGGTCACCGACTCGTTGTTGAGTCCCGCGTGGGTGTCGAGCAGCAGCACGTCGAGCGCGTAGTGCTCGGCGAGCCGGTCGAAACCCTCCGGGAGCAGCCCCACGTCGTACCCGCTGGCCATGATCTCCCGCAGGGCGGCGGTGCCGGTCCTGGCCGGTACGACGTACAGCCCGGGCGCGCCCGCCTGCTGGGCGGCGGCCTCGATCTCGCAGCGGCCGAGCAGGTAGTCGGCCAGCGAGGGGCCGGGCCCGAGGCGGAACAGCAGGTCCAGGGTGGGTGACTGGATGTCGGTGTCCACCACCCCCACCCGGCGTCCTTCGGCCGCGATCAGCAGCGCCAGGTTCGCCAGGACCGAGGACTTGCCCGTGCCACCGCGGTGCGAGTGCACCACGATGGTGCGGGTCATCAGGCCACCACCCGGTAGCCGGTGCCGTCCGCGTGCGGCCCCCGCGCCGCACGTGGCCGGTGCAGGGCCAGCATGGTGACGTCGTCGTGCTGTTCGGCGGTGCCCGTGTGCTCGCGCACCGCCAGGTCCATCCGGTCGACCACGTCCTTGCCGCTCGCCGGGGTGACGGCGAGCAGTTCCAGCATGCGTTCGTCTCCGAGGAAGCTGCCGTTCGGGCAGCGGGCCTCGGGGACGCCGTCGGTGTAGGCGAAGAGCGTGTCGCCGTGGTTGAGCTGGGCGTAGCCGAGGGTGTAAACGCAGTCGGGCAGGACTCCGACCGCGGGGCCGGTGACGTCCAGTGCGATGGGCCGGCTGCCGTCGGCGCGCAGCAGCAGGGGCGGGTTGTGGCCGCCGTTGATGTAGACCAGGCTGCCGGTGAGCGGGTCCAGCACCCCGAAGAACAGGGTGGCGAAGTAGCCCTGCCGCAGGTGGTTGCGGGTGAGGTAGCCGTTGGTGGCGGTGACCGCGTTGAGCAGCGGGGTGGCGCCGACCACCGGGATGCGCCGGCTGCCGCCGGTGCGCCCGGCGGCCACCAGGTGCTGCAGGCCGCTGTTCTCCGCGGTGTGCCGGAGCAGGGAGCGGATGAGCGCCATGAAGAGCGCCGCGCCGACGCCCTTGTCGCAGACGTCGGCGACGACGAAGGCGAGGCGGCGGCCGCGGGAGATCTCGAAGACGTCGTAGAAGTCCCCGGCGACCTGGCGTGCGGGCCGGAAGCGGACGTCGATCTCCCAGCCGTCCGGGACGGGCAGGGATTCGGGCAGGAAGCCGGCCTGGATCTCCCGGCCGATCTCCAGTTCCTTCTCGTAGCCCATGAGTTCGGCGCGGGCGTCGGCTTCGCGCAGGGTGCGGCCGAGTCCGGCGCGCTCCGAGCAGCTGTGCAGGCGGGCTCCGACGAGGGCGGGCAGGAAGGGCGGTACGAGGTAGTCGTGGCCGATGCGGACGTGCTCTTCCAGGGCGGCGAACTCCGTCACCGTCCAGACGACCACGATGGGGGCCCCGGCCCAGCGGCGCAGCCGGCGTACGGCCAGCCGTACGGACTCTCCGTCGGACTCGGCCGGGGCGAGCAGCACGTCGGCGACGGGCAGCAGGTCCTGGGGTCCGTCGCGGAGCTCCGCCAGCGTCCGGGTGACGAGTTCCGCGTCCATGGTCCGCAGCGCGTCGAGCAGTTCGAGCGGCGGTGGCGGGTACTCGTCGAGGATGATCACGGTCGTGGAGGGCATGGGTCCGTCCCCTCAGTCCCTTTGGCCTTCACAGTCAGCGTGCTGATGTTGCGGCCGTCCCTGTGCACGTAGGTGAACTCGTCCACGCTGGTCAGGGCCAGGTGGATGCCGAGGCCGCCGATCCGCCGGTCCTGCGGGGGAACCCCGGGGGCGGGCGGGAGGCGGCCTTCGACGGGATCGAAGGGGGGTGCAGTGTCCATGAGGGTGATCTGCACCCCGCCCGGGCCGGAGCGGCCGCGGACGGTGATCCGCCCGTCGCCGCCCCGGTACCCGTGCATCACGACGTTCGTGGCCAGTTCGTCCACGGCCAGCCGGATCCGGTAGGCGGAGCCCTTGTCCAGGCCCGCCCGTCCGGCCAGCCGCTGGACGAACGCGGCGATCTCGCCCAGCGCCCCCACGGTGGCGGGCACCTCCAGTACGGCGGGCGTCCTCGCCAGTTCGACCACGTTATTCATCGGGCCCGTGGTCACGGTGGTCACTCATCGGAGAGGAGGATGCTCCGGTCGAGCCCGGCCGTCCGGATGGTCCGGGACACCGGCTCGATGGCGCCGACCACCTTGATGGTGACGTGGTCGGCGACCTTCTGCTGGGCGAAGACCAGCGAGCGCAGTCCGGCGCTGGCCATGTAGCCGACGCCGGCCATCCTGATCTCGACGGTGCTGGTGCCGTGGCCCGCGGCCTTCTCGATGGTCTGGTGGAAGTCGGGCGCGGTCTTGGCGTCGAGTTCGCCGGTCAGCTCGATCACGGTGGTGTCGCCCTCGATGCTCAGGGACACGGAAAGCGGCATGTCAGGTCTCCTCAGGATCGTTGGTGCGGCCCACCAGGATCACGACCGAGCGCGGGCCGATCAGGTACTTCCCGGCGTTGTCCAGTTCCTGCTCGGCGCCCGGGGTGCGGATGTCGTGCGGCGCCTCGGCCCCCGTGTCGGCGAACAGGTGCCAGCTGCGGCCGCCGGGCAGGGCGGGCAGTTCCAGGTCGTGCGACTCCCAGTGCGCGTTCATGGCCACGTACACCACGTCGTCGTCGCCGGTGCCGCAGCGGGCCACCGCCAGCAGCCGGCTGTCGGCCGACCAGTCGGGCTGCCAGGCCCGCTCCCCGTGCCAGCTGATGTCGGGCAGGCCCAGGTTCTCGCGGACCTGTCCGGTGGGGTGTGCGGTGGAGCGCAGCTCGCGGTGGTGCTTGCGGAAGGCGATCATCTCCCGGGTGAACCGGAGCAGTTCGGCGTTGTCGTCGACCTGGTCCCAGTCGAACCAGGAGAGCTCGTTGTCCTGGCAGTAGGTGTTGTTGTTGCCCTGCTGGGTCCGAGCGACCTCGTCGCCGGCCAGCAGCATCGGGATGCCCTGGCTGGTGAAGAGGATGGCGATGGCGTTCTTCATCTGCCGGGTGCGCAGCGCGTTGACCTCGGGATCGTCGGTCGGGCCCTCGGCGCCGCAGTTCCAGCTGTTGTTGTCGTTGGCGCCGTCGTTGTTGTTCTCGCCGTTGGCCTCGTTGTGCTTGTCGTTGTAGGAGACCAGGTCGGCGAGGGTGAAACCGTCGTGCGCGGTCAGGAAGTTGACCGAGGCGGCGGTTCCGCGGCTGGAGTAGAGGTCGGGGGAGCCGGCGACGCGGGTGGCCAGTTCGCCGGTGACCCCGGGGTCACCCTTCAGAAAGCTGCGGACGGTGTCGCGGTACTTCCCGTTCCACTCCGCCCAGCGGCCGTACGCCGGGAAGTTGCCGACCTCGTAGAGTCCGCCCGCGTCCCAGGCCTCGGCGATGAGCTTGGTGTGCCGCAGGACGGGGTCGTAGGCGAGCAGTTCCAGCAGCGGCGGGTTGGGCAGCGGGGTGCCGTCCAGGGCCCGGCCGAGGATGGCCGCGAGGTCGAAGCGGAAGCCGTCGATGTGGTAGTCGGCGACCCAGTGGCGCAGGCAGTCGAGCACGTAGTTGCGCACGACGGGGTGGTTGCAGTTGACGGTGTTGCCGGTGCCGCTGAAGTTGAAGTAGTAGCCCTCGGGCGTGAGCATGTAGTACGTGGCGTTGTCGAGGCCCTTGAAGGAGATCGTCGGGCCCTGCTCGTTGCCCTCGGCGGTGTGGTTGAAGACGACGTCGAGGATGACCTCGATGCCGGCGGCGTGCAGGTCCTTGATCAGGGTGCGGAACTCGTCGCCCTGCATCCCGTAGCGTCCGGTGGCCGCGTAGCCGGCCTTGGGCGCGAAGAACGAGACGGTGTTGTAGCCCCAGTAGTCGAAGAGCTGCTCGCCCGTCTCCGGGTTGGTGCGCGGGTTGTCGCTCTCGTCGAACTCGAACACGGGCAGGAGCTCGATGCAGTTGACCCCGAGTTCCTTCAGGTACGGGATCTTCTCGCGCAGCCCCGCGAAGGTGCCGGGGGCGGTGACCTGCGAGGAGGGGTGCCGGGTGAAGCCGCGCACGTGGGTCTCGTAGATGACGAGGTCCTCGGCGGGGATGCCCAGCGGGGTGTCGTCGCCCCAGTCGAAGTCCTGGAGGCAGACGCGGGAGCGGTACTGGTAGCCGCGGCTGCGGTCGGGCTCCACGCCCCACACGTCGCGGCCGGCGATCAGCCGGGCGTACGGGTCGGAGAGGACCTGGCGGGCGTCGAAGCGGTGCCCGGTGACCGGGTCGTAGGGGCCGTCGGCCCGGTAGCCGTACTCGATGTTCTCGTGGTCGAGGCCGAAGACCGTCATGGCGAAGACGCTGCCGGTGCGGAATTCCTCGGGGAACTCCAGCTCGGCCATCGGCTCGGGCTCTCCGCGCTTGTAGATGACCAGGGTCATGGAGGTGGCCTGGTCGGAGAAGACGGAGAAGCTGACCCCGCCGGGGACCACGTTGGCCCCGAAGGGGAACGGTTTGCCGGCGCGGACGCGGTACCCGCCCACCTCGTGGGTCGGGTACGCGTCGACGCGCAGCACCTGCTCGGACTGGGCCTCGCTCATCGCGCGGCCCTGGCCTTGGACTTGGCGGCCGCGGCCGCCGCCTCGCCGGTCTCGAAGAAGTCGAGGAACCCGGTGGCCGACATGACGAACCGGACTTCCTCGCTCACCCCGTAGAGGGTGACGGCGACGCCGGCGTGCTGGGCCTCGCGGTAGACGACGAGCAGGGTGCGCAGGCCGGCGCTGGAGACGTAGGTGACGGCGGTGAGGTCGATCTTCAGCGGCCGGCCCTCGCGGACCAGCGGCAGCAGTGCCTGGAGCAGCGAGCCGGAGGTCTCGCTGTTGATCTCGCCGGTGGCGACGAGCACGGTGCCCGTCTTGTTCCGGCGTTCCTTGAGGTTGAGAGTCATCGCATTCCCCTCTGGTTGGGGCGCCCCCCGTTGAGCGCTACTTCTTGGCCACTGGACGCAGCCGGACCTTGACCTTCACCCGGCCCTGGACGTCGGGGAGGTGGACGGTCAGCTCGTCCGCGTCGAACTCCTCGTACGGCTTCTCGTCGATCTCCACGGAAGCGATCCGCACCGAGCCGGCCGGGAGCAGGTCGGGCGAGACGCGCAGGATCCGGTCGGGCAGGTTGGTCGGGTCGGGCTGGAAGTGGAAGTCCATCTCCCGGCCGTTGATGAGCAGGTTGTTGTAGACGGCGGCGAGGTAGCACAGCTCCGCCGAGTGGTACATGGACATCGAGTGGCTGCCCTTGAGCCGCTCGGTGCCGAGGAGGTACGGCGTGCCGCTGGCGAGCACGTTGAAGTAGACCGCTCCCTCGTCGTGGTCGAGGAAGAAGGTGTTGTAGAAGGCCTCCGCCTGGCGGGCCTCGCGCAGGTTGGCGTCGCCGCCGACGGTGCCGTTCAGGATGAGGTAGGCGAGGATCGCCTGCTCCTGCTGCCACCAGGCCTTTCGGTCGTGCCAGGCGAAACGATACGCCTCCTGGTCCCCGTCCTTCACACGCTCCACGACGTCGTACCAGCCGCCGCGCTGCACGTCGCTGCCGACCGCCGGCATGATCTCGCCGATCTTCTTGGCGAGCTCCTCGTACGCCGGCTTGGCCTTCAGCGAGTTCATCCGCATCAGGTTCCAGGCGATCTTCAGGTTGTGGCCGACCACGGCGCGGTCCTGCTGCCAGCTGTGCGCCTTGTCGTGCGACCAGTCGCGGAAGAAGCGCTCCTGGACGAAGGGGCTGTTCTTGTAGTCCGGGAACTTGTCCGCGATGGTGTCGAAGGTGTATTCGAGGAAGTCGGCGTACTTCTGCTCGCCGGTCGCCAGGTACAGGTTGATCAGGTAGGCGGGCGCGTGGTCGCCGACCGAGTTCCAGTTCTTGCGCTCGGCGTTCTCGCCCAGGGACTCGTGGTCGGCGCTGAAGAGGATCGGGTCGATGTGCGAGTAGTAGCCGCCCTGTTCCGGGTCGAAGAAGAACTTGTCGAACAGCCGGATGGTGGCGTCCGCGTCGTTCTTGATCCGGACGTCACCGGTGACCCGGTACGTCTGGATGGGGCCGGCCAGCGCGTAGATCTGCTCGTACATCGGGATCGCGTCGTAGTCGTCGGAGAACTCCGAGGTGAACAGCTTGCGTTCGCTGTCCCCGTCGACGCTGATGCCGTGGTACCAGAAGACCACGTCCTCCTCGCTGTCCACGACCCGCATGTGCTTGCGCAGGTACTCGGTGCCGCGCTCGGCGACCTCCAGGTACTCGTCCTTGCCGGTCAGCAGGTAGGCCGAGGCCATGCCGTAGACCAGGCGGGAGATCGTGTCGGTCTCCTGGACGTGGCTGGCGGTCTTGTCGCCGCCGAGCCGGATCTCGGTGCGGTACTCGGTGAAGTCCACCGGCCCGTCGCCGAACTGCGCCCGCTTGTAGAAGTCGGCCAGCGACTCGATCTGCTTGATCCACCAGCTGGGCTCCTCGAAGCGGTAGTCCTCGGCGCCGCGGCCCAGGAACACCAGGCGCTTGGCGTCGAAACGCCCGCCCTTCTCCGGGTAGTGGACGCCGTAGACGAAGAGGAACCGGCCCGGGGAGAGCATCTCGTCGATGTGCCCGGAGGCGTCGATGTAGGGCTCCTCCAGGTTGCGGACCAGCTCGGCGCTGGGGCCGCCGGCGAGCGAGACGTCGAACTCGCGCCCGTCGGAGGTCTTCAGTCGCAGCACCCGCGACCCGGAGTCGAAGCGGGCGACGTATCCGGCGATGGTGTCGGAGAAGGAGAAGCTCACGGCGTCCGCCATGTCATGCACCGTCCTTGTCGTGAGTCGTGTCGTCCTCGTATCCCTGGCTGACCTCGACGATCACCCCGTCCGGGTCGCGGACCCACACGGTCCGCCAGCCGCAGATGAAGTCGTCGAAGTCCAGCGGCCCCAGGGTCACTTCGGCCGCGTCCCCCAGCTGCGCCAGGAACGCGTCCACGTCGTCGGTCTGGAAGGCCAGGTGGCGCATCCGGCCCGGGGCCTGCGGCCCGTCGTCGTGCGCCTCGCGCGCCGGTTCGGCGCCGACCGCGAAGAGCTCCAGGTACGCGTCCCCCTTGCGCAGGAACACGATCTGCGTCTCCCCGAGATCGACCACCCGGGCCCGGGCGAAGCCGAAGTACCGGGTGTAGAACTCCTCGGTGGTCTTCTGGTCCGTGCAGTTCAGGCCCACGTGCGACCAGCGCAGCCCGGCCGCCATCAGCCGGCCCCCCGGCCCCGGCCGGCCGCGATCAGCTCGATGATCCGGCGGGCGAAGAGGTGGTGGTGGGCGCCGGTGCGGCCGGTGACCAGGTCACCGTCGACCACCACGTCCGCGTCGACGTACTCGCCGCCCATGTTGCGGACGTCGCCGATGAGGTTGTTGTGGCAGACCACCTTGCGGCCGCGGATCTTGCCGGGGATCGAGGAGGCCAGCCACATGCCGTGGCAGATGATCCCCTTGATGACCGTCGGCTCCTCGAAGGCCCGGCGCAGCAGCTCGGTCGCCGGCGCGAGGACGTCCACGTCCTCGGTGTAGCGCAGCCGGTCGGCCACCATGCCCGAGGGCACGATGATCGCGGCGTACCGGCGCAGCTCGTCGTCGCTCAGCCCCTCCAGGGACTTCTCGGCGGTGAACGGCGCCCGGTACTCGTGCCCGGAGAAGGTGATGGAGTCGTTGCCCCACAGCCGGGTCAGGAAGTCGACCTCGGCGCCCTCCTCCGCGAACCGGTGCTGGTAGTAGAAGATCTCCGGCTCGTAGAAGTCGCTCTCGACCAGGACCGCGATCCGGGTCCCGCTCAGCGCGCCCTCGCGCACCACGGCGTCAGGCACGGGAGGCCCCCTTCAGGAAGTCCGCCGCGCGCTCGGCGATCATCGCGATGGCGGTGTGGCAGTTGCCGGACGGAACCGCGGGCATCACGCTCGCGTCGACGACCCGCAGGTTCCGTACGCCGTGCACCCGCAGCTCGGGGTCGACGACGGCGAGGTCGTCGATGCCCATGCGGCAGGATCCGGCCTGGTGGTGGTAGCTCTCCGACTTCTGCTTCACGAAGGAACGCAGGTCGTCGTCGCTCACGTGGCCCGGCCCGGGCTGGAGCTCCTGCTTGTACCAGGGGGAGAACGCGGAGGTCGCGAAGAGCTCCCGGGCGATCTTGACGCCCTGCACCATCCGTTCCAGGTCCCACCGGTCGCCCAGGTAGTTCGGGTTGATCAGCGGATGGGCCAGCGGGTCGGCGCTCGCCAGCTTGATCCAGCCGCGCGAGACCGGCCGTACGACACCGGGCAGGATGGACACCGTGTTCGGGTGGTCCTGGCCGACGATCACGTCGAACGGGACGTGGACGAAGGCGATCTGCAGGTCCGGCGCGGGCAGTCCGGGCCGGGAGGACAGGAACAGAGCGCTCTCCGACAGGTTCTGCGCCGGCGGCGGCAGCTCCTGGGTGACCTCGGCCATCAGCCCGGTCAGGACGTGGTTGTGGAAGTTCTCGCCGACCCCGGGCAGGGCCGCGGTCACCTCGATGCCGTGCTCGCGCAGCTGTACGGGGTCTCCGATGCCGGAGAGCAGCAGCAGCTTGGGGGACTCGATCGCCCCGGCGGCCACGATCACCTCCCGGCGGGCCCGTACGGTGTGCAGCCCCGGCGCGCCGGCGGCGCTGTGGGAGTCCGCGACGGTCCGGCCCGGGAACTCGGCGGGGGCCTCCAGCTGGACGTACTCGACGCCCGTGCAGGTGTCCCCGTCGAAGAGCAGCCGGGTGGACTGCGCACTGGTGCGCAGGGTCAGGTTGGGGCGGACGAGCGCGGGCTCCAGGTAGGCGGCGAGGGCGCCCTGGCGGCGGCCGTCCGCCACGTCGATGTGGTGCCAGCCGGTGCCGAAGAGGCCGCGGCGCGGCCCGTCGGTGTTGAAGTCGGCGATCTCCTCGTGCCCGAGCTCCACGGCCGCGTCGATGAAGGCGCGGGAGACGGGGTTGGGGTGGTGCCGGCCGGCGTGGGTGATCCGCTGCGGGCCCCGGGTTCCGGTGGTGGCGGCGGTGGCGTCCTCCTGGCCCTCCAGCAGGGCGAAGTACGGCAGCACGTCCTCGTACGCCCAGCCGGCCGCGCCCTGGTAGGCCCAGTTGTCGAAGTCCGAGGCGTGGCCCCGGATGTGCATCATGATGTAGAGGTTGCTGCTGCCGCCCGGGGCCTTGCCGCGCGGTTCGTAGGTACGGCGGCCGCCCAGGCCGGGCTGCGGGGTGCTGGTGTAGCCCCAGTCCACGGGCCCGCCGAGCAGCTTGTACCAGGAGGACGGGTCGTCCACCTCGGGCGGGATCCGGGAGCCGCCCGCCTCCAGGACGAGGACGGAGACGTCCGGGTCCTCGGAGAGGCGGCCGGCCAGCACGCTGCCCGCGGTGCCGGATCCCACGATGATGTAGTCGTACTCTTCAGCGCTCACGGATCGGCCCCCTCAGCCCTGGTTCAGCACCTGGAAGGGGACGGTGTCGTGGTAGTTCGCCATGTAGGCGATCTTCCCGTCCACGATCCGGAAGAAGTTCATGACCTCGGCCTCGATGGCCTCGCCGGAGGCGCTGACGGCCGTCAGGTGCGAGACGGCCGCGGCCTTCTCCCCGGCGCCGTCGACGATGAAGTGCACGGGCTCGTTCCGGAAGACCCGGTACATCGTGCCCAAGCCCTTCATCATCGAGCGCAGCACGTCCAGGCCCTCGATGTGCCCGGCGAGCTGCTCGTCCATGACCTGGTCGTCGGCGAACAGGTCGCACCAGCGGTCCCAGTCCCCGGCGTTGGCGTACTCGTAGTACTTCTGCAGGATCTGCTTCGCGTCCATCGCGCTCATCCCCCTATCGGTCCCTGCGGGTTCCGTCCGGCGCGAACGGCGCCCAGAACTGGCTGAAGGCGGAGGCGGTGTCGCCGAAGAGCCCGTCGCGGCCCTCCACGACACGGCCGCCTCGCCAGCGCAAGAAGTGGAAGACGGGGTAGTCCATCCGCTCGTACGGGGAGAGGCTGTCCCCGTCCGCGCCGTCCCGCAGGGCGACGTTGCGGCACACGTCGGCGGAACAGTCCTCGCCGACGAGGATCGCCTCCAGGTCCATGCGGAAGGTGCCGCCCGTGAGCTTGTGGGTCTGCCCCATCAGCTCCAGGAAGGCGTCCAGGCTCTCGTACCAGCCGGCGAGCGGGTGGTTGCCCGGGACCAGCCAGCGCAGGTCCTCGGAGTAGTACTCCAGGATGCGGGCCCGGTCGCCGGAGCCCAGGGCGGCGTAGGCCGCCCGGACCCGCTCCGGTGTCACTTCGGTCATCGTCGGTCCTCCTTGGCCGGCGGTCAGAGGGAGCCGGAACCGGGCATCGGAGCCAGGTCGTTGACGGTGTACTGCTTGATCAGCGGCCCGTCGGGGCCCGCCACCACGGTCCAGGTCTGGTCGGCGTCGAAGCCGAGCCACTCGCTGCGGGCGGCCGGCGGGTCCCAGATCTTCGCCTGCCAGTTGACGAGGACCCGGACGACCGCTCGGTCGCCCTCGATGACCGGCTCCACCTTGGTGACGGTGTGCACCTCGTCGAAGAACCGGTTCGTGACGGCCTCGTACCAGCGGCCGAAGCCCTGGTGTCCGAGGAAGGTGTCCTCGGGGACCTTGAACTCCAGGTCCTCGGTGATCAGGGCGAGCACCTGGTCGAGCTCTACGTGCCGGTCCAGCGCCACGTACCAGTCCTCGGCGAACCTGCGGATCGCGTCCTCGGTCAACTGCCGCTCGGCGGGCATGCGGTCTCCTCCTGTCCGGTGGGTGTCTCAGATCTGGATGTCGACGAGGAACGGTCCGGGGTGGGCCAGCATCCGGCTCACGGCGGCGGGTGCCTCGTCCGGCTTCTCCACCCGTATCCCGCCGGCGCCGAGGGACCGGGCCAGCCCGGCGAAGTCGATCTCGGGGTGGGAGAGGTCGAAGGAGCCCGGGAAGCCGTGCTCCGGGATGTCCCGCTCGCGCCAGTACTGGGCGATGTTGTCGTCCAGCAGCCGGTACTTGCGGTTGTTGCAGACCACGAACTTGGCGTCGATCCCGTGCCGGACCGCCGTCCACAGCGCCTGGTAGGTGTACATCGACCCGCCGTCGCCCGCGAAGCCGACGACGAGCCGGTCCGGGTGCGCGAGCTTGGCACCGACCGCGCCCGGGAAGCCCACGCCCAGCGAACCGCCCCGGGTGAGGTGGTAGTCGCCCGGGCGCTCCGGCGGCAGGTACTTGGTGACCAGCGGGGAGGTGGTCAGCGCCTCGTCGAAGACGATGAGGTCCCCGCCGGTGCGCTCGGCCAGCGTCCGCAGGAAGGCGGACATCGCGGTGCCCTCGTCCGTGACCGACCGCGCCTCGCGGGCCCGCTCCCGGGTCCGTACGTCGAGGCGGGCGGCCGCGGCGGCCCGCCGCTGCGGGGTCAGCAGGTGCTCCAGTACGGCGGCCAGCGCGCGCAGCGCCTGCTTGGGGTCCGCGGCGAGGCCCAGGTCCACCGGGTGGTTCTTGGCGATCTCGTAGGCGTTGAGGTCGATGTGGACGACCTTCGCGCCCGGCCGGAAGGGGCTCTCCAGCTCGGGGAACACCTCCGGGAAGACGTAGGTGCCGACGATCAGCACCCCGTCGGCGTCACCTACGAGTTCCTTGCTGTGCGGGCCGAACATGTGGCCCGTCTGGCCCCGCCGCAGCGGGTGCGAGGCCGCGATGTTGACCTCCGAGGAGTCGACCTCGTACACGTCGGCGCCCAGCAGCTCGGCGACGGCGACGAGTTCGCGCTGCGCCCCGGAGAGCGAGACCCCGTCGCCGATGAGGACGACCGGGCGCTCGGCGGAGGCGAGCAGCTCGGCCGCCCGCCCCACCGAGGCCGGGGAGGGCGCCACGTCCGTGAGCGGCACCGTGGCGGGCAGCACGGGCTCGGAGTTGAGCTCGTCCAGCACGTCCATGGGCAGCGCCACGAACACGGGCCCGCGGGGCGGGGTGAGCGCGATCTTCACGGCCCGCCGGATGGTGCGCAGCACGGACCGCGGGTCGGTGACCCGGGTCGCGTACTTGGTCACCGGCTTCGCCATCGCCACCAGGTCGGACGCCATCTGTGCGTCCATGGCGTCGTAGCGCACCCCGGCGTCGCCGGCGACCACGACGAGCGGGGTGTGGCCGCGCAGCGACTGGTAGAGCATGCCGATGCCGTTGCCCAGCCCCACCCCGGAGTGCAGCTGGAGGAGGGCCGCGCCGCCGGTCGCCCGGGCGTATCCGTCGGCGATACCGGCGGCCACGGTCTCCTGGAGGGCGAGGACGTAACTGAAGTCCTCCGCCGCGTCGACCGCGTCGAGGAATCCCTGTTCCACCGTCCCGGGATTTCCGAACATCACCTTCAGGCCGTCGGCCTTGAACTGCTCGATCAGCCTTTCCCGTCCGGGAGTGGCTCCGGTATTCATCGAACTCCCCCTCATTCCCACGAGTTGCCGGCCCACGAGTTTCAGGACCTACCAGCCGTAACGGGTGAGACCGTCCTCCAGTACTTCCACGATCTTCTGTCCCGTGAGGTACGAGTCAGGCGTGGAACGTCCGGTCACGAACGGGAAGTCGACGATGACCGAAACCGGCTTTCCGAAATTCCCGTGGTACGCGCCGCGCGGCCCGGTGGCGTCGCGCAGGATGTACTCCAGCGGATACGGCGGCGGCCCCATGTTGAAGTCCGTACCGAGGAATCCGGTGCCGTCCTTGTAGTCGTACTCCTTGCAGTGGCCGGTCACGTGCTTGCCCCAGATGATGCTCTTGCGGTCGCTCCAGTCCCGGGCGAAGGCCAGGCAGGCGACCCCGTAGCACTCCGCGGCCACGACCTTGCCGGCCTTTTTGAAGGCCAGGATCAGGGCGTGCACGCGCTCGTTGTTGGCGAGGTCGGCGATCGGGCCGCTGCCGCCGACGATGAGGATCGCGTCGTAGTCGGCGATGTCGGCGTCGAGTTTGTCCAGATCGCGGTGGTACTGCTCCAGCTTGCGCAGGTAGCCCTCGTCGCTCGTGTACGGGCGCTCGGGGACCCACGCCTCGATGTCCAGCGGCGAGTCCAGCCGGCTCGACTGCTCGAACTCCCGCCCCAGCCGGGCGTTCTCCTCGGTGGTGACCGAGCGTCCCAGTGGAGGATCGATGTAGTTCGCGTCGAGGCTCGGCGGAAGAGCGTGCGCACGCTTTCCGGTCGGCGTGGCGAATGTGATCTCGTAGCCGCGTTCGTCGAACTTCGATACCGGCCCTATCAGTTCCTCGGCCCAGTAACCGTGTTCGGAGACAATGACCAGAATCTTTCTGCTCACGTATTCCTCCAGGCGCCGCCTGTTGTCGTTGGCGTCCACCACACTGGCCGGGCCCGGAGCCCGCGTCAAAGCGCGGGTGTGCGACTTCGTGAGGTAGCGGGCCAGGTCGTGGGGGCACCTCAGGAAGTCGTCCCGCGACGTCATGAAGTAGCTTCAGGACTACCTGACTTCGGCCGAATCACTGAACCATTACCGGGGCCCCGCCTTATGGTCTGGACGCGCCGGGATTCACGGGCGCGCGCACTGTGCGGCCGAGCAAGCGTGAGCAGGAGAGGGACGGGGACGATGACGATGGACCTGTTGTGCACACACATCGATCAGATACGTCCGGTGAAGCCCGGCACCGAGGGCTGCGAGGAGTGCCTCGTCGCCGGCGACACCTGGGTGCACCTGCGGATGTGCCTCAGCTGCGGGCACGTCGGATGCTGCGACTCCTCGAAGAACCGTCACGCCACCCGGCACTACCGCACGACCGAGCACCCCATCGCGGCCTCGCACGAGCCCGGCGAGGACTGGGCCTGGTGCTACACCGACAAGCTCATGCTGGACCCGGCGTGAACGCGGCCGGGGAGAGCGGCGCCGCCGCCGTCACGACCGACGCCGCCACCACGAAGGACGCGGCCACCGCACGCGCGGAGAACAGGAAGCCGGTCATCCTGGCCGTGGACGACGACCCGCAGGTGCTGCGCGCCGTCCGCCGCGACCTGCGCAGCGCCTACGGCGACCGCTACCGCGTCCTCGGCGCCTCCTCCGCCGCCGACGCCCTGAAGATCCTGGACTCCCTCGACGAACGCGGTCACGACCCGGCACTGTTCCTCGTCGACCAGCGGATGCCCGACGTCACCGGCGTCGAGTTCCTCCTCGAAGCCGTCAGCCGCTTCCCCGACGCCCGCCGCGTCCTGCTCACGGCGTACGCGGAGACCGACGCGGCGATCACCGCCATCAACCGGGTCCGGCTGGACTACTACCTGCTCAAGCCGTGGGACCCGCCGCACGAGCGGCTCTTCCCGGTCCTCGACGACCTGCTGTCGGACTGGCTGGCCACCTACCGCCCGGCGTACGACGGGATCATCGTCGCCGGCCACCTGGTCTCCCCCGGCACACACGCCGTCCGGGACTTCTTCACCCGCAACGGCCAGCCGTTCCGCTTCCTCAACGTCGAACGCGACCCGGAAGCCCTGACGCTGCTCGCCGCCCAGCCCGACGCGGCCCTCCCCCTCGTCCGCTTCCCGGACGGATCGGTGCTCTCCGCGCCGACCGACACCCAGCTCGCCCAGCGCCTGGGCCTGGCCACCACCGCCTCCCGCCCGCACTACGAGTGCGTCATCGTCGGCGCGGGTCCGGCCGGCCTCGCCGCGGGCGTCTACTCGGCCTCCGAGGGCCTGTCCACCCTGATGCTGGACGCCCGCGCCCCCGGCGGCCAGGCCGGCACCTCCAGCCTGATCGAGAACTACCTCGGCTTCCCCTCGGGCCTCTCCGGCGGCGACCTGACCCGCCGCGCCACCATCCAGGCCTCCCGGTTCGGCGCCGAGATCCTGCACCCGGTGGAGGTGGTCTCGCTGACCCGGGACGACCCCGCGAAGATCCTCACCCTGGCGGACGGTACGGAGATCAGCGCGGAAACGGTGCTGCTGGCCACGGGCGTCTCGTACAACCGCCTGGAGGCCCCCGGCGCGGACCGCTTCGAAGGCGCCGGGCTCTACTACGGCGCGGCCACCACCGAAAGCTCCGCCTGCATCTCCCAGCACGTGTTCATCGTCGGCGGCGCCAACTCGGCCGGCCAGGCGGCCGTCCACTTCGCCAAGTACGCCGCCCGCGTGACGATCCTGGTCCGCGCGGCCTCCCTGGACGCGAGCATGTCCCGCTACCTGATCGACGAGATCGACCGCACCCCGAACATCGAGGTCAAGGTCCGCACGACGGTGGTGCGCCTGGACGGCGAGGAGCACCTCGAACGTCTGACCCTGCACGACGCCGCGACGGGCGGGGAAACGGAGATCCCGGCCCGGTTCATGTTCACCTTCATCGGCGCCCGCCCGCACACCGACTGGCTGTCGGGCGTCGTCGAGCGCGACGAGTACGGCTTCGTCCTCACCGGTTCGGACCTGATCTCCAACGGCGGCGAACTCCCGGCCGAGTGGAGCCTGGAACGCGCCCCCTACCCGCTGGAAACCAGCGTCCCCGGCGTCTTCGCGGCGGGCGACGTCCGCGCCCACTCGGTGAAACGGGTCGCCTCGGGCGTCGGCGAGGGCGCGATGGCGGTCTCCCTGATCCACCGCTACCGCTCGATGGGCTGAGAGCGAACATCTGGGCCCTTGCGATCAAGAGCCCACCGGACGCAACGTTGATTACATGATTACAGCCGAACAGAGCGAACAGCTCCGCACGTGGTTCGCCGACCGCCTGCCGGTGGACATCTACGCATCCCTCGTCTCGGTCACGGTCGACCGCGAGGAGATCACGGTCGTCGGCACCATCCCGGCGACCGAGTCGGTCAAAGAGTTCCGCGAACGCACCCGCGAGCAGCGCATCGAGGTGGCCCGCGAGGCCGAGGAGCTCTACCGCCGCAAGGTCGCCTGGGGTGTCCGGGTGGGTGAGGAGACGGCCCTCTTCACCCACCTCGCCGTCCCGGTGATGACCCGCCTGCGCCAGTCCGAGCGCCAGGTCCTCGACACCCTGGTCGCCGGCGGCGTCGCCCGCAGCCGGGCCGACGCCCTCGCCTGGTGCGTCCGCCTCGTCGGCCGCAACACCGAGGCCTGGCTGACGGAGCTGCGCGAGTCCCTGGACAAGGTTCACCAGGTCCGCGCCCAGGGCCCGGACGTATCGGACTCGGACGCCGACTCCATGAAGTCCGGGTCCGAATGACCAAAACGCCCCACACCGGCGCATGATCGCGTAAGGCTGGCCACGACCACCACCCAGGGAGGGCACGCACCATGACCACGACCGTCGAATACATCCGCTACCGGATCGCATTGGACGACCAGCCGGCCTTCGAGGACGCCTACACACGGGCCGCCGAGGCCCTGGCCGCTTCGCCCGAGTGCATCGACTACGAGCTGGCCCGCTGCGAGGAGGAGAAGGACCGCTACATCCTCCGCATCCGCTGGACCTCGGTCGACGCGCACCTCAACGGCTTCCGCAAGGGCGAGCACTTCCCTGCCTTCTTCACCGCGATCCGCCCGTACGTGACGGCGATCGAGGAGATGCAGCACTACACGGTGACCGACGTCGCGGGCACCGGAAAGGCCTCCGCATAACCATGAGCACGACACCCACCATCTACGAGTGGATGGGCGGCGCCGAGGCGATGAACCGCCTCACCGACGCCTTCTACGCCCACGCCCTGAGGGACGAGATCCTGGCTCCGGTCTTCGCCGGCATGGACTCGCAGCACCCGCAGCACGTCGCGGTCTGGCTGTCTGAGGTCTTCGGCGGCCCGGCGGACTACTCGGCCCACCACGGCGGCCACCAGCACATGGCCACCAAGCACCTGGGCCGCGGCATCACCGAGCAGCAGCGCCGCCGCTGGGTGGACCTCCTGATGGACACGGCCGACGAGGTCGGCCTCCCGACGGACCCGGAGTTCCGCGCGGTGTTCGCCTACTACATCGAGTGGGGCACCCGCATGGCCCTGATCTACTCGGGCCCCAACCCGCCCCCGGTGGACGCGGCCAAAATCCCCGTCTGGTCCTGGGGCCAAACCCCGCCCTGGATCCCGAAGTCCACCCAGACCTGAGCACTGCCGCCCCGGGCCGGCTCCAAGGCCCGGGGCACGTTCAGCCCCGCCGGCGCTTGAGGCGCGGGGCCCGGGGCGGAGCCCCGTCCGCGGAGTCGGCCAGGACCACCGTGAGCCCCGGCGCCCCCTCCTGCTCCCGCCAGAAATCCACGGTCCCCTCCAGGACCTCCCGCAACGTCGACCACTCGGCCGGCCGCACGGCGGCGAAAACCCGCCACGACGTCACCGCCACCAGCCGCCCCGCGGCATCCGGCAGCCACGACAGGTCCCGCAGCGCATCGGCCAGCGCGTCCCAGTTCCCCCCGAACCACTCCGGCAGCCGCAAGGCCTCCCCGCAGCGCTCCATCAGCTCGGCCTTGCTCCGTACGCCGTCCAGGTCCAGCCGTACGGTCGTCCAGCCCGCCTCCTCGGCGGCGGCGAGCGCCGGGGCGAGCGGCTGCGGGTCCAGGGTGGTCATCGGAGAACCGCCTTGAAGGTCTCGTAGTGGTCGTCCGTGTAGAAGAACTCCCCGCCCTCACCCGTGACGATCCGCCGGGCCCCGCGGTCCCGCTTCCCCGGCGTCCGCACCGTGAACTCGTGGTAGTAGCCGCGCTTCTGCTTCGGCAGCGCCTTCTCGAAGTTCCCGAAGACGGTCCCGTCCTGCCGGTACGGGTACGGCCCGCCCCTGTCGATGAGCGCGAGCACCTCCCGCGCCTGCTGCGGCAGCGCGTCCGCCCGTACGGTGGCCATCCCCTTGGCCCATCCGGGCAGGGCGGTACCACCGGTCGCGCCACTGGAGGCACCGGCGGCGGCAGGCGCGGCCTTCTGCCCGCCGCACCCCACCGCACCGACCAGCGCGGCGCAGAGGAACAGGGCCCCCAGCAAACGCAGCAACGATCGGGGCACGTTCCGAAAGATCATGCACCGATCGTGCCAAATATCCGATTCGCTCGCGAATCGCCCGATGGCCTCAGAGGGCGGCCATCTTGGTGTACGGGCTCAGGACTCGTTTCTGGACCGACCCGAAGTCGACGAGAACAGCGATCCCCTCCTCGATTCCGACGACACGGCCGAGGCCGTGCTCGTCGTGAGTGACCCGGTCGCCGACGCTGAACTGCCGGATCGGCTGTTCCACGGGCGCCTTGAACGGGCTGGACGGCAAATGGCGGCGAGGTACTGCTGACTTTGTCATTGGGACCAGTATGCGCCCAGCAGCCCTCCGCGCGGTCCGCCGTGCGGATCTCGATTACGGCACCATCCGCACCGCCGGCCGCACCCGGAACGGTCGAGGCGGCGCCTACAGGTCGTCCGGGTCGGCCCGCTCCAGTGCCGGCCGCAGCCCGGGGGCGGACTCGGTCAGCAGGTAGTCCGCGACGGCCGTGTCCGTGACGAGGCTGGTCACCAGCCCCGACCGGAGCACCGCGCCGATCGCGGAGGCCTTGCGCAGCCCGCCCGCGATCGCCACGACCTCGGGGATCCGCCGCAGCCGGTCCGCCTCGACGGTGATGCACCGCTCGCCGAGGTCCCGGCCGACCCGCCGCCCCTCGGAGTCGAACAGGTGGGCGGACATCTCGGCCGCCACGCCGAGCGAGGCGTAGTGGGCCCGCTCCTCGTCGCTCAGCATGTCGTGGACGGTGGAGATGCCCGGCTCCCACGAGCCGATGGACACGGCCGCGACCGTCACCTTGTCGAAGTACTCGAAGGCGCGCGCGATCCCGGTCTGGCTGCGCAGCGCGGCCGCGGTCGCCGGGTCGGGCAGCAGCATCGGCGCGTAGATCGGGTGCGCGTCGCCCCCGGAGACCTGGGCGGCCCGGCGCACGGCCTCGACCGAGCCGCGCTCGGCGGTCCCCGCGTCGTAGACGCCCGTCAGCTGCACCACCGTGCAGGGCGGCAGCCGGTGCAGGGAGGCCGCCATGTGGATGGTCGACCGCCCCCACGCGAGGCCCAGTACGTCACCCTCGTTGACCAGCTCGCCCAGCAGGTCGGCGGCGACCGCGCCGAGGTTCTCCGGATCGGGCGCGTCCTCGGTGGCGTCGGCGGGCGACTCCACGACGACGGCGTGCCGGAGCCCGTAGCGGGCCCGGAGCGCGTCCGACCGCTCCGCGTCCAGTTCGGCCGGGACGCGGATCTCGATCCGTACGAGGTCGCGTTCCAGCGCGGTCTCCAGGACCCGGGCCACCTTGAAGCGGCTCACGCCGAACTCCTCGGCGATCTGGATCTTGGACTTGCCCTCCAGGTAGAAGCGGCGCGCCATGGCCGCCGCCTGAACCAGCTCCGCGGGTCCCATCCGCAGGGCTGACCGTCCCGCCGACATTGCAGACACCGCGCTCTCCTCACTGCTGTTCACACTCTCGTGTTCACACTCTCGACTCGCCGTTCATCCTGTCAGATCCAACGGCTGTTGATCAGCCTGGACAGCTCCCGTTCACCGAGCTGTTCACCAACGCTTGGCTCAGTGGTCGCAAGCCCACGGCGCGACGGAGATCGCCGCATCCGCCTGCTCACGCAGCGTGCGTACCGCGGAGGACGGATCGACCGCGCCGTAGACCGCGCTGCCCGCCACGAAGACGTCGGCGCCGGCCTCGGCACAGCGTTCGATGGTCGACGCCGAGACCCCGCCGTCCACCTGGAGCCACAGTTCCAGTCCGTGCTTGGCGATCAGCTCCCTGGTACGGCGGATCTTGGGCAGCATGATGTCGAGGAAGGCCTGGCCGCCGAAGCCCGGCTCGACCGTCATGATCAGCAGCATGTCGAGCTCGGGGAGGATGTCCTCGTACTGCTCGATCGGGGTCGCGGGCTTGAGCGCCATCGACGCCCGCGCCCCCTTGGCCCGGATCTCCCGCGCCAGCCGCACCGGGGCGGCCGCGGCCTCGGCGTGGAAGGTGACGGAACCCGCGCCGGCCTCCACGTACTGGGGGGCCCAGCGGTCCGGGTTCTCGATCATCAGGTGGAGATCGAGGGGAATGTCCGTGGCCCTGCTCAGGGATTCCACGATCGGCATGCCGAGGGTGAGGTTCGGGACGAAGTGGTTGTCCATGACGTCGACATGCAGCCAGTCGGCTCCCTCGACGGCCTTCGCCTCCTCGGCGAGTCGGGCGAAGTCGGCGGACAGGATGCTGGGGAAAATCTGAGCGGCCATGCCCCAAGCCTGCCATGCCCCCGCACGGTTCCGGCCACGACCCCGGAACTCACACGCCGCGCAGCGCCGCGCAACCGTGCGGGCCGGCTGCGTCGTCCCGCTACCCCCGTCCCCGTGCCCGTCTCCGTCCCGCCACGACCCGTACCAGCGCCCACAGCGCCGTGGCGTTGATCAGGGCGCCGGCCAGGATCGCGCCGTACCAGCCGAATCCCGCCCACGCGCCCAGCGCGTCGAGCGGCTCGGTCACGGAGGGGTCCGGGCTCCAGTCGGCCGCAGGCGGCGGCAGCTCCGAGGGTGCGGGCAGGGGCGTGGGCGGCTCCGGGCCCGTGTGGACCAGGCCGTCCGGGGGTTCGGGGGGCGCCCCGGCACCGGGTGTGAAGGCCAGCAGGGCCAGCACGCTGAAGGGTGCCGTGGCGAACACCGTCCACACGCCCGCGAACCCCGCGTCCCCGGTCCTGCTGAGCACCTCCACCCAGATCTGGACCCCCACTACCGCGGCCAAGTAGCCGCCCGGCACCCACACTTCGAGCCGTGACCGTCGTCCCACTGTTCCGACACCCTTCCCCGTTCGTCCGGTGGCCAGTATCGGAACCGCCGGAACCCCGTCACCTGAGTACGGCTACTCAGCCCGCCCCGCCCCGGTACCCAACTCCGCCCGCCGGCGCCCGGAAACCGCTCCGGGGAAGGCCTCCGAGGGGTCGAGCCCGTCGGGGGCGGGCCAGACGACGTTCACGTCGTCAGATCACGTCAGCTCGCACGTCCGCGAAAGCCCTGTGCGCACCGTGCGCACCGTGGAGCGCAACACGGCCGTGAGAGACGGCCGTCCGCTCTACGGGCGGGCGTAGCCCCGCCCCGCCCCCTACGCCACCCGTCGCAGCAGCGCCAGGTACATCGCGTCCGTCCCGTGCAGGTGCGGCCACAGCTGGACGTCCGGGCCGTCGCCCAGGCCCGGGACTCCCGGCATGTACGGGCGGGCGTCGATCAGTTCGGCGGCGACCGGGGAGGCGCCCGCGCCGCGGCCCTTCAGGACGTCGTCCACGACGACCCGGGTCTCGGCGAGGTGCGGGGAGCAGGTCGCATAGCCCACGACGCCGCCCACGCGTACCGCCGACAGGGCCTCGCGCAGCAGTGCCCGCTGGAGCGGGGCGAAGCCCTCCAGATCCTCCGGACGCCGGCGCCAGCGGGCCTCGGGGCGGCGGCGCAGGGCGCCGAGGCCCGAGCAGGGCACGTCCATCAGGACCCGGTCGAAGGAACCGGGCAGCCACGCCGGACGGGTGCCGTCCGCCGCGATCACCTGGTACGGCCCGGGGTTCCCCGCGAGCGCCCGCTCGACGAGGCGCGCCCGGTGCGGCTGCTTCTCGGAGGCCAGCAGGAACGCCCCGCGCTGCGCCGCGAGCGCCGCGAGCAGCGCCGCCTTGCCGCCGGGGCCCGCGCAGCCGTCGAGCCAGCGCTCGTCGCGGCCCTCTACGGGCGCGGCGGCGAGCGCCATCGCCACCAGCTGGCTGCCCTCGTCCTGGACGCCGGCGCGTCCGTCGCGCACGGCCTCCAGCGCGCCCGGCTCACCGCCCTCGGCCATCCGGACGGCGTACGGGGACCAGCGGCCCGGCAGCGCCGAGTCCTCGCCGACCGCCTCCAGCAGTTCCTCCGGGGTGGACCGCCCCGGCCGTGCGACCAGGGTGACCTCGGGCCGTTCGTTGTCGGCCTCCAGCAGGTCCTCGATGCCGGCGCGCCCGCCGCCGAGGGAGTCCCACAGGGCGCTGACCACCCAGCGGGGGTGGGAGTGGTAGACGGCCAGGTGTTCCTCGGCATCGTCCTCGTAGGGCGGAGCGACGCGCTCCAGCCAGGCGTCGAGGTCGTGCGCGGCGATCTTGCGCAGTACGGCGTTGACGAACTTCGCGCGCCCGTCGCCGAGCACCACCCGGGCGAGCTCCACGCTCGCCGAGACGGCCGCGTGCGTGGGGATGCGGGTGCCGAGCAGCTGGTGGGCGCCGAGCGAGAGCACGTCCAGCACCGGCGGGTCGACCTCGCGCAGCGGCCGGTCGATGCACGCCTTGATGACCGCGTCGTAGGTGCCCTGGCGGCGCAGCGTCCCGTAGACCAGCTCGGTGGCCAGCGCCGCGTCGCGCGCCTGGAAGCTCTCGTCCTGGCGGGCCTTGCGCAGCAGCGGGGGCAGCACGAGGTTCGCGTACGCGTCGCGCTCGTCCACCGCGCGCAGCACCTCGAAGGCCAGCATCCGGACGGGGTCCTTCTGGGGCCGTCGGTACGGCCTGGCCGGCTTGTTCTGCTTGCCGCCCGCGCCTTGGGCGGGACGACGACGGGGCTGTTCGCTCACGTGAAAGGTGCTCCGGATTTACGAGGTGCTGAAGGTGTTCGGGCTGGACTGATTCAGCCTACGTCGGTGCCGCCGAGCCGCTCGCCGGGAGCGATCCGCACCCCGCGGGCCCAGTCGGCGCCGCGCATCGGCTTCTTGCCCTGAGGCTGCACCCACAGCAGCTCCACGGCGTGCGAGCCGGTGCCGACGTAGACGTTGTTCTTGGCCGGGGCCAGCACGCCGGGCGCCAGGTCGGTGCGGTCGGGCACCAGGCCGACGGAGACCAGCTTGAGGCGTTCGCCGCGGAAGACGGTCCAGGCGCCCGGGGCCGGGGTGCAGCCGCGGACGACGCGGTCGGCGCGCATCGCGGGGGCCGTCCAGTCGATCCGGGCGTCCTCCACCGTGATCTTGGGCGCGATGGAGATCCCGTCGGCGGGCTGCTCGACCGCGCGCAGGGTGCCGTCCTCGATGCCGTCCATGGTGGCGGCGAGCAGGCCGGCTCCGGCGAAGGCGAGGCGGGTGAGGAGGTCGCCGCTGGTGTCGGTGGCCCGGATCTCCTCGGTGAGGATGCCGTAGACCGGGCCGGAGTCCAGGCCCTCCTCGATCCGGAAGGTGGAGGCGCCGGTGAGCTGGTCCCCCGCCATGATCGAGTGCTGGACGGGCGCGGCGCCGCGCCAGGCCGGCAGCAGCGAGAAGTGCAGGTTGACCCACCCGTGCCGGGGGATCTCGATGGCGCTCTTGGGGATCAGCGCCCCGTACGCGACGACCGGGCAGCAGTCGGGGTCGATCTCGCGCAGCCGGGCCTGGAACTCGGGGTCGCGCGGCCGGGCGGGCTTCAGGACCTCGATCCCGGCTTCCTCGGCGCGCTCGGCGACCGGGCTGGCGACGAGCCGCCGACCGCGGCCGGCCGGTGCGTCCGGCCGGGTGACGACGGCCGCGACCTCGTGCCGCCCGGAGGCGATCAGGGCGTCCAGGGCGGGCACGGCGACCTCGGGGGTGCCTGCGAAGACGAGCTTCACTGGGTCCTACCTCGCTATCTCGGCTGTCAGCAGCGCACCAGTCTATGGGGCGGGCGGCCGGTGCCCCACCTGCGGTCCCGAGGGGGCGTACGCGCACACACGCGCCTCTCGCATATGCCGACACGCCCCCACAGCGTGACCTGGGCGCCGGGTGGCGCGTTGGTCAAAAGAGATTGACCAAAACGGGCCGCGTTGTGAACGGTGTCTGCGGCCCGATCCGCCCTTCAGCACCGGTTCGAGAGGCTTCTTCATGGCCGACCACGCCACCCACGACGCCCAAGCCCGGGCCAGCCTGCACCTCTTGGTGCGGGACATCGAGCGGGTTCGCCGGCAGGTGGATGCACTGCGTACGCTCACCGCCCAGCTCGGCAACGTGTACCGCCCGCGCCGCTCGGGCCCCTCCACTGGCTTCGTCGTCTACGGCCGGGCGCCCGCGCCCACCGTCCGGCTCGCGCAGGAGCTGCGGGACAGCGTCGAGACGCTGGTGACCGCCGCGGTGGACTTCGACCGCTCGCTCGGCTTCTCGTGGGACGCGGTCGGTTCGGCGCTCGGCGTCACGAAGCAGGCCGTGCACCGGCGGTACGGGGCGCGGCGCGCGCAGGCGGCCGAGTCCGCCGAGCCGCCGGCCGAGGGCACCACCACGCGGACGCTGGGGCCCCTGCCCTCCATTCCGGCGGCGCGCTCGGTGCCGCCGCAGCCGCTGCGCGAGGAGTCCCAGACGGCGGCGGGCGCCTCCCGCTCCCCGGCGTTCCCGGGCCCCCGCAACGGCTGACCGCCCCCGCCGCCGGGACGCCGACCCCCGACGGCCACGCGCCTCGAACGCCGGGCGGGCTGGACATCCAGCC
>NZ_JBHUSC010000023.1:0-97729 GCF_042673805.1 Streptomyces sp. NPDC057010 | reverse complement strand
AAGCTAAGCCTTTCAGCGCCGATGGTACTGCAGGGGGGACCCTGTGGGAGAGTAGGACGCCGCCGAACAATCATTGTGGGAAAGCCCCGCACCTTCTGGTGCGGGGCTTTTCTGCGTTCCGGGGCCGAATCCGGTGTGCTCAGAATCCGTCGGATGCCCGGCATGGGGACGAGCGGATCGTGGGCTGACGGCTCGTAGGGTTGGGGTATGGGTTATGACCTCGTCATCTTCGACAACGACGGCGTGCTGGTGGACAGCGAGCCGCTCGCCAACAACGTCCTCGCCGAGTACCTGACCGAGCTGGGGCACCCGACCACGTACGAGGACTCGCTCAGGGACTACATGGGGGCGGCCGTGCACCGCGTGCACGATCTCGTCCTCGAGCGGACCGGCGGCCGGCTGCCCACGGACTTCGACAAGACCCTGACCGCGCGGACGGCCGCCGCCTTCGAACGGGAACTCAAGCCCGTCGCCGGGATCGAGGACGTGCTCGGAGCGCTGACCGCGAGCGGGGTCGGCTACTGCCTGGCGTCCTCCGGGAGCCACGAGCGGATCCGGGCCGGCCACCTGGCCGCCGGGATCGACGGGTGGTTCGAAGAGGAGTGGATCTTCAGCTCCGACGACGTGGGCCAGGGCAAGCCGTCCCCCGAGCTGTTCCTGCACGCGGCTCGGCAGATGGGCGTCGACCCCGCGCGGTGCGTGGTCATCGAAGACAGCCCGCGGGGGATCGAGGCGGCCCGGGCCGCGGGGATGGACGTGTACGCGTACACCGCGATGCTGCCCGCCGACCAGCTGCCGGGGGCCACGGGTTACTTCGGGGACATGATGCAGCTCCCGCTGCTTCTGCAACTGCCCGTGTGATCTCTCTACCCACCGGTAGCCCTGGGGCCTACGCTGTGCCGCCATGACGGTTGACGTGCGGCTACGGCGCGGGCGTAGCGCTCTGGGGTTCAGCTTCTTCGCGCAGGGCGTCGCCTTTGCGCTGCTCGTGACGCGGATCCCGGCGATCCAGGACCGGTACGGGATATCCGACGGGCTGCTGCCCGCCTTCCTCGCGGCCGTGCCGATCCTCGCGGGGGTGTCGAGCGTCGCCACCGAGCACCTCGTGAAGCGGGTCGCGCCCAGTGCGGTACTGCGGTGGGCGCAGCCGCTGGTGCTGCTGTCGCTGCTGGGGGTCGGGGCCGGCACGCAGCTGTGGCACGTGGCGGTGGCCCTGGGGGCGTTCGGGCTGTCGGTCGGCGCGCTGGACGCCTCGATGAACATGCTCGGGGTCAGCCTCCAACGGGCGTACGGGCGCAGCATCATGCTGGGTTTCCACGCCGCGTACAGCCTCGGCGGGATTCTGGGCGCCTCGGCCGCCTGGGCCGGGGCGCACTGGCACCTCGACCTCTTCGTGAGCTACCTGCCGACCGTGGTGGTGCTGCTGCCGCTCGGGCTGGTGGGCAGCCGGCGTTACGTCGACGCTCCCGCCGAGGCCCACGAGAAGGGGCTGGGGGCCGGTGGGGGCAAACTGCTGCTGCCGCTCTGCCTGGTGATGGCGTGTGCCTACATCGGGGACTCGACGGTGGCGAACTGGAGTGCCAAGTACCTCCAGGACGTGCTGGGGAGCTCCGAGCAGCTGGCGACCGTCCCGTACAACGTCTACATGGTGACCACGCTGATCGGGCGGGCCGTCGGGGACCTGGGCGTGCGGCGCTTCGGGGCCGCGGCCGTGGTCCGGGGCGGGACCCTCGTCGCCGCCTCCGGGTTCGCCGTCGTCGCGTCGGCACCCGGCGCGTGGGTGGGGATGCTCGGCTTCACGCTGCTGGGGATCGGGCTGTGCGTGATCGTGCCGCAGACCTTCGCCGCCGCGGGGCGGTTGTTCCCGGGCGCGTCCGACACGGCCATCGCCCGGCTGAACATCTTCAACTACGTGGGGTTCCTCATCGGGTCGCCGCTCGTTGGGGGGATCGGAGACGCGTGGAGCTACCGCGGGGCCATGCTCGTACCGATGGTGCTCGTCTTGATCACGCTTCTGTACGCCCGCTCGTTCGGCTCCGACCGGGCCCGATACGGTGTCGGGCATGAGCGGCCGCGGGTTGTTGATGTGGGACGAGGCGGTAACGAAGTATGACTTCGGGCCCGGCCATCCGATGGATCCGGTGAGGCTGGCCCTGACCATGGGGCTGGTACGCGCCTTCGGGCTCGACCGGGCGCTGGAGGTACGGGCGGCCCGTCCGGCCGGGGACTCGACGCTGCGGCTCGTCCACCGGGAGGACTACGTCGCGGCGGTCCGCGAGGTGTCCGCCGACCCGGGGATCGCCGACGGGTCGTACGGGCTCGGGACCATGGACGATCCCGCCTTCCACGGGATGCACGAGGCGTCCGCGCTGATCGCCGGGCAGTCGGTGGCGGGCGCGGAGGCGATCTGGCGCGGCGAGGCCGAGCACGCCGTGAACTTCGCCGGCGGGCTGCACCACGCGATGCCGGGCGGGGCGGCCGGGTTCTGCGTGTACAACGACGCGGCGCTGGCGATCGCGCGGCTGCTGGAACTGGGGGCCGAGCGGGTCGCGTACGTGGACGTCGACGTGCACCACGGGGACGGTGTGCAGGCGGCCTTCTGGGACGATCCGCGCGTGCTGACGGTGTCGTTGCACGAGCACCCGCGGACGCTGTTCCCGCAGACGGGGTGGCCCGAGGAGACCGGGGGGCCGGCCGCCGAGGGGTCGGCGGTGAACGTCGCGCTGCCGGCCGGGACCGGCGACGAGGGGTGGCTGCGTGCCTTCCACGCGACCGTGCCGGAGCTGTTGGCGGACTTCCGGCCGCAGGTGCTGGTCACCCAGCACGGGGCCGACACGCACTTCGAGGACCCCCTCGCCCATCTGGCGGTGTCGCTGGACGCGCAGCGGGCGGTGCAGGAGGCGTGCCACGGGCTGGCGCACGAGTACGCGGGCGGGCGGTGGCTGGCGCTGGGCGGTGGCGGGTACGCGGTGGTCGACGTCGTACCGCGGTCCTGGACGCATCTGGTCGCCATCGCCGGGCACCGGCCCGTGGATCCGGGGACGGCGGTGCCGGCGGACTGGCGGGACGAGGTGTATGCGCGGACCCGGGAGGTGGCGCCGCTGCGGATGACCGACGGGCGGTCGCCGGCCTGGCGGGACTGGGAGGCGGGGTACGACCCGGCGGACCGGACCGATCAGGCCGTCCTGGCCACTCGGCGGGCCGTGTTTCCGTTGCGGGGCATGCTGACCTGAGGCGGGGCGGGGCGGGGCGGGGCGAGGCCGGAAATGCCCTGCCTCAAACGCCGGCGGCTGAATGTGCGTCCGGCGGGGCTTTGTGAGGCAGCATCGGAGGGTGTTGAGTGCCGGCGCCCTGCGTGCGCATCTGCTGGCCGCCCGGTTGGCCGGGACCGTTGCGACCTCGCGGGAGGAAAGCCTGCGCAGTTACCGGCTGTTCGCGGCGCGGGATCCCCGGGTGTTACTGGGGCTGGAACCCGAGTGGGGCTGGGACGAGGGTGACCTGCTGAGGCTGATGGCGGACAAGTGCGGGGTGTCGGCGGATCCCGCGCACGTCAGCGGCCCGGACGTGATCGATCCGGAGCTGACGCTGGCCGCGCTGGAGGTGTTCGCGGGGCGGCTGCGGGCGGCGGCCGAGGTGCGGGCGCCCGTGTTGTTCGGGACGGGGCACCCGCACCGGCTCCTGGGGTTCTACGGCGGGTTGGCCGAGGCGATGTCGGCGGCGGGATGTGTTGTCCTCACTCCGGCGCAGGGGGCCAGTGTCGACATGGCGACCCGGTTCGGCGTACGCACGCACAGCATCGATTACGTACGGGGGGTCGCACTGGTGCGGGAGCCCGGCGTGCGGCGGCCGGGGAGTGCCACCGGCGCACACACCCATTCGCCGCTGCCGGTTCGAATGGCGCTGGAAGCCCTGGCGGAGGCCGGCGGGCCCCTGCCGGAACTCGTGGTGGGGGATCACGGATGGGTCTGCGGTGCAGGTCAGTTGGGTGTGGAGGCGATCGGGCTGGCCGATACGGATGATCCCGCGCTCTTCGTCGGGGAGGCCGAGGGCCGGGTCTCGGTGGCCGTTCCGCTTGATGACGCGGTGCGCGCGGACTACTACCGACCGCTTACTCGCTACGTGCTCGGCCGGGCGGGCTTGCCGCACGGCCAGGAGTGGCTGTAGCTCCTCTTCCCCACTCGTATCACGCGCCCCTACTCTGGGGAGTGAGCGTGCGACGACGAGGAGTAACCGGAGGGGAAGCCGGTGCCCGTCATGCGCGGAAGGTCAAGGTGTGTCATGGCTGCTGGCGAGAGGCCTCTCAGTGAGGTTCAGTTCCTGACCGTGGCGGAGGTCGCCTCGGTGATGCGAGTGTCGAAGATGACCGTGTACCGCCTGGTGCACAACGGTCATCTGCCCGCAATCCGGGTGGGCCGGTCCTTCCGGGTCCCCGAGAACGCGGTCCACGAGTACCTCCGAGAGTCCTATGTGGGGGTGGAGTCGGCCTGAGAGTGACCCCCCGGCACCTCTCGGATTACAAGCTCAGAGCTGGGACGGGTAGGCTAGGCCGACGTAGGTCGTGTGGGCCCAGACGCCCCGCACCAGTGAAGAGAAGTGAGCGAGGGTAGTCGTGGGCTCTGTTATCAAGAAGCGGCGCAAGCGGATGGCTAAGAAGAAGCACCGCAAGCTGCTCAAGCGCACCCGCGTCCAGCGCCGTAACAAGAAGTAAACGGCAGCTGTACGTGTTCTCCGCAGCCCCTCCACCATCCTTGGTGGAGGGGCTGCGGTGCAGCCGGGGTACTTCTCGAGGGAGGCGCTGAACTCGTGGGGAAGGTCGTACTCGTCACCGGGGCTGCCCGGCAGCTGGGCGGCCGCTTCGTGCGCCGGATCCAGCGCGACCCGGAGGTCGAGCGGGTGATCGCGGTGGACGCGGTGACGCCGCCGCACCGGCTCGGATCGGCCGAGTTCGTCCGTACGGACATCAGACAGTCGGCGATCGCCCGCGTGCTGGCCGAGCACGCCGTGGACACGGTGGTCCATCTCGCGGTCACGGGGGGCACCGGGGGGACCGGCGGTGCGCACAGCACCGTGAAGGAAACGAACGTCATCGGGACGATGCAGCTCCTCGGGGCCTGCCAGAAGTCGCCGACGGTACGGCGGCTCGTGGTGAAGTCCAGTACCAGCGTGTACGGGGGCACCTCGCGGGATCCGGCCGTCTTCACCGAGACCACGGAGCCCAAGTCGCTGCCGGCGGGCGGCTTCGCCAAGGACGCCGCCGAGGTCGAGGGGTACGTACGGGGCTTCGCCCGCAGGCGGCCGGACGTCGCGGTGTGCGTGCTGCGGTTCGCGAACATCCTGGGGCCCTTCGCGGACTCGGCGCTCGCCGAGTACTTCTCGATCCCCGTGATGCCGACGGTGCTCGGCTACGACCCGCGGCTCCAGTTCGTCCACGAGGACGACGTGCTCGACGTCCTGCGGCTGGCGGCGCAGGAACCGCGGCGGGGGACGCTGAACAGCGGGACCTTCAACATCGCGGGCGACGGGGTCCTGCTGCTGTCGCAGTGCGCGCGGCGGCTGGGGCGGCCGACGGTGCCGATGCTGCTGCCCGCGGTGACGTGGGTGGGGTCGGCGCTGCGGGCGGTCGGGATCACCGACTTCTCGCCGGAGCAGATGAGGCTCCTGACGCACGGCCGGGTCGTGGAGACCACCCAGATGCGGGAGGTGCTCGGCTTCGAGCCGATGTACACGACCGTCGAGACCTTCGCGGACTTCGCGCGGAGCCGGGGGAACGGGCTGCTGCCGCCCGAGCGGATGGGGCGGGCCGTGGAGCGGGTGGCGGCCGTGCTGAAGGCCGACATGCGTGCGGCTGCCGATGCGGATGCGGATGCGGATCAAGGAGCGAGGCGATAGTGGCGGACGCCAAGGTCATTCCGTTCGACGAGGACCGGCCGAGACGGCGGTCGCCGCGCAGGGTGCGGGCGGTGTCCGCGCCCGAGCCGGCGGCGGAGCCCGTGGAGCCGGCCGCTCCCGAGCCGGCGCCGGTGGAGCCGCGCGGCGGCGGCTGGGACCGGCGGATCGCGGGCGGGCTGTCGTTCCTGCGGCGGCGGATCACCGGGGAGTACGAGGTCGACGACTTCGGCTACGACAAGGAACTGACGGACCAGGTCCTGATGTCCTTGATGCGGCCGCTGTTCGAGAAGTACTTCCGGGTCGAGGTGAAGGGGATCGAGAACGTCCCGAAGGAGGGCGGGGCGCTGATCGTGGCGAACCACTCCGGGACGCTGCCGCTGGACGGCCTGATGATGCAGGTGGCGGTGCACGACCACCACCCGGCGCAGCGGCACCTGCGGCTGCTGGCGGCGGACCTGGTGTTCATGCTGCCGGTGGTGAACGAGCTGGCGCGGAAGGCCGGGCACACCCTCGCCTGCGCGGAGGACGCGCAACGGCTGCTGGAGGCCGGGGAGCTGGTCGGGGTCATGCCCGAGGGCTTCAAGGGGATAGGGAAGCCGTTCGGAGACCGGTACAAGCTGCAGCGGTTCGGGCGGGGCGGGTTCGTGTCGACGGCGCTGCGGGCGGGGACGCCGATCGTGCCGTGCTCGATCGTGGGGGCGGAGGAGATCTACCCGATGGTCGGCAACGCGAAGACGTTGGCGCGGCTACTGGGGATCCCGTACTTCCCGATCACGCCGACGTTCCCCTGGCTGGGGCCGTTGGGGGCGGTGCCGTTGCCCACGAAGTGGACGATCCAGTTCGGGGAACCGATCGCTACCGCGGGCTATGCGGCTGAGGCGGCCGATGATCCGATGCTGATGTTCAACCTGACCGACCAGGTTCGGGAGCAGATCCAGCACACGCTGTACAAGCTGCTCGTGCAGCGGCGGTCCGTTTTCTTCTGACGCGCCGTTGAAGGGCGGGCTGCGAGGTGCAGCCCGCCCTTCCCGTTGTTACTCCGCGTCCTCCGCGTTGATGCCCAGGCCCGGTAGGAGGCCGGGGAGGAGGGGCGGGAGGGTGATGTCCGGCTTGGGGTGGTCCGGGGTGCCCGGGGAGGGCGGGGCGGACTGGCCCGCCGGCGGGTTGAGGATGTCGCCGGCGCCACCGATCAGGCCGCCGGTGGCCGGGGGCCTGCTGCTGCCCGAGGGGGACGGCGCGGGGCTGCCCGACGGGGTGCCGGAGGCGGGGGCCGACTGGTGCTTGGTGCCGGGGGTGCCCGGTGTGGCCGGGGTGCCGGACGAGCCGGAACCCCGGGTCTGCTCCGGGGGCTTCGGGAGCAGACCCTGGAGCGGGGCCACGTCTTCGTCTATGGCCCGGAACACCGATTCCACCTCGCCGCCCACATCCGTGAGCTGCGGGGGGAGGTTCGACCGCAGTTGCCCCCACGTGTCGCGGTGGGAGCGGGAGAACGCAGACAGCGCCTTGATCGGGTCGAGCGAGCCGTCCCGTTGGTAGGCCGCCTGGAGCAGCCGGTGGCCCTGTTCGGCATCGTGCTTCATGCCCGCCAGCGCTCGGCGGATGTCACCCAGGGCCTCGTGGTCCAGGATGTTTCCGCCCTTGCCGCGCTCCATCAGCCTGCGGGCCTCCGACAGGCGGTTCGAGGCCTGGTCGAGGTAGAGCTCGCCCCGGTCCGAATCGTCCTCGGCCATCCCGAGCTTCAGATCCTCCATGCCCCGCTTGATCGGGTAGAGGGAGTCACCGGGCAGGGCGTCGGTGCTGGCAGCGGCCACTCCGCTGAAGGCCCCTGCGGCCACACCCACGGTGAGTCCGCCCGCTGCGATGCCCTTGGACCAGCGGGAGCGGGGCCGCAATTTCCGGAGCGAGGTCGCCCGGTGGGCGCCGCGGCCGGTCCGCTGTTCGGGCACCTGAGGGTCCGATGCGGCACCGCCCCCGGCCCTTTCCTCGAGCACCATGGCCTCCATGGCGGCAACGAGCTGGGCTCGCTGCACCACTTTGACCTCGGGGTCCAGCACCGGGCGCGGCATACGTTCGCCGAGCGCGCTCGCCAGGGCCAACAACCGGTCGTGGTCGGCAGGTTCGGCAGGTGCCTCGGACTGCTCGGCCGCCGGGTCCGGTTCCGAAAGGTCGGACTGGGTCCGATCCTCCAGGGCCTGGGCGAAGGCGTTCGCCCGCCGGTGCGGAGTCACGTTCGCGATCACTGGCGGCACCTCCTCTCGTCATGACGATCGACTCCCCAAGGTGTCCGGAAGGTTGCCTTCCTTGAGCACATCCACACTTTCGAGTGAGCGGCTTCGGGCAGGGCGTGTCCACAGGGAGCCTGCATTCCGCACAACGAGCGTCGCGGCACTTGGGTTACGGACGAAGGATGATCGGACCACAGCGTCATCGAGGGGTCACCGGTTGTGAGTGATTCAGCGGGCGTCTTCGGGGAGGAGGCGGGCCAGGGTGCGCACCGCCCGGTACTGGAGCGTCTTGATGGCGCCTTCGTTCTTCCCCATCACCCGGGCCGTCTCGGCGACCGAGAGGCCCTGCAGGAAGCGCAGGGTCACGCACTCCTGCTGCTGCGGATTGAGTTTCCGTACGGCCTCCAGCAGGGCCGCGTTGGAGAGGGACTCCAGGACGGAGTCCTCGGGGGACCGTTCCACCTCGTTCGCGTCCAGCATTTCGCCCGTGGTCACTTCCAGGCGGAAGCGGCTGGACTTGAAGTGGTCGGCGACCAGGTTGCGGGCGATCGTCACCAGCCAGGCGCCGAAGTCGCGGCCCTGCCAGGTGAAGGTGGAGATGCGGCGCAGCGCGCGCAGGAAGGTCTCGCTGGTGAGATCCTCCGCGGTCGCCTTGCCGCCGACGCGGTAGTAGATGTAGCGGTAGACCGTGTCGCTGTACTGGTCGTAGAGGCGGCCGAAGGCCTCGGCCTCGCCGGCCTGGGCGCGTTCGACCAGGTCCATCATGCGGGCCTGGTCGCTGTCCGCGGTGGGGCGGCGGGGGGCGGCCTGCGTGCTCGTGCCGGCGGTCCCGGCCGAGCCCGCGGCCGTACGACCTCGTCTGCCCACCGTCGCTCCGCCGTCCGTCAGGGCATAGCAAGGGCCGGCCGGGCCGAGACCGGCAGGGACCGCGGCGGCGAAGGCGGGGACGGCGTACGCGGTGGGGACGAAGCCGCGCAGGTGGTCGAGGACCGTTGCGCGCAGCGTAGCCAGGCCCGAGGCGTCAACCCCGACAGGTGGGTACACGGGACTCCCAGAGGCAGAGCTTCCATCACGTGCAGTGCGGGACCGTTCACCCGTCGTGGCGACAGATGGCCGGTGGCATGCGTTTGAGGAGAATAACGCTTCGTACAGGCAGCACTACACCCAGTTGCTCAAATCACCGGTTCCGACACTTCTGTTGCGTGTCGAGGGCATATTCAGTCGCTGTTGGTGATCGTTTGGTGATCAGTTGGATGCGCGGAATGGACGCTTCCTAGGGGGCGCGCGACCGAGTCGGGCATGGCGGAGTGCCCTGCCCCATCCGGGGGTAGGGCTGGGGGAATGCCCCCGGGTACGGAGGGGCGGAGCCGGGCGGGCGCGGCCCGTCGGGCGTGCGGGGGCTCCGGCGCTGGCGGCGGCCCGTCGCCGGGCCCGTCGGGGCTAGCGGCGGCGGCGGTGCAGGGCGATGGCGGCGGCCGCGCCGCCCGCGAGCGCGCCGACTCCGGCGGCCGCCGGGACGCCGACCTTCACGGCCTTGCGGCCGGTCCGATAGTCGCGCAGCCGCCAGTCGTTGGTCCGGGCATGCTTGCGCAGTTTTGTGTCGGGATTGATCGCGTACGGGTGCCCGACCAGTGACAGCATCGGAATGTCGTTGTGCGAATCGCTGTAGGCGGCGCAGCGTTCGAGGTCCAGGCCCTCGGCGGCGGCCAGGGCGCGGACGGCCTCCGCCTTGGCGGGGCCGTGCAGCGGCTCGCCGACCAGGCGGCCGGTGTAGACGCCGTCGACGGATTCGGCGACGGTGCCCAGCGCCCCGGTCAGGCCGAGGCGGCGGGCGATGATCGTGGCCGTCTCCACGGGCGCGGCCGTGACGAGCCACACCTTCTGGCCGGCGTCGAGGTGGGCCTGGGCCAGGGCGCGGGTGCCCGGCCAGATCCGCTCGGCCATGTACTCGTCGTAGATCTCCTCGCCGATGGCCATCAGTTCGGAGACCTTGTGGCCCTTGACGATGGACAGGGCGCTGTCGCGGGCGTCCTGCATGTGGTCGGGGTCCTCGACCCCGGCGAGCCGGAACCAGGCCTGCTGCCAGGCGAAGCGGGCGAGTTCGCGGCGGCGGAAGAACTCGCGCTTGTAGAGGCCGCGGCCGAAGTGGAAGATCGCGGCGCCCTGCATGACGGTGTTGTCGAGGTCGAAGAAGGCGGCGGCGAGGTCGTCGCCGGCGACGGGGAACTCGGGCTCGGGTTCTGCCTCTTCCGGTGCCGGTGCGGGTTCCGCCACCGCTTGCGGTGCTTCCGCTTCCGCCTCGTGTGGCCCGGCCGGCCCGGCCTCCACGGTTTCGGCCAGCGCGGTCTTGCGGGCGGCCTCGGCCGAGGCCTCGCCTGCCAGCACGCTCCGCGCGGTGGCGGAGCGCCTACGGGGGGTGAGCCATCCCAGAGCGGCCATGACGCGAGCATAGCCACTGTGTTCGGGAGTTCCCGAACCGATGGGATTCGAAGGCGTGAACTCTTCGGGGCGCGCCTGTTACGGCGGGGAGCGGGCGCAGGAGCGGGAGAATGGGCGCATGAGCCCTTTGTTGCGCCGCAAGGAAAAGAAGAGCCCCGCGGAGCGGATGGTGACGCTCGTCGGGAAGCCGGGGTGCCACCTCTGTGACGACGCCCAGGAAGTGGTCGAGAAGGTCTGCGCGGAGACGGGGGCGCAGTGGGAGAAGAAGGACATCTCGCAGGACGAGGAGCTCTACCGGTTGTACTGGGAGCAGATTCCGGTCGTGCTGGTGGACGGCGAGCAGCACACCTTCTGGAGGGTGAACCCGGACCGGCTGCGGCGGGCATTGGGGGGCTGACCCGCTCCCCGGTTACCATCATGGGCGATTTATGGGGTCTCGGGGGCGTATCTGTGAGGAGTGTGTACGGTTTTGCCCCCTTCGGGATTTGAACGGGTTCGGCGTGCCGTCGGTTCCTGCCTCACCCGCCCCGGTTGCGTGACCCCGGTCACTTTGGTCGGACAAAGCGGACACAATCTTTGTGCACGCGTTCACAAAGGCATAGCCTGCTGTCGACGGGGCGGTCCTGGGACAAGTGGCCGCCTGCAGCCCCGCTCATCCCGCAGGAGCATCGTGGCAACTGGCCGAACTCACCGACCGGCGACCCGCAGCCGAGGTATTCCCGAGGCCACTGTCGCCCGGCTTCCGCTGTACTTGCGCGCCCTCACCGCGCTCTCCGAGCGATCGGTCCCCACGGTGTCCTCCGAGGAGCTCGCGGCCGCCGCCGGAGTCAACTCCGCGAAGCTGCGCAAGGACTTCTCGTACCTCGGTTCCTACGGGACGCGCGGCGTCGGCTACGACGTCGAGTACCTCGTCTACCAGATCTCCCGCGAGCTCGGGCTGACCCAGGACTGGCCGGTCGTCATCGTCGGCATCGGTAACCTCGGCGCCGCCCTGGCCAACTACGGCGGCTTCGCCTCGCGCGGATTCCGCGTGGCCGCGCTGATCGACGCCGACCCGGCGATGGCCGGCAAGCCGGTGGCCGGGATGCCCGTCCAGCACACCGACGACCTCGAGAAGATCATCGAGGAGAACGGCGTCTCCATCGGCGTCATCGCGACGCCGGCCGGAGCCGCGCAGCAGGTCAGCGAGCGGCTGATCGCCGCCGGTGTCACCTCCATCCTGAACTTCGCCCCGACCGTGCTGTCCGTGCCCGAGGGCGTGGACGTGCGGAAGGTCGACCTGTCCATCGAGCTCCAGATCCTCGCCTTCCACGAGCAGCGCAAGGCCGGCGAGGAAGCCGCCGCCGCAGCCGGCGAGAGCGGCTCCTCCGTGGGCGGCGCCGCCCCCGCCGCGGCCGTGGTGCCGCCGGCCGGGCGCGCGGCCGCCGAGGCGCGCAAGGGCAACCCCGAGGGCGACGTGCCGGCGGTGATGCCGGCATGAGTCTGCTCGTCGTCGGTCTGAGCCATCGCAGCGCGCCCGTCAGCGTGCTGGAGCGGGCCTCGCTGTCCGCTGACGCCAAGGTGAAGCTGCTGCACGACACGCTGGCCGCCGAGCCGGCGGTCGAGGCGGCGGTGCTCGCCACGTGCAACCGGATCGAGCTCTACGCGGACGTGGACAAGTTCCACGCCGGCGTGGCCGAGCTGTCCACGTTGCTGGCGCAGCACAGTGGTGTCGCGCTGGAGGAGCTCACCCCGTACCTGTACGTGCACTACGAGGACCGGGCCGTCCACCACCTCTTCTCGGTGGCGTGCGGGCTGGACTCGATGGTGGTCGGCGAGGGGCAGATCCTCGGGCAGATCAAGGACGCGCTGGCGCTGGGGCAGGAGCTGCACACCGCCGGGCGGCTGATCAACGACCTGTTCCAGCAGGCGCTGCGGGTCGGCAAGCGGGCGCACTCCGAGACCGGGATCGACCGGGCGGGGCAGTCGCTGGTGACCTTCGGGCTGGAGCAGCTGGCCGTTCACCTCCCGGTGGGGGAGTGGGCCGCCGGCAAGCGGGCGCTGGTGATCGGTGCCGGTTCGATGTCCTCGCTGGCGGCGGCGACGCTGGCGCGGGTGGGCGTGGCCGAGGTCGTGGTCGCCAACCGGACCGCCGAGCGGGCGGAGCGTTTGGCGGAGATTCTGGTTGCCTCGGGCACCGGGGTCGCTGCGCGGGCCGTCCCGATGAGGGCGGTTGCCGATGAGCTGACGCGCGTCGATGTGGTGGTGTCCTGCACCGGGGCC
Source organism: Streptomyces sp. NPDC057010 (assembly GCF_042673805.1). NCBI lineage: Bacteria > Bacillati > Actinomycetota > Actinomycetes > Kitasatosporales > Streptomycetaceae > Streptomyces > Streptomyces sp. NPDC057010. The sequence goes on along the minus strand of NZ_JBHUSC010000023.1, from coordinate 84,914 downwards.
ACCGGGTTGGTGCTGACCGCCGATGACGTGCTCGCCGCCGTGTCCCGGGGCTCCGCCCCGGACCCCGCGCCTCAAACGCCGGCGGGGCTGGATTTGGCTCCCGCCGCTGTTTCGGCTGCCGCCGGAGGTTCGGCTGCCGCCGGAGGTTCGGCTGCCGCTGCGGTGGAACTGCTGGACGCCGGGCTCGTGGCTCGGCTGGCCGCTGCCGCCGAAGGCGGGAAGCGGCTGGCCGATGCCGGGGCCGCGCGGACCATCGCCGCTCCCGCGGAGGCGGACGGGTGCCCGGTCGGGCCCGACGGGCGGGCCGCGCTGACCGGGGTCGATGCCAACTCGCTGGAGCTGCACGGGACCTGGGCCGACCAGGGCGAGGCCGCCGCGCAGCGGCAGCCCCGGCGCACCACCCGTACCCACGCGGACGGCACCGCCGTACGGCTGGCGCTGCTGGACCTGGCCATGCCCAGGGACGTCGACGCCGCCGTGCACCGGATTCCCGGCGTGCGCCTGGTCGACATCGAGAGCCTCGCCGAGGCTTCCGCCGACGCGCCCATGGCGGCCGACGTGGATGCCGTACGGGCGATCGTCACCGATGAGGTGGCCGCGTTCGGGGCCGCCCAGCGGGCCGCGCACATCACGCCCACCGTCGTCGCGCTGCGCGCCATGGCGGCAGAGGTCGTGGCCATGGAAGTGGCCCGGCTCGACGGGCGGGTACCCGACCTCGACGAGCGGCAGCGGGCCGAGGTCACCCAGACCGTGCGCCGCGTCGTCGACAAACTGCTCCACGCGCCGACCGTGCGCGTCAAGCAGCTCGCGAGCGAGCCCGGCGGCGCCGGGTACGCCGAGGCGCTGCGCGAACTTTTCGATCTCGACCCGCAGACGGTGGCCTCCGTCAGTCAGGCCGACAAGAACGACGATCCAGGACGGGCATCATGAACCCACGTCTCGACCAGCCCCTCCGGCTCGGCACGCGGCGAAGCAAGCTGGCCATGTCCCAGTCGGGCCATGTCGCCGAGGCCGTACGGGCGATCACCGGCCGCCCCGTGGAGCTCGTGGAGATCACGACCTACGGTGACGTCTCGCGGGAGCACCTCGCGCAGATCGGCGGGACCGGCGTCTTCGTCACGGCCCTGCGCGACGCGCTGCTGCGCGGCGAGGTCGACTTCGCCGTGCACTCGCTGAAGGACCTGCCGACCGCGCAGCCCGACGACCTCGTGATCGCGGCCATGCCGCGGCGCGAGGACGCGCGGGACGCGCTCGTGGCGCGCGACGGCCTGACCTTCGAGCAGCTGCCCGACGGCGCGCGGGTCGGTACCGGCTCGCCGCGGCGGATGGCCCAGCTGAACCACTACGCCCGTTCCCTCGGCAAGCGGATCGAGACCGTGCCGATCCGGGGGAACGTCGACACGCGCATCGGGTTCGTGCGCGACGGCGAGCTGGATGCCGTCGTGCTGGCCGCCGCCGGCCTGAACCGGATCGGGCGCAGTGATGAAGCGACCGACCTGCTGTCGGTCGACCACGTCCTGCCGGCCCCCGGCCAGGGCGCCCTCGCGGTGGAGTGCCTCGCGTCCGACGCGGACCTCATCGCCGCGCTCGGCAAGCTCGACGACCCGTACACCCGGGCCGCCGTGACCGCCGAGCGTTCCCTGCTCGCCGCCCTGGAGGCCGGCTGCAGCGCGCCGGTGGGCGCCTTCGCCGACCTTTTGGCCGACGGGCAGATTGTCAATGAAATGCGCCTGCGCGGCGTCGTCGGAACCCTCGACGGCTCGACGCTGGTGCAGCTGTCCACCACCGGTCCCGTGCCCCAGTCGTACGACGAGGCCATGGCGCTCGGCCGCGAACTCGCGGACGAGATGCTGGCCAAGGGCGCGGCCGGTCTTATGGGGGAGCGAGCGTGAGCCCCACAAGTCCGAACACCTCCGCATTCGCGGGCGTCGCCGCCCACGGGCACGTCACCTTCCTCGGTGCCGGCCCGGGCGACCCGGGTCTGCTGACGCTGCGCGCCGTCGAGGCGCTCACCGCCGCGGACGTACTGATCGCGGAGCCCGAGGTGCTCGAAGTCGTACGGACGCATGCGCGCGCGGGGGTGGACACGCCGCAGCTGACGATAGCTGACGAAGTGTCAGCAGCCGCCGGGGTCCCGGTGATCCGCGATGCCGCCAATCTTGTCATGGAGGCCGCGCGGTCCGGCAGGCGGGTCGTCCGTGCCGTCACCGGCGACCCCGGGCTCGACGGGAACGCGGCCGGCGAGATGCTCGCCTGCGCCACCGAGGGCATCCCCTTCGAGGTGGTGCCGGGCGTCGCGACCGCCGTCGGCGTGCCCGCGTACGCGGGTGTGCCGCTGCGGGGCGAGCAGGGTGCGGACGTCCGTTTCGTCGACGCCCGCAACGCGTCGGCGCGCTGCTGGAGCGAGGTGGGTGCCAGCGACGGGATCCTCGTCGTCTCCGCGACGCTGGAGACGGTCTCGGCGGCGGCCGCCGAGCTGGTGGGCGCCGGGCGCAAGCCCGACACCCCGCTGACGGTGACGGTCGCCGGTACGACCACGCGGCAGCGGACCTGGACCGCGACGCTGGGGACGATCGCCCAGGTGTTCAAGCAGGGCAAGGTGCTGCCGTCGCCCGAGGGCGCCCGGCCGGTCATAGCCGTGGTCGGTGAGCACAGCGCCGCCGCGCGGCGCGAGGACATGGCCTGGTTCGAGTCGAAGCCGCTGTTCGGCTGGCGGGTGCTCGTGCCGCGCACCAAGGAGCAGGCCGCTTCGCTCTCCGACCAACTGCGTTCGTACGGCGCGGTGCCGCACGAGGTGCCGACCATCGCCGTGGAGCCGCCGCGGACCCCGCAGCAGATGGAGCGGGCCGTGAAGGGCCTCGTCACCGGCCGCTACGAGTGGATCGCCTTCACCTCGGTCAACGCGGTGAAGGCCGTACGCGAGAAGTTCGAGGAGTACGGGCTCGACGCGCGGGCCTTCGCGGGCATCAAGGTCGCCGCGGTGGGCGAGCAGACCGCCGCGGCGCTGGTGGAGTTCGGTGTGAAGCCGGACCTGGTGCCGAGCGGGGAGCAGTCCGCGGCCGGTCTGCTGGAGGACTGGCCGCCGTACGACCCGGTCTTCGACCCGATCGACCGGGTGTTCCTGCCGCGGGCCGACATCGCGACCGAGACGCTGGTCGCCGGGCTGATCGAGCTCGGGTGGGAGGTCGACGACGTCACCGCCTACCGGACGGTGCGCGCGTCGCCGCCGCCGGCGGACACGCGCGAGGCGATCAAGGGCGGCGGCTTCGACGCGGTGCTCTTCACGTCCTCGTCGACCGTCCGCAACCTGGTCGGCATCGCGGGCAAGCCGCACAACGTGACCGTCATCGCGTGCATCGGCCCGGCGACGGCCAAGACCGCGGAGGAGCACGGGCTGCGGGTGGACGTGCTGTCGCCGGAGCCGAGCGTGAGCAAGCTGGCGGAGGCCCTGGCCGAGTACGGCGCGGCGCGCCGCGAGGCGGCCAAGGAGGCCGGCGAGTCGGTCTTCCGCCCGAGCGAGCGGCGTCCGGGCGCGCGGCGGCGTCGTACGACCTGACCGGCCTGATCGACGAGGTCCCCCGACAGGGCCCGGGTGCCACGTGCGCCCGGGCCCTGTGGCATGTTCGGGCCCATGGGGCTGTACGAAGCGGTACGGGCGGGGGACGCCGAGCGGGTGCGCGAGCTGCTGGAGGCGGGCGCGGACCCGGACACGGCGGGCGAGGACGGGCTGCCGGTGCTGTGCGCGGCGGTGGCCGCGTTCGCGCACGGGATCGCCGAAGACCTCGTGGAGGCCGGCGCGGATCCGGACCGGGTCCTGCCGGACGGAACGACCCCACTGCTGCGGGCCGTCGAAGGCGGCTCCGACTCGACGGTCGGGGCCCTGCTGTGGTCCAGGGACCTCCAGGACCCGGGGCTCCGCCTGCCGGAGGCGGAGCGCGAGCGGCTGCTCGCCGCCGCCCGGCACTGGTACGGGACGGGCCCGGAGACGGAACTGCGCCGCCGGACCGGCGCCACGGGTCCGGCGCACACCAGCGAGGTCGACGAGAACTGGTGCCGGGTCGGGCAGATCGCGCTCGGCGGGCTGACCGTCCGCGCCGGACACGGCGCCGTCCTGACCACCCTGGAGTCGGCGTTCGGCGTCCCGGCCCCGCTGGAGGAGCTGGTGGCCCGTGCCGTCCGGCACCCCGACCCCGGGCACGTGGACTGGGCCGGCTCCCGGTACGCGCTCGGGGAGCGGCTCGGCGAGGGGGCGTGGGAGACGGTGACGGCCCTGCGCCACCACCCCTCCCCGGACCATCGGCGCTTCGCCGCCGACTGGTTGCAGACCCAGCAGTTCTTCCCGGGCCACGACGTCTACCCGCACCACGAGGAGGACCGTGAGCTCCTCGCCGCCTGGGCCGACGCGGAGCCGGACGCCGTGGTGCTGGCCGAGGTGCTCTCGGCCCTCACCGAACACGAGGTGGAACACCCCCGGCTGGAAGCCATCGGCCTCCGGTACGCCGGCCATCCCGATCCGCGGGTGCGCCGCGAGGTGCCCGACTGCCTGTCGTGGTCCGGTCGACCGCTGACGCCCGGGGGCGGCGCTGCGCTGCGCGCCCTGACGCGGGACCCGGACGACCAGGTCCGCTTCACGGCCGCCCTGACCCTGCTCGCGGAGGAGCATGAGGACCCGGAGCGGCCCCGGGCCGTCGTCCGCGACCTGGTCCGCGACCCGCACAGCCCGGTGCACGGCGGGGCGGCGGACTACCTGGCCGCTTCCGACGACCGCACGGCCGACGCCACGGCGCTCCTGCTGGGGCTCCTGGACACCGACGACCGCGTGCTGCGCCTGATCGGCGCCTACGGCCTGGCCCTGCGGAACGACCCGCGCACGCCGGAGGCGTACGCGCGGGTGCTCGAACTCGGCCCGATCTACCAGCCCGACCACCGACGGAACGCGCTGGTGGACTGGTGCCGGCGCAACGACCCGTCCGCCGGCTAGGCGGCGACCCAGCGGGTCAGGGCCGCCCAGGCGGCGGGGGCGAGGGGGAGGGTCGGGCCGTCTTGGACCTTGGAGTCCCGGACGTGGACGGTGTCGGCGCAGTCGCACGACGCGACCTCGACGCACTGGCCGCCCTCGTCGCTGCTGTGGGAGGACTTCTGCCAGGCGTAGCTGGCAACCTCGACGCAGGCACCGCCTTCGTCGTTGCTGTAGGAGGACTTCTGCCAGGTGATGGCCGCTTCCAGGCACTGGCCGCCCTCGCTGCCGCTGTAGCTGGACTTGAACCACTTCAGTGCGGTGCTCATGACTCTCCTAGCAGCCGGTCCAACAGGCCTTTCGTCTCTGCGACGTTGAGGGCCTGAGACCGCAGCATTGCATACTTCTGAGCAAGGATGCTGACCTCATTGGGATCGCGGACGAGGATGCTGCCGCGCTGGGTCTCCGAGTACGCAAGACGCTGGTGATCGGGGGTTTCCAGCAGGATGAACGGGCCTGTGAGACCCGCGTGAGCGGTGAGGCCGAGGGGTAGAACCTGGAGCGAGACGGCGGGGCGGTCAGCGCAGTCGCGCAGGTGGCGCACCTGCTCCCGGTGGACACCGTTGCCGCCAAGACGGTCGCGCAGTGCTGCTTCCGAGACGATGAAACCGAGAGTGGGCGGGATCCTGCGGTGCAGTATCTCCTGACGCTTGATTCGGCGGGCAGTCTGGAGCTCGATCTTCTCCTCGCCCATGTATGGGACGCGACAGCTGAACACAGCGCGGGCGTATTCCTCGGTTTGGAGTAGGCCGGGGACGAGCACCGTGTCGTACCAGGACAGGGCGAGGGCCTCGGCCTCGCTGGCAAAGTACTCCTCCGCCCAGGCCGGGACCATGTCCACCTCGGGGAGGCGGTTCGCCGCCACCGTGAGGACCCCGGGCAGGCCCAGGTTGCGGTCCATCTCTTCGGCGACGTTGGGCATCAGGACGCGCCTGCCCTGTTCGATCGAGGCGAGGGTTTCGACGTCGATGTGCAGCGCCTCGGCGAGGGCGCGTTGGGTCATTCCCTTGGCGATGCGGGCGGCGGCGACCTGGGCGCCGACCATCTTCATCGCGGTGGCGTTGGGCCTGGCGGCCCTCCTGCGTGGTGGCATGGCTGTGAACTCCCCGCCTGGACGTGCGAGATACCCGTACCAACCCGTACTCATCAAGGAGTACGGGTTGCTCGTCTCCTCCACGCTAGTCACTCACCGCGACGATCACGCCGTGAACGTGGAAATCCAACCCGCCCTGCTGCGCGAGCGGTTCTACCCCCGCAGCCGCCAAACTGTCCGCTCTGCCAGGGAGTTCGCGGACATGACGCTGCACGCGTGGGGTGTCACATGCCGCCGGGACGACATGTTGCTCTGCGTGAGCGAGCTGGCGACCAACGCCCTGCGTCACGGTGTCCCGCCCGGCCGGGGGTACCTGCTGCGGATGCTGCGGTTCGAAGACCTCGTTCGGGTCGAGGTGCACGACAGTGGCGGCGGGCGTCCGCGGATCGAAGGCCGGGGCCCGGGGTGCGAAGGCGGGCGCGGGTTGCTGCTCGTGGCGGCCGTCGCCGACCGGTGGGGGGTCGGGGCGCGGGTGCCCGGCAAGGTGGTGTGGTGCGAGTTCGGGCTCGTACCCAGGCGGGATTGAGTACCTGTGCGGATCCGGGGACCACCGGGGGCGGGGTTCAGTGTCCCCATGACCGAGCTGACACACGACCGCGACCGCCGGGCCTTCGTCGCGCCGCTGGCCTCCACCCTGCTGACGCTGCCGCTGGCCTTCGTGACGCTGCTCTACGCCGGGCTGTCGCCGATGGCCTGCGACTCCTGCGGGACGGAGGCGGCCCATGCCTTCGACGCCAGCTTCGAGATCGCCTTCCCCGTGTTCATCGCGGGGCTGCTGGCCGTGCTGGGGCTGCTCGTGTGGTGCTGGGCCCTGCCGTGGCGGACGCGCAACGCCGGCCAGCGCGTCGCGATCGCGGTGGCCACGCCCGCCGTGGTGCTGCTGAACGCGCTGGTGTTCTGGGGGCTGCTCGACCTGCCGTAGGCGTCAGCTCTGCGCCTGCTGGAGGAGGGAGGTCTGTTGGGAGATCAGGGCGGGCGGGAAGTCGCGTACGTCGCGGTCGCCGACCGAGAGTTTGGTGAAGGTCGCGACGACGCTTCCCGTGCGGACCACCGTGTACTGGGTCACGTGCGGGCCCATCTCGGTCGGGGCGGTGATCTCGAACCGCACCGCTTCGTCCCCGAGCTGCGGGGCGGGAGAGACGGTGACCGTGCCCTTGTAGGTCGTGATCGGTTCCGGGGCCGGGGCCTCGTAGTACCGGCAGGTGTTCAGCCCCTCGCGGACCTGGGCGAACGCCGCCACCGCGCCGGAGTTCCCGTAAGAGGCGAGGGTGGAGTTGCCGCCGTTCCCGTCGTTCTTCCAGTTGAAGGTCTGCTCCACCACGGCCGGCGCGGGTTGGGAGGGCTGCCGGGCATGGGCGGCGGTCAGCATCTGCGCGCAGGCGGGGTCGGACGGCTCGGAGTTCCGGTCGCCCGCCCGGCGTTTGCGGACCGAGACCGGGTTCCCGTACGTGTCCGCGCCCGCCTCTCCCGGCAGGGCGGCCGCCACCAACTCCTCAGCGGTCAGCGGGCGGCTCGGGGGCGCCTTCGGGGCGACGGGGGGCGTGGAGGCGGGAGCGGGTCCGGGCGCCGGCTTCACGGGTGGTGGCGAGCAGCCGACGAGGGCCAGGGCGGCGACGGCCGCCAGGGCCGGCAGGCCGGGGGCCCGTCGGGCAACGCGTATCGGCATGGTCTGTCCCCGGGAACGGTACGGATGATCAGGCGGAGGCTAGCGGCCGTGATCCACCATCGCCAGGGGCTTTCCGTCTGGCGGGACAGCGACCGCCTAGGCTTGTGCCGACTGCTGTCGATGCTCGAAGAGGCGACTGAGAATGAGCGCGTACGGATCCTTCCCCGGCTCCCGGCCCCGCCGGCTGCGGACCACCCCGGCCATGCGGCGGATGGTCGCGGAGAACCGGCTGCACCCCTCGGACCTGATCCTTCCGGCGTTCGTGCGCGAGGGGATCTCCGAGCCGCTCGCCATCTCGGCGATGCCCGGGGTGGTCCAGCACACGCGGGACACGCTGCGGAAGGCCGCCGTGGAGGCGGTCGAGGCGGGCGTCGCGGGGATCATGCTCTTCGGGGTCCCGGCGGACGAGAACAAGGACGCGCTGGGCACGGCGGGCACCGAGCCGGACGGGATCCTCCAGGTCGCCATCCGCGATGTGAAGGCGGAGGTCGGGGACGACCTCGTCATCATGTCCGACCTGTGTCTCGACGAGTACACCGATCACGGGCACTGCGGGGTCCTCGACGAGCACGGCCGCGTCGACAACGACGCGACGCTGGAGCGGTACGCGGAGATGGCGCAGGTCCAGGCGGACGCGGGCGTTCACGTGGTGGGCCCGAGCGGGATGATGGACGGCCAGGTCGGTGTCATCCGGGACGCGCTCGACGAGACCGGGCACGAGGACGTGTCCATCCTCGCCTACACCGCCAAGTACTCCTCCGCCTTCTACGGGCCCTTCCGCGAGGCCGTCGCGTCGAGCCTCCAGGGTGACCGCAAGACCTACCAGCAGGACCCGGCGAACGCCCGGGAGTCCCTGCGCGAGCTGGCCCTGGACCTGGAGGAGGGCGCCGACATGGTCATGGTCAAGCCGGCCGGCCCCTACCTCGACATCCTGTACCGGGTCGCGCAGGCGGTGGACGTGCCGGTGGCCGCCTACCAGATCAGCGGCGAGTTCGCGATGATCGAGGCCGCCGCCGAGAAGGGCTGGATCGAGCGCGACCGGGCCATCCTGGAGACCCTGCTGGGCATCAAGCGGGCCGGTGCCGACACGATCCTCACGTACTGGGCGACCGAGGTCGCGGGCTGGCTGCGCGAGGCCCGCTGACCCGCTGCCGCCGCAACCGTCACCGTCAACGGGTTCGTCCTACACGCCGGTTGGGCAACGTTGACGGTGGGGGTGGGGGCTCTGTCCAGATGGGTGCGCGCGTTACGGATGCCGGACACGCGGCGGCGGCTGCTGGTCACGCTGGGCGCGGTGCTGCTGTTCCGGCTGGGGCAGAACCTGCCGCTGCCGGGGGCGGACGGGCCGGTCGGCCCGGGCGGGCTGGCCGATCTGGTCACCGGCGGTGGGCTGCGGGCGCCGGCGGTCCTCGCGCTGGGTGTGCTCCCGCTGTATGCCGCGCGCGTCCTGACCTCGGTGCTCACCGCGCTGGTCCCGCGGATGAGGGCGCTCAGCGAGTACGAGGACCCGGGGAGCGGGAGCGCGGTGGGCGCCGCCGTGATCGGGCGGTTCAGGCGGTACCTCGCCGTCGGGCTCGGTGCCCTCGGGGGCGTGGTGGTGGCGGTCGCGGCGGATGCCGGGCGGGCGTTCCCGGACGGGGTCGCCGTGGTGGCCTGTACGGCCGCCGGCACCGCGCTCACGGTGCGGCTGGCCGAGTGGATCGGTGACCGCGGGCTCGGTGACGGGCCGTCCCTGCTCTTCCTGACCCAGGTCGCGGCCGTCCTTCCGGGGCAGGCGTACGCCGCCGGGGGCGCCCCGGCCCTGGCCGTCGTACCGGCCGTGGCCCTGGTCGTCGTACCGGTCGTCATCACGGCCCGGCAGGCCGAGCGGCGCATCCCGGTGCAGCGCGCGCGGCGGATGACGGGCCGCTGGAGGCACGGCGCCGACACCGTGTACATCCCCGTCCGGTTCGACCAGGCCGGATACAACCCGATGGTCTGGGCGTCCCTGGTGGTGTTCGCGCCGGCGTGGCTGTGGGGGCTGGGCGGCCCCTGGTACCTGGCGGCCGCCTTCGTGGCCGTCGTCCTCGGCATGTACCGGTGCGCGCTGCGGGTGCTCGACCCGCAGGAGGCGGCCCATGACATCCGGCGGCAGGGCGGTTTCGTCCCGGGCATCGAACCGGGCCCGCCGACCGCCGCCCACCTCGGCCACGTCCGGTCGCGGATGGCCTGGTGGAACGCCCTGTACTCCGGGGTGATCGTGCTGCTCCCGATGGTGGCGCTGACCGTACTGGGCATCGGGGCCCGGGACCCGCTGAGCGCTCCGGGGATCCTGATGGCCGCCGGCCTCGCGATGATCGTTTCCATGGACGTCGCGAAGCAGGTCGAGTCCTCGCTCCTCATGGAGCAGTACGCGCCGTACCTGCGCTAGCCAGCGTTCGCGTACGGGGCACGAGGGGCGCACCCTGGAAGTCAAAGGGTGACCCCCTGGAGGTGATGCACCATGTCCACGCTGGTCGGATGGCATGTGGAACTGGAGTTCACCGAGGAAGGCCACCGCACGAGTGCGGCGGCCATGGTCAGACTCGGTGACGGCAGCGAGGTGAAGGCGCGCGGTTACGCCCTGCGCCACCCCTCGGACCCGGAGCAGTTGCGGGTCGGCGAGGAGATCGCGGGAGCCCGTGCGCTCATGGATCTCTCGTCGCAGCTGCTGACGAAGGCACACGGTGAGATCGACGAGGTGACGGGCCGGCACTCCTACCCGCTGACCCACTGATCCACCTCCGCGGCAGGGCGGTCCGAGCCGAGTGTCCGGGCCGCCCGCTACCGCGTCCGGCGCCGGAAGAGGACGGCCGTCAGGGTCACGGCGAGGGCCGTGATGGCCGCGCACCAGGCGAGGGCGATCCAGGGGGTGTTTCCTGCGGGGCGGTCCAGGAGGAGGGCGCGGAGGGATTCGATCACCGGGGTGAGGGGCTGGTGGTGTGCGAAGCCGTGGAGCCAGCCCGGCATGGTGTCGATGGGGACGAAGGCGCTGGAGGGGTAGGGCAGGAACATCATCAGGAACGTGAACCCGCCCGCCGCCTCGGGGGATTGGGCGAGCAGGCCGAGGGCCGCGGCCAGCCAGGAGATCGCCGTGATGTAGGCGGCGAGGAGTCCGGCGGCGGCGAGGAAGCCGGGTGCGCCGGCCTGGGGGCGGAAGCCGATGGCGAGGGCGACGGCGAGGACCAGGGTGGTGGAGAGCAGGTTGCGCGCGACGGAGGCGGTGACGTGCGCGGTGAGGAGGGGGATGCCGCCGATGTCGCGGGAGCGGAAGCGGTCGATGACGCCGCCGCGCATGTCGTCGGCGACGCTGATGGCGGTGCTGGCCGCGCCGAAGCCGGCGCAGAGCAGCATGGCTCCCGGGACGACGTAGGTCACGTACGCGGTGCCGGTGTCGATGGCCCCGCCGAAGAAGTAGACGAAGATCAGCATCAGCATGACGGGCAGCATCAGCGCGGTGATCAGGACGTCGGGCTGCCGGCGGCTGATGCGCAGGCTGCGGGCGGTGAGGGCGAGGGCGGCGGTGCTCATGGGGCGGCTCCCGTCAGGGTGAGGAACACGTCGTCGAGGGTGGCGCTGCGGACCGCGAAGCGGTCGACGGTGGTGCGGTCGGGGTCGAGTTCGTCGAGCAGGGCGCGCACGTGGGCGGCGGTGCCGTCGGTGGGCAGTCCGAGGACGAGCTCGTCGGGGGCGTGGTGGACGGCGCGCGGGGCGAGCGTGTCGTAGGCGGCCCGGGTGGCCAGGGTCAGGTCGAGGCGGTGCCCGGCGACGCGGGCTTTGAGCTCGGCCGGGGTGCCTTCGGCGGCGATCCGGCCGTCGGCGAGGACGGCGACGCGGTCGGCGAGCCGGTCGGCCTCCTCCAGGTACTGGGTGGTGAGCAGCACGGTCGTGCCGTCGGCGCGCAGTTCCCGTACGAGGTCCCACAGGTCCTGGCGGCTGCGCGGGTCGAGGCCGGTGGTGGGTTCGTCGAGGAAGAGCACCTCGGGGCGGGAGACCAGGCTCGCGGCGAGGTCGAGGCGACGGCGCATGCCGCCCGAGTACGTCTTCGCGGTGCGGCCGGCGGCCTCGGTGAGTCCGAAGCGGGCGAGCAGCTCGTCGGCGCGGGCGCGGGCCGCGCGGGCGGAGAGCCCGGAGAGCCGGCCGGTCATGCGCAGGGTCTCGGTGCCGGTCTGGAGGTCGTCGAGGGCGGCGAACTGTCCGGCGAGGCTGATGCGTTCGCGGACGCGGGCCCGGTCGGCGGTGATGTCGTGGCCGGCGACGCGGGCGGTTCCGGAGCCGGGGTCGGGGGCGGTGAGGGTGGCGAGGAGGCGGACGGTGGTGGTCTTGCCGGCGCCGTTGGGGCCGAGGAGGGCGAGGACGCTCCCGCGGGGGACGGTGAGGTGCAGGCCGTCGAGGACGCGGAGGCCGCCGTAGGACTTGGTGAGGCCGGTGGCGTGGATGCCGTGGTCGGCGTGGTCGTACGTGGTCATCGGGGACCACGCTCCCTTCTGCGTATGGGTTACGCGCTTCTGTGTAAGTAATACACAGACCTAGGATGTGGGTCAATCGATCTGCTGCGGAGGGAGGGACGGCGATGCCGGAAGAGGACGGCGCAACGGGACTCCCCGCGAGCCTGGAAATGGCCTGGGGCCTGCGCGAACGCCCCGGAAAAGGGCCGCGCCCGACCCTGACGCTGGCGCGGATCGTGGACGCGGCCGTGGCCCTGGCCGCCTCCGAGGGGATGGACGCCGTCTCCATGGGCCGGGTCGCCAAGGAGCTGGGCGTCTCGACGATGTCCCTCTACCGGTACGTCACGGCGAAGGAAGAGCTCTACATCCTGATGTCGGACGCGGGAGTCGGCACACCGCCGCCGCCGTCCGCGGGGGAAGGCGCGGGCTGGCGGGAGCTGCTGTCGGAGTGGGCGTACGCGCAGCGGGCCGTCCTGATGGCCAACTCCTGGATCCTGCGCATCCCGATCACGGCGCCGCCCGCCACCCCGAACCAGCTGGCCTGGATGGAACGCGGGCTCGCGGCCCTGGCCGGCACGGGCCTGGAGGAGGGCGAGAAGCTCTCGACGATCATCCTGATCGGAGGTCTCGTACGGAACGAGGCCACCATGGCCGCGGACATGATGGACGCCATCGTGAAGGCCGGTCTCTCACCGGAGCAGGTCCTCGGCCAGTACGTGCACACCCTGCACCTGCTGACCGCTCCGGACACCCATCCGGCCCTCACACGGCTGCTGGAATCCTCCGCCTTCGGCGGCTCGGGCGAGCCGGACTTCCAGTTCCGCTTCGCCCTGGGCCGCCTGCTGGACGGCCTGGCCGACCTGATCGACGGGCGCGGTGGGTCCGCTCCGCGGTCCGGGTCGGGGTGAACCGCTCCGGACCGACGGGCAGGCCGTCCGCCCACGCGCACGCACGCGCACGCGGCGGACGGCCGCCGTCAACCGGCTTCGAGATCAGAGGATGGCGCCGAGCAGCCTGGCCAGGATTGCGATCAGCGCAGCCAAGGGGTGGCCGTGACCATCGAGAATCATGTCGACACCTTTCGTAGGGCCCGGCCTCGGCGCCGGACAGCCGGACAACGACCACCCGTGACGGCGGGCACGCCCGTTGGGCCATCAGCCTGTCCATCCCCGCCCCGGGCCGGCTAGCCGGCGGCGGTCAGGGTGGCGGCGAGCCGCATGCGCTCGTCGAGCTGCTTCCTGACCCGGTCCAGGGTCTCCGCGTTCTGCTCGACCAGCCGCTTCTGGTAGGCGACTTCGACCGTGTACCAGGTGCCCACGAGGTTCGTCTGCTTCTTGCAGTCCACGTCCTGCCGGGCGATGGCGGTGGCCTGCGGGCTGCCGATGTTGGAGTCGTTGATGCCGGGCGGCTGGTCCAGCGGGCTCTTCATGGTGTAGCCGTGCTTGGCCATGCACGCGCTCCAGGCCTCCGTGGAGGTACGGACCCGGCTGTCCTCGCGGGAGCGGGCGAAGCCCTCGAAGCCGAAGTTCTGCGGGACCATCGTGTCCACGGTGTCCTTGGACGGGCTGTACAGCTTGAGGGCGCTCTCGCGCAGGCAGCCGCCCGCGGGGACCTTCTGGCCGCCGACCACCGTGGTCGCCACGTCGGACCCCTCCGCCTCCTCCTGGGTCATCGGGACCGGCTTGGAGGGGTCGACCTCCAGCCCGTGCAGCACCAGCTGCTCGTTGGCGCCGAGGGGCGGCTGGGGCGGCCGCCGGCCGCCCTTCGCCGCCGGGTTCTCGTAGCCGGTCCGCTCCGCCTCGGCGGCGTCGGAGACCCCGTAGCGCCGGTTGTTGTCGTTCTTGGCGGCCGGGTCGGCCTGGCGCCGCTGCTGGTAGCGGAATCCGTAGCGCTGCATGCACCGGTCGACGAGTACGTCCTGCGCCTGGTCGAGCTGTCCGCGCTGCCGGGCGTCCGGGAGGTAGGGGTCGAGGGGGTAGGCGAGGTCCCGGCTTTCGAGCAGCTGCGGGACGGCGCCGATCGCGGGTTCCTTGCCGGAGTCGCCGGCGGCGCCGCCGTCCGATGCCGAACAGCCGGCCAGCAGGAGCGTCAGTACGACTGCGGAGGCCGTGAGGGCGGGCAGTGCGGGACGCGGCGGGTGCATGGGTGACTCCGTGGGGCGGGGGTGGCTGGGGGGAGCAGTTCCGCCGGGACGGCGAGGGCGGAACTGCCGTTCGTGCGCTCCTAGAAGTAGAAGGCCGAGGAGATCGTGTTGGTGAAGGTCGAGTTGGTGTTGCCCCGCGCGCCGGCCGGGATGGTGGCCGTGTAGCCCTGGCCCCCGAAGCCGGTGTAGATCTTCCAGTCGTAGGTGTCCCTGTTCAGATAGGACTCCGTGTAGTTGTCGACGAGTTGGTTGGCGCAGCTCTGGGTGCCCTTGAAGAAGTCGTCGTTGAAGTTGATGTCATTGCCGTAGAGGTCGAAGACCGAGTCCGTCTGGTTCTTGTAGCAGAAGAGGCCGAACTCCCCGGCGGTGAGCCAGCCGTCCTTCTCGGCGGCGGTGGCGGAACCGGCGCCTATGCCCATCGTGACGAGGATCAGGCTTGCGGCGGCGGCGGCGCGCAGTGAATTGCGAAGCTTCATCGGGAATGCCCTTCATTCATTTCGGCCATGGCGGGGGCTCGGGAACTGACCGCCGAGAAGTCGATCACGCTGGGGCGGTCGCCGCAACTATCCCTGAGTACAAGGTCTTTGGGGTCCTTTTGGCCTATGGTGCGATGACATGAAGGCGCCTAGGAGGCCTGCTGTGCCCAGTCTGTGGATCCGGTCCGTGGCCGCTCCCGCCCTGATCTCCCTCCCGCTCCTGCTGTCCGGCTGTTCCGGTGGGGCGTCTGCCTCGGCCTCGGCACCGTCCTCCGCGCCGGCCTCCGACTCGTCGCCTGTCCCGTCAGTGTCCGGTGAGCCGCCCAAGCGCCCCAAAGGCGAGGTTCTCCCCGAGATGGCGCCCTTTTTCCAGTGCCTGAAAGACAAGGGCCTGCCGATGAAGGACACCCCTTCGGGGATTCAGGTCGTGGATGACTCCAAGGCGGATCCGGACAAGACCAGGGAGGCGGAACGCGCCTGCGAGAGTCTCGTACCGGCGACGCCGGTGAGCGCGGAACAGCACGCGAAGGCGAAGGAGTTCACGGCCTGTATGCGGGCGCACGGCATTGACGGGTTTCCGGATCCCGATCCGAAGACCGCGCGGCACGATTACGAGGGCATGGGCCTGAAGGGCACGAAGGAGGGGGACGAGGCCCTGAGGGCGTGTGCCTGGGTCAGGTGAGGTCCGGCTCGAGGGCCGGGGCCCCGCCCCGGTGGACGGGACCTGCGGGCGGGGCGGCTAGGCGGGCTGGTCGGCGGCCTGGGGTGTGATGACCGAGAAGACGCCGCCCTGCGGGTCCGCGAGGACGGCCATGCGGCCCGCCACCATGTCGAAGGCCGGGGCCATGACGCTGCCCCCGGCCCGTTCGGCGGCGGCCTGGATCTCGTCGACGCTGTCCACGCGGAAGTACGGCATCCAGTGCGGCGGCACCCCGGCGGGCAGCTGGGCCAGGTCCATCATCCCTGCCACCGCGCGCCCGTCCACCTTGTACTCGGTGTAGAACTCGGCGCCGGGGAGGGTGGAGCGGGCCGTGGTGACGGGCAGGACGGCGGTGTAGAAGGCCGCCGCGGCGGGGACGTCGCCGGTGTTCAGCTCGTTCCAGGTGAGCGCACCGTGCTCGTTGACGATGCCCGCGCCGTCGAAGCTGCCGGGCTCCCACAGGCCGACGGCCGCGCCGGTCGGGTCGGTGACGAAGGCCATCCGGCCCAGGTCCATGACGTCCACCGGGCCCATCCCGACCGAGCCGCCGGCGTCGGTGACCGTCTTGAGGGTGCCGTCCAGGTTGTCGGTGGTCAGGTAGGTGTTCCACACGGTCGGCGGCATCGGGTCGGGCACGCTGCCGTCCGGGTTGGAGGCCTTCATGATCCCGGCGACCGGCTTGCCCTTGAGGAGGCAGACCGAGTACCCGCCTGTCTCCGGCGGGCCGATCTCGCCCTGCCAGCCGAAGAGGTCGCAGTAGAAGTCCAGGGCCGCCTGCTGGTCGGGGACCATCAGGTCGATCCAGCAGGGGGTGCCGGGCTTGTAGGGGCCGCTCATGTCGGGCACGGATGCCTCCGGGGTGGCGTGGCGCGGGCTGAACGGGGCGACCCCTACCCGGCCCGCCGGGCCCGAACCGGGCCGAACGGGTGATGCCCGGTGCGTGCGAGCGCGAGGCGGGCGGCGGCCCAGCCGAAGCCGAGGCAGGCCGGGGTGTAGAGCGCGAGGTTGAGGACGTAGAAGGCGCTGTCGGGCGGGCTGTCGAGCAGCCCGGTGGCCCACCCGAGCCCCGCGAGGGCCCGTACGCCCATCCCGGCGGCCACGGCGCCGGTGACGGCCCGCGTGAGCGGCCCGCCGCGCCCGCGGGAGTGGGCGAGGACGCCGGCGGCCCCGGCCAGCGTCAGCGCGGCCAGCGGCAGGACCGCGGCGGGCGCGAAGGAGGTCTCGATGCCGAGCACGGCGAGCGACAGCTCTCGCGCATCGACGGCGGGCCAGGTCGCGCCGGTGGCCCAGTACAGGTGCAACAGCCCGTCGGCGGCGAGGAGCCCGGCCAGCGCGAGCCCGGTGCGGTGTCGTGTGGTGGTGGTCTGCATGCCCGAAAAGAGGGCGCCGACGGGGCAGACATTCCTGTGGTCCCCGTCACAGCCGGGGGTAGCGGCCGTGCTAGCAGAATGCTTGCAGTGCGACTACTCTTGTTGCATGGCCACTCTCTACGTGCGTGATCTGTCCGACGAGGCGCTCGCCGAGTTGAAGATACGGGCCGCCCGGAGCCGACAGTCGCTGCAGGCGTACGCCCGTGCGCTGCTGGAGGAAGAGGCCGCCACGCCCTCGATGGAGGACGTCGTCACCCGGATCCGCTCGCGCGTATCGGCGCAGCTGAGCGTTGACGACGTGCTCGGTGACCTGGACGCCGGGCGGCGGCGCGAATGATCGTGATCGATGCGAGCGCGGTCGTCATGGTGGTCGCCGACGCGGGGCCGGTCGGAGAGGCGCTGCGGGTGCGGATGCTGGGAGAGCGGCTCGCGGCGCCGCACCTGCTCGACGTGGAGGTCGCCCACGCGTTGCTCGGCCGCCATCGCGGCGGCAAGCTCACGGACGGTCAGCTGGATGCTGCCTGGGACGACTTCGCGGCCCTTCCCGTTCGGCGGATGGAGCACATGCCGGTCCTGCCGAGGGTCCGGGAGCTGTACGCCAACCTGTCGGCCTACGACGCCACGTACGTAGCCCTCGCGGAAGGGCTCCAGGTCCCGTTGATCACCTGCGACGCGAGGATCGCCCGCTCGGGCAGTCCCCGGTGCAAGGTCGAGGTGTTCGGCGCGGCATAGCGGTCCGTACGGGTGGCGGCGCCATGTCGGTGCGTGGACCGCCGGTCCGGTGCTACTGGACTGCGCGCGGTCAAGCTCGGTCCCGGCGCGGGCCGGTCACGCACTACATCGAGGCGATCTGCGCGAACGTCGTCACCTGACGAAGCGGCCGCGCCCCGGCAGTGAATCCTGCCGGGGGCGGGGCCGTTCGGTGGGGTCAGGCCGTGGGGCGGCGGCGGCGGCCCGTGCCCGCCACCAGGGCGGCGCCCATGGCCAGGGCCACGCCGGCGCCGCCGAGGGCCCAGGTGGTGGCCGCGTCGGCGCCGGTGGCGGCGAGTTCGCCGCCGGTGGTGGCCGTGTGGCCGACGGGCGTGGTGTCGCTGATCGGCTTGGCGCCGCCGTTCGGCTTCGGCTGGTTGCCGTTGCCGTTGCCGTTGCCGCTCTCGCCCTTGTCGCCGCCGGTCTCCGGGGCGGCCGCGACGAGCTTCGTCAGCTGCGGCTTGGACTGCGAGCGGGCGAGCCCGTCCTCGGCGTCCTCGCCCAGCGGGGCCATGCCGAAGCTGCGGAAGACCAGATCGCCGGTCGGGGCGTCGCCGGTGAACTTGACGCGGACCTGGACGTCGAAGCTCTGGCCGGCCTTCACGGGGCCGGCGGCGAGGTCGAAGCCCAGGAACACGCCGTCCTCCGTGCGGAGTTCGGCCTCGTGCCAGCCGGCCTTGCCGTTCTTGTCCTTGCTCAGGACCTCCAGCTTGATCTGGCCGGCCTCCATCGACACCCAGTCCGGGCGGGCCAGGACCAGGCCGAGGTAGAAGTCCTCCAGCGACTTCTTGCCCGCGTTGTCGACGTGGACGGAGAGGGTGGTCCAGTCGCCGCCCACCACGATGCGGTCCGGTACGCCGTTCACCGTCAGCTCGGGGCCGTCGACGAAGTCCGGGTCCTCGTAGCCGCCTGTCGCACCGCTGATCTTCGTGCCGTACCAGCTGGCGGGGGAGTGGTTGACGCCGTTCGCGGTGCGGCTCTCGCCGTCCGAGTACAGCTCGAAGGGCACGACCGGGCTGCCCGCCGCGAAGCTGATCCGCACGTCGACGGTGTAGACCTTGCCCGTGGCGACGTTCGCGGTGGTGCCCAGCCGGTACTGGAGGGCGGGGCCCAGCTCCTCGCTCCGGACGAGCTTGGCGGACTGCCAGGAGCCGTCGGCGCCGCGCCACTCGACCTTGACCTGGGAGGGCTTGAACTTGCCGTCCTCCTGGAAGAGGGCCAGGCTCGGCGTGTAGTTCGGCACCGCGATGTGGCCGGAGTTGTCGACCGTCACCTTCAGCGGGGTCCAGCTGCCGTCGGCCTTGAAGCCGTCCTTCGGGATGCCCGCCACCGTGACCTCGGGGCCCATGATGATCCCGTCGGACTGGGCGTCCTGCTCGATCTTCGGCGTCGCGGGCTTCTGCGTCACGGGCGCGGGCGTCCCGGCCACCGGGGTGGTGGTCTCCGGGGCCTCGCCGGCGGCAGGCGCGGCGTCGTCCTTCGGCGCGGTGTCCGGGACGATCACGGCGGGCTGGTCGGCGGCCATCGCGGGCGTGGACAGCAGGGCCGTCGGACCGGCCACGGCGACCGCCGCCACCGCGGCGATGCGCTTGATCTTCTTCACTTCGTTTCCCCCCAGCGCCTTTTGAACGTGCTCAGGTTAGAGGGGCCCGGCCACATTCAAAGGGCCGGTAGATCACGAATCGCCAACGGCCCCGGCAGCAGCTGCCGGGGCCGTTGGCGATATGCGCGGGTTGCGGTGATGTCAGAGCTTCTCGGGGGTGCGGATGCCGAGGAGGGACATGCCCTTCGTGAGGGTGCGGGCCGTCAGGTCGCACAGGAACAGGCGGTTCTCGACCTGCTCGGGGGTCTCGGCCTTCAGGACCGGGCACTCCGAGTAGAAGGTCGTGTACAGCGACGCCAGCTGGTAGAGGTACGCCGCCAGCTTGTGCGGCGCGTGCTCCGACGCGGCCTCCGCGATGAGCTCGCCGAAGTGGTCCAGGTGCAGGCCCAGCGCGCGCTCCGCCGGGGCGAGAGCCAGCTCCGGGTGGGGAGCGGGCCGTGCGTTCCCGGCCTTGCGCAGGATGGACTGGATACGGGCGTACGCGTACTGGAGGTACACGGACGTGTCACCCGTCAGCGAGACCATCTGGTCCAGGTCGAACTTGTAGTCGCGCGAGGCGGAGGTCGAGAGGTCCGCGTACTTCACCGCGCCGATGCCGACCTGCAGGGCACGCTCGCCGATCTCGGCCTCGGACAGGTCCTGGGCCTTCTCCCGTACGACGGCCGCGGCGCGGTCGATGGCCTCGTCGAGCAGGTCCACCAGCCGGACCGTCTCGCCCTCACGGGTCTTGAACGGCTTGCCGTCCTTGCCGAGGACGGTGCCGAAGGCCAGCTGCACGGCCTTGACCTCGTCGTTCAGCCAGCCCGCCCGGCGCGCCGTCTCGAAGACCATCTTGAAGTGGAGGGACTGCCGCGCGTCGACCACGTAGATCAGCTCGGTCGCGCCCAGCTTGCCCACCCGGTCGCGGATCGCCGACAGGTCCGTCGCGGCGTAGCCGAAGCCGCCGTCCGACTTCTGCACGATCAGCGGGGTCGGGTTGCCGTCCGGGCCCTTGACGTCGTCGAAGAACACGCACAGCGCGCCGTTGGAGCGGACGGCGACGCCCGACTCCTCCAGCAGCTTGCACGTCTCGACCAGCATGTCGTTGTAGCCGGACTCGCCGACCACGTCCGGGTCCTGGATGTCCATGTCCAGCTTGTTGAAGACGGAGTAGAAGTAGATCTTCGACTCGTCCACGAACCGCTGCCACAGCGCGAGGGTTTCCGGCTCGCCGGCCTGGAGGTCCACCACCCGGGCGCGGGCGCGGGTCTTGAACTCCTCGTCGGAGTCGAAGAGCGCGCGCGAGGCCTTGTAGAGGCGGTTCAGGTTGGACATGGCCTCCTCGCCGGAGACCTCGTCCTCGCTCTTGTGGTCCAGCTCGTGCGGGTGCTCCAGCAGGTACTGGATGAGCATGCCGAACTGGGTGCCCCAGTCGCCGATGTGGTGGCGACGGACCACCTTCTCGCCCGTGAACTCCAGGATCTCCACCATCGCCGCGCCGATGACCGCCGAGCGCAGGTGCCCGACGTGCATCTCCTTGGCGACGTTCGGCTGGGCGTAGTCGATCACCGTGGTGCCCGGGTTCGCCGCGAGCGGCACGCCGAGGCGGTCGTCGCCGGCCCGCGCCGCGAGGGTCTCGATGATCGCCCGGTCGGTGATCGTGATGTTGAGGAAGCCGGGGCCCGAGACCTCGATCTCCCGGATCAGGTCACCGGTCGCGATGCCCTCGACCACCGTCCCCGCCAGCTCGCGCGGGTTGGCCTTGGCCTTCTTCGCGAGCGCCAGGATGCCGTTGGCCTGGAAGTCGGCCCGGTCGCTTCGTCGCAGCAGCGGGTCGGCCGCACCGGCCTCCGGCAGGGCGGAGACGAGGGCGTCGGCGACGCGCTGATTGACGGACGAAGCGAGCGAAGGGACCGAGGCCATGAGCTGCCGTTCCTGTGAGGTTGTGCCCGAGGGTGCACTTGGGTGTTCCGACAAGTGCCGAGTATCCCACGCGGAGGCTGCTCGCTTCTCGGCATATCACTGGGCGGAAGCAACCCCGGAGTGGCCCATTCCGTCTGGGAGAATGGCTGAAGCCAGCATTCGAGATAGAAGGACGTGTCGTGGCTCAGAGCGCGCAGAGC
This sequence comes from Streptomyces sp. NPDC057010, assembly GCF_042673805.1. Taxonomy (NCBI): domain Bacteria; kingdom Bacillati; phylum Actinomycetota; class Actinomycetes; order Kitasatosporales; family Streptomycetaceae; genus Streptomyces; species Streptomyces sp. NPDC057010. The sequence continues at coordinate 63,528 of NZ_JBHUSC010000023.1, read as the reverse complement.
AGCACAGAGACCGACTGGGTCTCCCGTTTCGCGGACGAGGTCATCGCCGAGGCGGAGCGCCGAGCCCCCGGCAAAGCGATCGTCGTCGCGTCCGGACTCTCCCCTTCCGGCCCGATCCACCTGGGCAACCTCCGCGAGGTCATGACCCCGCACCTGGTCGCGGACGAGATCCGCCGCCGGGGTCACGAGGTCCGCCACCTCATCTCCTGGGACGACTACGACCGCTACCGCAAGGTCCCCAAGGGCATCGCGGGCGTCACCGAGGAGTCGCACGCCCAGCACATCGGCCGCCCGCTGACCGCCGTGCCCGCCCCCGAGGGCTCCGCCTACCCGAACTGGGCCGAGCACTTCAAGGCCGCCATGGTCGAGGCGCTGGCCGAGCTGGGCGTCGAGTACGACCCCATCAGCCAGACCGAGCAGTACACGAACGGCGCCTACCGCGAGCAGGTCCTGCACGCGATGAAGCACCGCGGCGACATCGACGCCGTCCTCGACCAGTACCGCACCAAGCAGAAGCCGGGCGGCAAGAAGCCCCAGCAGAAGCCGGTCGACGAGGCCGAGCTGGAGGCCGCCGAGGGCTCCGGCGCCGCCGCCGAGGACGACGGCAGCGCCGGCGAGGGCGGGTACTTCCCGTACAAGCCCTACTGCGGCGAGTGCGGCAAGGACTTCACCAAGGTCACCTCGTACGACGACGAGACGACCGAGATGACCTACGTCTGCACCGAGGACGAGTTCACCGAGACGGTCAAGCTCAGCGAGTTCAACCGCGGCAAGCTCGTCTGGAAGGTCGACTGGCCGATGCGCTGGGCCTTCGAGGGCGTCGTCTTCGAGCCCTCGGGCGTCGACCACTCCTCGCCCGGCTCCTCCTTCCAGGTCGGCGGTCAGATCGTGCACATCTTCGGCGGCGAGCAGCCGATCGGACCGATGTACGCGTTCGTCGGCATCAGCGGCATGGCGAAGATGTCCTCCAGCAAGGGCGGCGTCCCCACCCCCGGCGACGCGCTGAAGATCATGGAGCCGCAGCTGCTGCGCTGGCTGTACGCCCGCCGCCGCCCGAACCAGTCCTTCAAGATCGCCTTCGACCAGGAGATCCAGCGGCTCTACGACGAGTGGGACAAGCTGGAGGCCAAGGTCGCCGACGGCTCCGTGCTGCCCGCCGACGCCGCCGCGCACAGCCGCGCCGTGCGCACCGCCGCCGGCGAGCTGCCGCGCACGCCGCGCCCGATGCCGTACCGGACCCTCGCGTCCGTCGTCGACATCACCGCCGGGCACGACGAGCAGACCCTGCGCATCCTGACCGACCTGGACCCGTCGCAGCCGCTGACCTCGCTCGACGAGGTCCGGCCGCGCCTGGACCGCGCGGAGAACTGGATCACCACCCAGGTCCCCGCCGACCAGCGCACCCTCGTGCGCGAGGAGCCCGACGCAGAGCTGCTGTCCTCGCTGGACGAGGAGGGCCGCGAGTCCCTGCGGCTGCTCCTGGAGGGACTTGACTCGCACTGGTCCCTCGACGGGCTCACCACGCTGGTCTACGGCGTCCCGAAGGTCATGGCCGGCCTGGAGCCCGACGCCAAGCCGACGCCCGAGCTCAAGGTCGCGCAGCGCACCTTCTTCGCGCTCCTCTACCGGCTCCTCGTGACCCGCGAGACCGGCCCGCGCCTGCCCACGCTGCTGCTCGCGGTCGGGGCGGACCGGGTGCGCAAGCTGCTCGCCGTCTGAGCCGCGTCACATGCGGAAGGGCCCGCACCCCTCGGGGGTGCGGGCCCTTCCGCATGCCTGCGTGGCCTGCCTGTCCGCCTGCCGTGTGCCGTCAGGCGATGTGCTCGTTCTCCAGCTCGGTCTGGTAGCGCTGCTTGAGCTGCGGGAAGATCTTGCGGATCAGCGAGGCGCTGCGCGGGTGCACCACCCCGTACCGGTCGGCCAGCACTATGTCGAGCTGCTCGGCGGTCAGGACCTCGCCGTTCTCCTCCAGGTGCGAGCGGAAGACCTCGTACGCCGCCTCGGCGAACTTCACCGTCTCCTCGTCATCGGAGTCCAGTACGTACTCCTCCTGACGCGGAGCCGGAACCGGGAACTCCTGCCGCTGCTGGAGCAGCTCCTCCGGCTCCGGACCGGTCGGCGGCATCACCGGGGTCGGCTCCAGGCCCTCCACCACGTGGGGGTTGTAACCGCCCTCGTACGCCGCCTGCGGGGCCCGCGGCGCGGCGAACCACGCGCTGTTGTGCGCGGCGGGCATCGCCGTCGGGTCCACCGCGAAGGGCGCGGGAGCGGCGACGTGCGCGTCCCCCGCCGAAGCCGGCTGCCCGGGCAGCAGCTCCGGCTCCGAGCCCGCGGGCAGGGCCGGGCCGACGCCCGTCCCGGGGCCGACGAGACCGGCCACCGCGCCCTCCGGCCCGGCCGGGAGCACCTCGGACGCCGACCCCTCCGACGCGGGCGGCAGCAGCGCCGGGCTGATCCCCGCCGCCGCCAGCCCCTCCGGGGCCGTCTGCGCGAGCGGTACGCCGATCCGCGCCAGCTTCAGCGGCATCAGCGCCTCCACCGGGGCCTTGCGCCGCCACGAACGCCCGTAGCGCGCCTGGAGCCGCGCCTGGTAGATCAGCCGGTCCTGCTCCATGCCGACCGCCTGCTCGTAGGAGCGCAGCTCCCACAGCTTCATCCGGCGCCACAGCTTGAAGGTCGGGACGGGGGAGAGGAGCCAGCGCGTGATGCGGACCCCCTCCATGTGCCGGTCCGCGGTGATGTCCGCGATCCGGCCCACCGCGTGCCGGGCCGCCTCCACCGTGACCACGAACAGGATCGGGATCACGGCGTGCATGCCCACGCCCAGCGGGTCCGGCCAGGCCGCCGCGCCGTTGAAGGCGATCGTGGCCGCCGTCAGCAGCCACGCCGTCTGGCGCAGCAGCGGGAAGGGGATCCGGATCCACGTCAGCAGCAGGTCCAGCGCGAGCAGGACGCAGATGCCCGCGTCGATGCCGATCGGGAACACCAGCGAGAAGTTGCCGAAGCCCTTCTGCAGGGCGAGGGCGCGCACCGCGGCGTACGAGCCCGCGAAGCCGATGCCCGCGATGACGACGGCTCCGGCGACCACGACGCCGATGAGTATCCGGTGCGTACGAGTCAGCTGCATCGCGGCCACCCGCGATCCCCTCCCCTTGTCGAGCACATGCCGAGCACTTACCGAGCCTTTACCAAGCTGCGGCAGGCACAGCGTACGGGTGGCCGGGAGTCAGTGCTTCCGCAGGTCCTCCACTCGCTTCCCGCCCCTCTTCCCGCGCTCCTACTGCTTGTTGGCCGAATCGACCGAGGCGACGGCCTCCTTCGCCGCCGCGATGGCGTCCTGGAGCAGCTTCGCCTGGTCAGGGGCACCGGCACCCTCGTACGCCGCACCGTTGTAGTCGAGGGTCACGACCACGTTCTGGGTGCGCGCCACGATCGTCGTGTTGAAGAAGTCCACGTCCTTCTTCACGCTGTAGACGACCGAGGTGGCCTGCTCGCCGATCCCGCCGGCCGCCTCCGCCTTCACGTTCTGCGCGCCCTCGGTCACCTTCGCCGACTCGACCTGCTTGTTGTACTGCTCCTCCGCGCGCTTGTTGGCGCTGCCGAGGGAGGCGTGCGAGTCGTAGCGGAAGAGGGAGATGGAGAGCCAGCGGTACTGCGAGCCCTTCAGACCGTCCTCGTCGAGGCCGTTCCAGGAGCAGCTCGCCCGGCTGGCCAGGTCGTTCGACTTGGTCGCCGTACCGTTCTTGTCCTTCGCCTCCGGCACGAGGGTGTCGACCGTCGCCGTCTGGACCGCCTTGCAGGGGTCGGGCAGCGTGGCGTACGCCGCCTTCTCCAGGGTCGCGGAGGGCTTCGCGCTGGGCTTGGCCGAGGAGGACGAACCGGACTTCTTGCCGCCGTCCGAGCCCGAGCCCTTGCCCGAATCGGACGAGCACCCGGCGACGGTGAGGATCACCGGGACGGCTGCGCAGGCGAGAACGCGGGTGAGGCGCGAGGCTGATCGGTGCATGGTTCCTTCAGTACGTTGTGGGTCTTCTTCGGACGCGGGCGGCCGCGCGGACCCGAGCAACGGTAGCCCGATCGGGTGGCGGCCTGCTGTGCGCGCCGTCACCCCGGGGCCCGGCGCGGCCCGTTCACTCGTTGAGACGCTCGACCAGAGCCTGCGCCAACTGCCGTGCCTTGTCCTGGGTTTCGGCACTCGGCGGCACCGTCCCGGGCAGCGTCGGCTGCACGCTGTACTCCAGCGTGACGATGACATTCGAGGTACGGAACACAATCCGCACGGTGCGCGCCTGCGCCGCGGTCGCCCCGGCCGGGCTCAGCTTGTCCTCCAGGAACGCCTCGTTCCCGAGCCCGTCCAGCACGCGGGAGCCGAGCTCCTGCGGGGCGGACGGGGAGCCGCTGGGGGTGGGCGAGCCGGCGGGCGCGGCCGGGGTCGGGGCCGCCGGGGGCGGGGCGCTCGGGCTCTGCCCCTGACCCGGAACCTGACCCGGAGCCTGGCCGGGCGTCGGAGTGGTAACCGGGCCGGGGTAGGGCAGCTTCGCGTCGGTGAGCCGGCGCACGTACACCTGGCGCGCCTTGTCGTCGTCGCTGGTGGTGGCCCGGTCGTAGGAGACCACGCGCTCGAAGGCGACCGACAGCAGCCGCGTCTCCTCGGGCGTCTGCGCGGTCCAGCGGCAGCCGACGTGCCGGTCGCCGTCGTACGAGGCGTCCGCGACGCCGGCGTAGAGCTGGTCGCGCTGCTCGGGCGTGAGCGTGTCGGCGGCCGGGAGCATGGCCTTGAGCCGCCTGCTGTCGACGCCGGCCTTGCAGGGGGCGGGCAGGCTGCGGTACTTCCCCGGCTGGGCGGGCGCGGCCTGGCTGCCGCCGGCCTTCGAGTCGCTGGTGTCGCCGCTCTTGCCGCTGCTGGTGCACCCGGCGACGCCGGCCACGAGCGCGGTCAGGACCGCGATGCCGGGCAGGACTCGCCGTACTCGCGGCACTCGCCGCACCGCCTTGCGCTGCACGTCCACTGCTCCCCTCCGGAAAATGCGTTGCCGCGGTTCCGACGCGGATGGACACAATGTCTATCGCACACGCTGGTGCCGGCGCCGGTCCCCTGTCGCATATGGGGCTATGAGCGAGGCTTTTTGCGTATTGAGACTTTTCTGTGGTTTTCGGGGGATTGATTCCGTATGTCGTATGTAGAGGTACCCGGGGCGAAGGTCCCGATCCGGATGTGGACGGACCCGGCGTCGGTCGAGGACGGCGCGATGCAGCAGCTCCGCAACGTCGCCACCCTCCCGTGGATCAAGGGCCTGGCCGTCATGCCGGACGTCCACTACGGCAAGGGGGCCACGGTCGGCTCGGTGATCGCGATGAAGGACGCGGTCTGCCCGGCGGCGGTGGGCGTGGACATCGGCTGCGGCATGTCGGCGGTCAAGACCTCCCTGACGGCGAACGACCTGCCGGGGGACCTGTCGAAGCTGCGGTCGCGGATCGAGCAGGCGATTCCGGTGGGCATGGGCCTGCACAAGGAGGCCGTTGACCCGGCGCGCCTGTACGGCTTCTCGGAGACGGGGTACGCGGACCTCTGGGGCCGCTTCGACTACCTGACGGATTCGGTCAAATTCCGTCAGGAACGTGCCATGAAGCAGATCGGAACGCTCGGAAGCGGCAATCATTTCATCGAATTCTGTCTCGATGAGACAGGTTCGGTCTGGCTGATGCTGCACTCCGGCTCCCGGAACATCGGCAACGAGCTCGCCGCGCACCACATCGGCGTGGCCCGGGGCCTGGCCCACAACCAGAACCTGGTCGACCGGGACCTGGCGGTCTTCCTCGCGGAGACCCCCGAGATGGAGGCGTACCGCAGCGACCTCTTCTGGGCCCAGGAGTACGCCAAGTACAACCGCGCGGCGATGATGGCCCTGTTCAAGGAGGTCGTCCGCAAGGAGTTCCGGAAGGCGAAGGTCTCCTTCGACCGCGAGATCAGCTGCCACCACAACTACGTGGCGGAGGAGCGGTACGACGGCATGGACCTGCTGGTCACCCGTAAGGGCGCGATCCGCGCCGGCAGCGGGGACTACGGGATCATCCCGGGCTCGATGGGGACGGGCTCGTACATCGTGAAGGGGCTCGGCAACGAGAAGTCCTTCAACTCGGCCTCGCACGGAGCGGGCCGGAAGATGAGCCGGACGGCGGCGAAGAAGCGGTTCTCGGCGCGGGACCTGGCGGAGCAGACCAGGGGCGTGGAGTGCCGTAAGGACGCGGGTGTCGTGGACGAGATCCCGGGGGCGTACAAGTCGATCGAGCAGGTCATCGACCAGCAGACGGACCTGGTGCAGGTGGTGGCCAAGCTCAAGCAGGTCATCTGCGTGAAGGGCTGACCACCGCCCGGGCGCGTCTGTCGGGGGAGTGGAGGGGCCCGGACCGGGTTACGGTCCGGGCCCCTCCGCGTAAGTCCGGCTCTCAGTCGAGGAGCATGTCCACGGGCAGTTCGAGGGACACCCCGAGATGGTCGGGGAGCTTGAGGGACGTGCCGCGCTTGAAGGTCCTGCGCAGGCGGTAGGACGTTGCGCGGGGGTCGGTGTAGATCACGACCTCGTCGTGGTGCCGGTCGGCGACGATGTAGACGGGGACGTCGGCCTTGGCGTAGCTCTCCACCTTGGTGCCGGTGTCGTCCGCCCAGTTGGAGGAGGTGACCTCCAGGATCATGCGGAAGACGTCCGGCCGGTAGCAGTTCTTGACCACCTTGTGGTCCAGGAAGTCCGCCTCGACGAGCGAGAAGTCCGGGACGGCGTAGTCGTCGTCGCCGGTGGGCAGCCAGATCCCGATGCCCTGAAGGAATTCCAGGCCCGCCTTTTCGGCTCCGGCCTCGTGGAAGGCCACGGTGAGCCGGGTCAAGGTGCGGGCGTGTCGCCCGTCGGCGGGTGGTGTCACGGTGAGCCTCCCCTGGAGAATCTCCACTCGGTGCCCGGGAAGCTCCCTGGAGAGTCGATCGGCGGCCTCCGCGATCGTGGTCTCGTGCTGTATCACGGCCATAGCTTCCTCCTTTTCGTGACCCACGCTTTCGGAGCGTAGCCGCGGGCGCGGACGATCCGCTCGACTTCACCCGTACGGGCCGGAGGCGGCCGGGACGCACGTGTGCCGTGCCCGGGGGGCCGGGCACGGCACAGGTCGTTCAGTGGACCCTGACGGGGTCAGGAGCGCTTGGCCCTGTTCGCGAACGGGCCGGTGGCCACCGTGTCGAAGTCGATCACGTTCCAGCTGGAGGTGGAGCAGTTGATCACGGTGCCGTTGTTCGAGCACACGAGCTCGTACACGGTTCCGTCCACGGTCTGGACCTTGAAGGTCGTCGCGGGGCCCTGCCCCGAGGTGACCGAGGCGGAGCAGACCGTGGTCCGGTCGGTGGGGTAGCCGGGGCGGAGGGAGAGGTTCTGGCGGTTGTAGGTCGGGGTCGCGGGGCCAGGAGCGGTCACGTTGCCGGCCCGGTGGGCGCCGAAGGCCGTCCCGTTGACCAGGAGGACGCTGACTTCCTCGTTCCCGGTCTGATTGGTCGAGTCGATGTCGTTGCCGCACCCGGCTCCGGGCGTGCCGGGCTGACCGGGCTGACCGGGCTGGCCGGGCTGACCCGGCTGGCCGTCCCGGCCGGGCTGGCCGTCGCGGCCGTCGCGGCCGTCTCGTCCGGGAGGTCCGGGCGGGCCGACCTTGCCGTCGCACTCCTTGCCGTTCAGGCCGGCGGCGCGGGCGTCGGGGCTGTAGTCCTCGTCGGAGTTGTAGTCCTCCTTGCACTTGTCACCGCCGCCCCGCGTGTCCGCCGTCGACACTCCGGTCGGCTGCGGCGTCTCGGTGGCGGCCTGCGCGGGGGTGACGAAGCCGAGCACGGTGATGGCCATCGAGGCCATTGCGCCGGCGGCGACCCACTTGCCCTGTCGGGGCAGCGGGCCCATTCGGGACGGTGTCCTTTGCTCAGGACTCATGTGTGTTGCTCCTCGTGGAACCGGTTGGTCTGACCTTGAGGTGCGATCGGCGATCGGCCTCGACCGGCATCTTTCGGCCAGCGAGGGCTCTACGAGGGGAGGCGCGAGTTCCGATCATCACATCGGGCGTCATATTGGGAGCTGATCAGACGAATGGCCTGTCCGTGGCAGGCCCGGTGCCGGGGATGTTCGGTGATGGGTGACGTGGCCGGTCGGCGGCGTGTGCGTGTACGTGTGGGCGTGGTCGGCGCGGTGGTGGGGTGCTTCGTCGGCGGGCTGGCCGGTTGTGCCCCCGGGACGAGCGTGGCGAAGGCGGCGCCGGCGAGTGCCTCGGCCGTGCCGGCGCCGACCGGGATCGGCAAGGAGGGGGCCGAGAAGGTCTTCAACCAGTGGACGTTCGAGCGGAGGAACGCGCTGGAAGTACGCGACAGCGAGGCGATCGCCAAGGTGGAGGCCGGCGCGTTGCTGGAGGAGGACCTGGCGTGGATGAAGGTGCTGCGCGAGCAGCGGAACGACAAGGGCTGGCCCTACGTCTACAGGCAGCCGGAGGCCTTCATTCCCGCGGACCAGCAGGGGTATCCCCGGTGGTTCGTCGTGGTCAGCCGGGGGACCTCGAAGCCGGGTGACGAGCGGGCGGGCGCCCTGCACTACTTCGTCCAGGAGGGCCCAGGGGCGGGGTGGAAGGCTGCCGCGATCTCGTGGGTGTACGACAAGCCGGTCAGGCCGGGCAAACCCGAGGACCGTTCGTACGAGGCGACCGGCTTCGAGGTGCGGCACAAGGAGATCGCGGCGTTCGGCACGGACGCGGCGGGCGCGCTGGCGTTGTCACCGACCGCCGGTGAGGACCGCGAGGTGTGCGGTCGGTATGCGGAGTACATGAGCTTCACCGCTCCGAACGGGGAGCCGGAGAGCGAGGAGTTCGTGCCGGGCGAGCTGACGAGCGAGGCCGTCAAGGCGTACAACGTGGCCTACGAGGAAGACCTGGACGTCGTCACGAAGAAGTACGGCTTCGAGGTGGCGGGAGCCGAGCTGCCGGTGGTGCGGCTGGCCGACGGGAAGTCGCTCGTCACCTGCTCGTTCGTACGGACCGACACCTGGACCGGCCGGGAGGCTTCGTTTCAGTACACGAGTCGCGCCTATGAGGGCGTCGACGTGCTGCTGGGTGGCGGACACCGATGGTGGCTGAGCACCACGGTGCGCAGGAGCGTGACGGTGACGTTCGAGGTTCCGGCTCAGGGGCCGGCGGATGTCGTGGGGAGCGGCAACGCGCTGTCGGCGCGCCCGCTTTCGGCGGAAGGAACTCCCAAGTAAGGGGTTGACGCTGAGAGTTGGTCTAGACCAGGGTGTGCGGCATGTGGAGATCTCGCGTGCTTGTCGCCGCCCTCGCGTCGTTGTCGCTCGCCCTCGGGGCCGCCGGATCCGCGCAGGCGGGGGTCGGGCTGCCGCCCGTCGTGTCGCACGTGCCGACCGCGGAGAAGGTCGTCTTCATCACCATCGACGACGGCTGGAACCATGACCCGGAGGCCGCCCGGATCCTCCTGGAGAAGCGGGTGCCGGTCTCGCTGTTCCTGCTGCCGGGGGCGACCTCGTACGACACCGGGTACTTCACGGACCTCGTCGAGCAGGGGCGGGCCACCGTGGAGAACCACACGGTGAACCACCCGGACCTGACCACGCTCGACGCCGCCGGCAAGGACGCCGAGGTGTGCGGCGCCGGGGAGCAGCTCCAGGCCACCTTCGGGCGGGCGCCGAAGCTGCTGCGGCCGCCCTACGGGGCCGTGAACGACGACGTGCGGCTCGCGGCCAAGGCGTGCGGGGTGAAGGCCCTGGTGACGTGGACGTACGACTTCACCACCTGGAGCGCGACCCCGCCGACGCCGGAGCTGAAGGCCGGGGACATCGTGCTGCTGCACTTCACGCCAACGCTGGCCGCGGACCTGGAGCGGGCGCTGGGCGCGGCGAAGGCGGCCGGGCTCAAGCCGGCCGCCCTGATGCCGCACCTGAAGACGGCAGGGCTGGTGCCGTAGGGGTCACGGCCGGGGTTACGGCTCGCGGTGGACCTTCGTGTTCGAGGCCTGGGCGCGGGGGCGGACCACCAGCAGGTCGATGTTGACGTGGCTGGGGCGGGTCACGGCCCAGGTGATGGTGTCGGCGACGTCGTCGGCCGAGAGGGGTTCGGCGACGCCCGCGTAGACCTTCTCGGCCTTCTCGGCGTCGCCGCGGAAGCGGGTCTTCGCGAACTCCTCGGTCTTGACCATGCCGGGGGCGATCTCGATGACGCGGACCGGCTGGCCGACGATCTCCAGGCGGAGGGTCTCGGCGAGGACGCGGGCGCCGTTCTTGGCGGCGACGTAGCCGGCGCCGCCCTCGTAGGTGGAGTGGCCGGCGGTGGAGGACAGGACCACGACCGTGCCGTCGCCGGAGGCGGTGATCGCCGGGAGGAGGGCCTGGGTCAGGTTGAGGGTGCCGATGACGTTGACCTCGTACATCGTGCGCCAGTCGGCGGGGTCACCGGTGGCGACGGGCTCGGCTCCGATGGCGCCGCCCGCGTTGTTGACCAGGACGTCGCAGCGGCCGAGCGAGGCCGCGAAGGCGTCGACGGCGGCGCGGTCGGTGACGTCGAGGGCGTGGGACGTGGCGGAGTGGCCCGCCTCGGAGAGCTCGGCGGCGAGGGCCTCGATGCGGTCCTTGCGGCGCGCGGTGAGCACGACGTGGAAGCCGGCTGCGGCGAGCTGCCGCGCGGTGGCCGCGCCGATGCCGCTGCTCGCGCCGGTGATGACGGCGGTCCGGGTGGCGGCCGTGCTCATGTGCTGACTCCTCGGTCGTTCGTACGGGCGATTCCCCGCCAGCATAGGCGCGGCTCGGCGGACGCGTGGGGTCGGCGAATGGGGGATCGGCGCGCCCTCATTCGTGTGATGGTCCGACCGGGCGGGGGTGCTGCTGGTTACCGTCCGCGCGTGGAGGTGGTGGCGATGCGCCGTGTTGCCGTACGGAGTGTGGTGCTGGCCGGGCTGCTGGTGCTCACCGGGGCGTTGCCCGCGGGAGCCGTGGGGGCCGTGGGGCCCCGTGACGGGGAGGGTCCGGTGGTGGAGGCCGACGTGGCCTACCACGGGCGGGTGTCCCTGAGCGGGGCGCGGCTGCGGATCTGGCTGGTCCCGGAGAACGAGGGGCCGACGGCGCTGCCGAACGCGACGGTGCGGGTGCGGTTGTCGGCGGACCTCGCCGACCGGCAGGAGCTGTCGGAGGGCTGCGCGCGGGCGGGGCAGCGGGAGGTGGTGTGCGAGACGGGGGCGCTGCCGTTGCACGGGCGGGGCCGGCACATCGGGCTGCTGCTGGGGCTGCGGGAGGCGGGGCCGGAGGTGGTGGTGCGGGTGGACACGTGGTGGAACGGGGGAGCGATGGATCGGAACCGGGCGAACAACGAGCACGTGGTGCTGGCGCTGGACACGGGCGACACGTACGCCTTCTAGCCGGCCGGCCCCCCGCCTCCGGGGCTCCGCCCCCGCTCCCCCGCGCCTCAATCGCCGGCGAGGCTGGATGTGCCGCGTGCGGCGCCGTTCCGGGGGCTCCGCCCCCGCGCCCCCGTGCCTCAATCGCCGGCGGGCTGGGGTGGTGTCCCCGGGCGGGGCCTTGTTCGCTGGGGCGGTCCGTGGGGTCCCTCCGGGACGTCTCCTCGGCTCGCGCACCAAGGCGTGCTGCGTGACATCAGCGTGGTTGCGCGCTCGTCCTGCGGGGACGCCCCTGCGCGCCCCCACTCCCCCCACAGGCCAAAACCCCGGCCCGGGTACGGGAGAGTTGATTTCACCCCCCCAGCCCCGCCGGCGATTGAGGCGAGCGGGGTCCGGGGCGGAGCCCCGGCAGTGGCGCCGCACCCGAGACCGCCCGGCCCGCCGGCGCGGTTACGTGGCGGCGGGGCCGAATTCGACTACGGCCTCGTCCACGATGCGCTCCAGGCGGGCATGGTGGGCGCCGCGCCAGTACACCCGCTCGCAGTCGGCGCACTGCGCGAAGACGTCGTAGGAGCGGTGCGTGCCCCCCTCCAGGCGGTCCCCGACGCTGTCCTTGTCGGCCTCGTGCAGCGGCCCGTTGCAGGCCGTGCACCGCGTCCACGGCGCGAGGTCCGGCGCGAACCGGCCGAGGACGTCGCGGAGTTGCTCGTCGGGGTTGTCGCTGTAGACGTACGCGCCGGCGAACAGCTCGCGGCGCCGCAGCAGTCCGCGGTCGCGGGAGAGCAGGACGCGCTGCTCGGCGGCGGAGCGGGTGGCGAGGGCCGGGTCGCCGATGTCCTCGTTCTCGTACGCGGCGTCGACGCCGAGCAGCCGCAGCCGGCGGGCGAGGGTGCCGAGGTGGACGTCGAGAAGGAAGCGGAGCGGCGCGCCGGCGACGCGTTGGGGCCGCTCCACGCCGAACACCTCCACGCACTGCCCGTCTTGGGGCACGTACGAGACCGGCACCTCGCGCCCGTCGACGAGGAGGCGTCCGACCTCGGTGAGCGGGACCCCCGCCGATTCGACGACGTGGCCGAGGCTGGAGGCGCCGTCGGTCGCGGTCGGTACGCGTTCGGCGCGCCGGCTGGGGGCGGCGAACAGGCGCAGTTCGGGGGCGAGGGTGAGCTGAATGCCGGGTCCGTTCACCCTGTCAGCATGCCACTGCCGGAGGGCCGGGCGCGGCTCAATTACGAGGTCGCGGCTGCCTCGTCGTAGGTCTCGCGGTGGGTGCTGACCTCGTCGAAGTGGTTCTCGGCCCACCGCTTCACGGAGGAGAGCAGGCAGCCGAGGCTGCTGCCGAGGTCGGTGAGCCGGTAGTCGACGCGGACCGGGACGGTGGGGGTGACCGTGCGGGAGACGAGGCCGTCACGTTCGAGGGAGCGGAGGGTCTGGGTCAGCATCTTCTGGCTGACGCCGGGGATCTTGCGGCCGAGGTCGCTGTAGCGCATGGAGCGGTCCTCGGCTTCGCCGAGCGCGCTGACGATGAGGCTGACCCACTTGTCGCTGATCCGCGAGAGGAGCTGGCTGGTGGGGCACTCGGCGAGGAAGGCGTCGTAGGCGAAACGGGCCTCTTCGCGGGCGGCTGCGGCGGTACGGGTGGCCATGGGTGCCCTACTTCCGGGTCGGGTACGCACCTTGAAGTGCGTACTTACGAAAAGAGAGTACCTCTCCCTAAGTTAGTGCTCACCGCGAACGAGCGAACGAAATCGACTGAGTTACTGAACGGGAGACGGCGATGAGCGAGCAGACGACGATGCTGGCGGCAGTGGTGAACGAGTTCGGCGGCCCCGAGCTGGTCGAGGTGGCCGAGGTGCCCGTGCCGCGGGCCGGGGCCGGCCAGGTCCGGATCCGGGTCCGCGCGGCCGGGGTCAACCCGGTCGACGGTGCGGTCCGCGCCGGGGTCTTCGGCGGCGCCGGGCAGCGGCTCGGGCTCGGCTGGGACGTGGCCGGGGAGATCGACGAGATCGGCGCCGACGTGACCGGGTGGAGCCGGGGCGACCGGGTCGTGGGGCTGCACTACGGGACGGTGAAGCCGCTGGGCACGCACGCGGAGTACGCCGTCCTCGACGCCTCCGCGGTGGCGGCCGCGCCGGCCGGCGTGGACACGGTCGCCGCGGCGGCGCTCCCGCTGAGCGGGCTGACCGCCGCCCGGGCGCTGGACCTGCTGGGGCTCGCCCCCGGGGCGTCGGTCCTGATCACGGGGGCCGCGGGAGTGGTCGGCGGCCTCGCGGTGGAGCTGGCGGCGCGGGCCGGGCTGGTGGTGACCGCCCTGGCGGGCGCGGAGGACGAGGAGCTCGTACGGTCGCTGGGCGCGGCCGCCTTCGTTCCGCGCGGGGAGGCTCCGGCCGAGCCGGTGGACGGGGTCCTGGACGCGGCCGTGCTGGGGGAGGACGCGCTGGCCTTCGTCCGCGACGGCGGGGTCTACGTCGGCCTCATCCCCCACCACGCGCCGGCGGCGGAGCGGGGGATCCGGGTGGAGGAGCAGGAGGTCGCGGCGGACGGGGAGCTGCTGGGGCGGCTGGTGGCGCTGGTCGACGAGGGGGCGCTCACGCTCCGGGTTTCGGAGACCTTCGCCCTGGCGGACGCCGGAAAGGCCCACGAACGGCTGGCGGCGGCGGGCGTCCGGGGCCGCATCGTCCTGACGGCGTGACACCCCCCTACCGGGGACTCGGCCGGCCTTGCGCGGGGGCTTGCCCGGAGCGGGCCCCTGCCGGGCCTCGGACGGCCCCGCGAGGCTTGGCCGGAGCGGGGGCCCTGCCGGGACTCGGCCGGTCTTGTGCGGGGGCTTGGCCGGAGCGGGTCCCCTGCCGGGCCTCGGACGGCCCCGCGAGGCTTGGCCGGAGCGGGTCCCCTCCCGGGAGTCGGACGGCCCCGCGAGGCTTCGCCGGAGCGGGGGCCCTGCCGGGACTCGGCCGGTCTTGCGCGGGGGCTTGGCCGGAGCGGGTCCCCTGCCGGGACTCGGCCGAGCTGGCGGGGCTTTGCCGGAGCGGGCCCCCTGCCGGGGCTCGGCCGGGGCCGCGGGGCTTTGGCGGAGCGGGCCCCCTGACGGACGGGGCTTCGGGGGCAGATCCAGCCTCGCCGGCGTTTGCGGCGCGGGGTGCGGGGCGGAGCCCCGGTCCTTGACCCGCACCCGGCCCGGCCACGGCGGGCACGATCAGCCCCTCCGGCGTTTGAGGAGCGGGGCTCGGTCCGCGGCGGCCGGCCTCCCGCGGAGCAGGGGCAGCAGTTCTCCGGTGATGAACGCGACCACCGCCGCCAGGATCACCACCGGGGTCATGGCGGTGTCCCCGACGAGGAGCACCACCAGGACGACGCAGCTCACCGGCAGCCGCAGCAGCGTCGTGGACGCGGCCGCCATGCCCGCGGCGACCGCCGGCGCGAAGCCGAGTCCGGGCAGCGGCGCGATGAGGGCGCCCACCGCGGCCCCGAGGAAGAGCGCGGGGAAGACCGGGCCACCGCGCAGGCTCCCCAGGCACAGGGCGTACGCGATCCCCTTGAGCAGCAGCAGGCCGATCAGCGCGCCGACGCCCCAGGCGTGCGGGTGCGCGACGAGCTCCGGCAGCAGGGCCTGCCCGGAGGAGGCGACCTCGGTGGGGGAGTGGTCGGTGAGCAGCGCGTAGAGCGAGGCGCACAGGCCCGCCGCCAGGGCGCACAGGAGGGTGCGCACGACCACGTCCCGCGGCCCGCGCGCCGCGGGCGACACGTAGGCGGCGGTGCGCCGGCCCACGGCGATCACCCCGTGCACCGCGGCCGCGACGAGCACGGCGATGAGCAGCGTCCAGGCGATGTCCCCGGCGTGGAGCGGCGGTACCGGGCCGGGCAGTTTCATGGACAGCCCGCCGGTCTTGAGCCCGGTCCAGCTGCCGAATCCGGTGAACACGAGGGCGCCCAGGCCGCTGGAGAGCAGCGCGGGCAGCATGACGGCGAACAGCCGGGGCCCGCCGAGCCCCACGACCTCGATCAGCAGCACGGCGGCGATCAGCGGGCTGCCGAAGATGGCCGCCATGCCCGCAGCCGATCCGGCGACGGTCACCAGTGCGGTGGCCTGCGGGGTGGTCGGGCCGCGGGTGAGGTCGCGCAGGAGCAGCGCCAGCCCGCCGCCCATCGCGATCAGCGGCCCCTCGGGGCCCAGGACGGCGCCGAACGGCAGGCTCGCGGTCGCCGCGATCAGCACACCGGGGAGCGCGGCGGTGGTGGCTCCGCCGGGCTGGAGTCCGTCGGCCGGGACGTGCCCGCCGGCTCCGGGCAGCCGGGCGACGACGAGGCCGACGACGGCCCCCGCGATCGCGAGCAGGGGCAGCGGCCACCACCAGGGCGGGGTGTCCCGGCCGAGGAGGGCGTGGGGCAGGTCGTCCCAGAGGGCGCGTTCCAGCGCGTGCAGGCCGGCGAGGAACCAGAACGCGGCGAGCGAGACGGGGATGCCGATCAGCGCGCACAGGAGGAGGACCCGCATGTAGCCGGGGGACAGGAGGATCTCCCGCAGCACCTGCGGCTCCCCCTGGACGGGGGGCGGCGGTGGCGGCTGGGGCTCCGGCCGGGGCTCCGGCTGCGGGGCCGGCTGCGGTGGGGGTTGGCCGGTCATCGGGGCTCCTCCCGGGTCGGCGCCTGCTTGCGGCGCAGGCCGATCCGTACGGCTTCCACCAGGACCTTGACGATCAGGCCCACGGCGATCAGGTCCGCGACCATCTGCACGGTGGTCAGCGCGCGGGCCGCCGCCGAGACGGGCGCGATGTCCCCGAACCCCACGGTCGCGAAGACGGCGACGGTGAAGTAGAGGGCGTCCGTGCGGTCCAGGATCTCGGTGAAGGCCCGCGGGTGCTCGCGGGAGAGCACGAAGTACGCGGCGGAGAACAGCAGCAGGAACAGCGGTACGGCGGTGGCCAGCGCCTCCATGGCCCGCAGCCGCGGATAGGCCGCACGGGTGATCCGCGAGAACTGCCAGGCGATCAGCGGAGCGCCCAGGAGCAGCGCGCCGAGCAGTACCCCGATGGCGGCCGCGGCGGTCCACTGATCCAGCGGCGCCAGGAAGTACAGCGTGGCCGGCACGGCAGTGCACGCGGTCGCCCGCAGCAGGTGCCAGGCCAGCAGGAGCCCTGGCCTCCGGGGGATCGGGGGGCTCATGGGCCCATCGTCACGACGGGTCGCGAGGGCCCGCAACGGGAGCCCGCCGGCGACCCCGCCCGCGAGCCCGCTGGCCCCCGGCCCGCGAGCCCCGCCGCGCGGGCGCCCCGTTTACGGCCAGACCAGGCAGTAGGCCTGATGCCCGTTCTCGTGGAGGCGGTGGGAGAAGTCCTGCCATTCGTGGAGCAGCTGGTAGACGTTGAACGCGTCGCTCGGGCCGCCGCGGTCCGGGACGGTGGACCAGATGAAGGCGGCCGCGCCCACCGACTCCTCGCCGATGCCGCGCAGCGGGTCGACCACCGTCATCGGCAGCTTGACCACCGCGTAGTCGGGGTGGAGGACGACCAGCTCCAGCGGCGGCACCTTGTGGAGGGGTATGCCCTCGATGCCGGTGAGGACCATCGCGGCCATCGTCTCCGGCTTGATCTTGGTGAAGAGGCCGCCCATGCCGAGCTCGTCGCCGCCGAGCTCCTCGGGCCGCATGGTCACCGGGACCCGGGCCGCCGTCGCGCCGTCGGGGGCGCCGAAGTACTTGTACGTCACTCCCATGCCCCGGCCCTGGCCCTGACCCGCGGGCAGCTCGTCGGACGGCAGCGTCGGCCCCGGGACGGCGTCGGCCGCCTCCGTGGAGCGGCGTCGGTGCTTGCCCCGGCGGCGGGCCTCGCGGGCTTCGCGGGCGCGCTGCGGATCGAGGCCGTCCGTACCCTCGCCCGGTCCACCACCGCGTTGCATATCTCCACCCGACTGGTCTTGCTTGCCCCGGCCCCGCGGCCCCCGCCACGCAGCCTGATCATCATGGCAGTGACCTCCCCCGCGGCGGCGCGGTGAAACGCCCGTCCGCAAGTCTGTCGCGGCCTCTGAGACCATGGCTGCTGTGAGCTACCCGTACCCGTATGAAGCCCCAGTTTCGCAGACGCTCTTCGAGCGCGCGTCCCTCGTGACCCCCGGCGGCGTGAACTCTCCCGTCCGCGCCTTCCGTGCCGTGGGCGGTACGCCCCGGTTCATGGTGTCCGGCACCGGTCCGTACCTGACGGACGCCGACGGCCGTGAGTACGTCGACCTCGTGTGCTCGTGGGGTCCGATGATCCTCGGCCACTCCCACCCCGAGGTGATCGAGGCCGTCCAGGCCGCCGTCGCCCGCGGCACGTCCTTCGGCACGCCCGGCGAGGGCGAGGTCGCGCTCGCCGAGGAGATCGTCGCGCGCATCGAGCCCGTCGAGCAGGTGAGGCTCGTCTCCTCCGGTACGGAGGCCACGATGTCGGCGATCCGGCTGGCGCGCGGGTTCACCGGACGGGCCAAGGTCGTGAAGTTCGCCGGCTGCTACCACGGCCACGTGGACGCGCTGCTGGCCGCCGCCGGTTCCGGGCTCGCGACCTTCGCGCTGCCCGACACCCCCGGCGTCACGGGCGCGCAGGCCGGCGACACGATCGTCCTGCCCTACAACGACCTCGACGCGGTCCGGGCGGCCTTCGCCGCGCACCCCGGCGAGATCGCCTGCGTGATCACCGAGGCCGCGCCCGGCAACATGGGCGTCGTCACCCCGCTCGACGGTTTCAACCAGGGGCTGGCCGACCTCTGCCGCGAGAACGGCGCGCTGTACATCTCCGACGAGGTCATGACGGGCTTCCGTACGAGCCGCGCCGGCTGGTACGGCGTGGACGGCGTCAAGCCCGACCTGATGACCTTCGGCAAGGTCATGGGCGGCGGCTTCCCGGCGGCGGCCTTCGGCGGCCGCGCCGACGTGATGGGCCACCTCGCCCCGGCCGGCCCGGTCTACCAGGCCGGCACGCTCTCCGGTAACCCGATCGCCACCGCCGCCGGTCTCGCGCAGCTGCGGCTGCTGGACGGGGCCGCGTACGAGAAGGTGAACGCGGTCTCGAAGGAGATCCAGGGGCTGGTGACGGCGGCGCTGAGCAAGGAGGGCGTGGCGCACCGGCTGCAGACCGCCTCCAACATGTTCTCCGTCTTCTTCACCGAGGACGAGGTCCGCAACTACGACGACGCCAAGAAGCAGGAGGGCTTCCGCTTCAACGGCTTCTTCCACTCGATGCTGGCGCAGGGCGTCTACCTGCCGCCGTCGGCCTTCGAGTCCTGGTTCGTGTCCACCGCCCACGACGAGCAGGCGATCGAGCGGATCGCGGCCGCCCTGCCGGCCGCCGCCCGGGCCGCCGCGGAGGCCACCGCATGAGTGACGCAGACCGTCCCGACATCACCGTCGTGCACCTGGTGCGCCACGGCGAGGTGCACAACCCGGACGGGGTCCTGTACGGGCGCCGCTCCGGCTACCACCTCTCCGAGCTGGGCCGGCAGATGGCCGACCGGGTCGCCGAGCACCTGAAGGGCCGGGACGTCACCTACGTGGTGGCCTCCCCGCTGGAGCGGGCGCAGGAGACGGCGGAGCCGATCGCCAAGACGCATGGCCTGGACCTGGCGACGGACGCGCGGCTGCTGGAGGCGGAGAACGTCTTCGAGGGCAAGACCTTCGGCGTCGGCGACGGCGCGCTGCGCAAGCCCGGCAACTGGAAGCACCTGACGAACCCGTTCAAGCCCTCGTGGGGCGAGCCGTACGTCGACCAGGTGGTCCGGATGATGAGCGCGATCGAGTCGGCGCGCGACTCGGCCCGCGGCCACGAGGCGGTGGCGGTCAGCCACCAGCTGCCGATCTGGATCGTGCGCAGCTTCGCGGAGAAGCGCCGGCTGTGGCACGACCCGCGCCGCCGGCAGTGCACGCTCGCCTCGCTGACGTCCTTCACGTACCAGGGCGACAAGCTGGTCTCGGTGGGCTACAGCGAGCCGGCCCGGGACCTGGTCCCGGCGCACCTGCTGGCCGGGGCGAAGCCGGTGAAGGGCAAGTCCAAGGCCTTCGGGGCCTAGGTCTGTTACGAACCGTTACAGCTTTACCTAAATAAATATAAGTTGCGCCGGGAATCACCGTTCCAGTGCCGCAAGTTCTGGCGAATTGTCCGTTTATATGGGCAATGGCATCAGCTGTGCGAGTGACGACGGGGACGGTGACATGCGCGACTTCAGCCGAAGGGGAGTGCTGGGACTGGGACTTGGGGCTGCCGCCGCGATGGGTATCGCCGGCTGCGGCTCACCGGACGGGTCCGATCCCGGCGCCCCCGGGCCGATCAAGAACCCCAAACCCGGCGAGAAGCCGGCGGCCAAGGCCATCGGCGACGGCTCCACCGCCGACACCGGCCCGCAGCCCAACCAGCCGGACCGGCCGGTGCCCCTCCAGCCGGGCGAGACCCCGCCGCAGTTCGTCGTCTTCAGCTGGGACGGGGCGGGGGAGATCGGGAACGGCCTCTTCCCGCGCTTCCTCAAGCTCGCCAAGGACCACGGCGCCGGCATGACCTTCTTCCTCTCCGGCCTCTACCTGCTGCCCGAGTCGAAGAAGGGCCTCTACCAGCCGCCGAACAACCCCGCCGGGGCCTCGGACATCGGCTACCTCAAGGACGAGAACGTCCGCTCCACCCTCAAGTACGTCCGCGAGGCCTGGCTCGACGGCCACGAGATAGGCACGCACTTCAACGGCCACTTCTGCGGGGGCTCCGGCTCCGTCGCCCGGTGGACCCCGGAAGACTGGCAGAGCGAGATCGACCAGGCCGTGTCCTTCGTCACCAACTGGCGCACGAACACCGGCTTCACCGACCTCGAACCCCTGCCCTTCGACTACCGCAAGGAGTTGACCGGCGCCCGCACCCCCTGCCTCCTCGGCCAGGACAACCTGCTGCCCACCGCGCAGAGGCTGGGCTGGCGCTACGACTCCAGCTCGCCCGGCGGCCTGCAGGT
Organism: Streptomyces sp. NPDC057010; assembly: GCF_042673805.1. NCBI lineage: Bacteria > Bacillati > Actinomycetota > Actinomycetes > Kitasatosporales > Streptomycetaceae > Streptomyces > Streptomyces sp. NPDC057010. The sequence continues at coordinate 43,166 of NZ_JBHUSC010000023.1, read as the reverse complement.
GTGGCCGGTGAAGAAGGCGGGGGTCTGGGACCTGCCGCTGCAGTCCCTGCCCTTCCCCGGGCACTCCTTCGAGGTGCTGTCCATGGACTACAACATCCTCGCCAACCAGTCCAAGAACACCACCAGGGGCGTCCCGGCCAACTACCCGGGCTGGCGCACCCAGGCCACCGCCACCTACCTCGGCGGCTTCCGGCGGGCCTACGAGACCAACCGCGCGCCGCTCTTCATCGGCAACCACTTCGAGGAGTGGAACGGCGGCATCTACATGGACGCCGTCGAGGAAGCCCTCAAGGGCATGGCGGACAAAAGGGATGTACGGCTCGTATCCTTCCGTCAGTTCACCGACTGGCTGGACGTCCAGGACCCCAAGGTGCTCGCCAGGCTCCGCGAGCTCGGCCCCGGCCAGGCGCCCGCGGGCGGCTGGGCGGCCTACACGACCAGCGCCTGACCAGCGCATTGACAGCCCCGCGGGGGGTGCGGTAGATCCACAAATTGCTCATGCGAAACTTTTCACATGAGCCTTAGCCGCGCGCTTTGTCGTAGAAGAAGCCACCGCTCGATCAGCGGCCGCGCCATCCTGCTGACCGCGGTGACCCTCGCGGGCGTCATGACCCTGACGTCCTGCGATGGTTCGGACGGCGGCAGCAAGTCCACCCGCAGCTCCGGCGGCGGCTACGTCACGGGCGAGGGCGGCATCTCCACCGTCGCCACGGCGGAGCGCACCGAGGCCCCCAAGCTCGACGGTCCGACCGTCGACGGCAAGACCCTCGACACGACCGCCCTCAAGGGCAAGGTCGTCGTCCTCAACGTGTGGGGCTCCTGGTGCCCGCCGTGCCGAGCCGAGGCCCCGTACTTCGCGAAGGTCTCCAAGGAGCTGGAGGGCGCCGGCGCGGAGGTGGCCTTCGTCGGCATCAACGTCCGCGACAACAGCGCGCAGAACGCGGTGTCCTTCGAGGAGAACTTCGGGATCACCTACCCGAGCCTCTACGACCCCGACGGCAAGCTGATGCTCCGCTTCCCCAAGGGCACCCTCAACCCGTCGTCGATCCCCTCCACGATCGTCCTCGACAAGGAGGGCAGGATCGCCGCCCGCACCCTGGCCGCGGTCAACGAGCAGCAGCTGCGCTCCATGATCGACCCGCTGCTCGCGGAGAAGTGACCTCGTGGTCCACGTGGTCCCCGAGCTCCTCCTCGCCGCCGAGACGACCGGTGTGAACACCACCGTCCTGAGCGGGGCCCTGCTGCTGGCCCTGCCCATCTCCGTCCTGGCCGGGCTGGTCTCCTTCTTCTCGCCCTGCGTGCTCCCGCTGGTCCCCGGCTACCTCTCCTACGTGACCGGCGTCAGCGGCGCCGACCTCGCCGAGGCCAGGCGCGGCCGGATGATGGCCGGAGCGAGCCTGTTCATCGCCGGTTTCACCGCCGTCTTCGTCTCCACGGGCGCGCTCTTCGGCTACTTCGGCGCCACCCTCCAGGACAACAAGGAGATCATCTCCCGGGTCCTCGGCGGCCTGGTGATCGTCCTGGGCCTCTTCTTCATGGGGGCGATCCCGGGTCTGACGATGCGGGAGTTCCGCTTCCACAAGAAGCCGACGGCGGGCCTCCTCGGGGCGCCCCTGCTCGGCGTGCTCTTCGGCGTCGGCTGGACCCCCTGCATGGGCCCGACCCTCGCCGCCGTCAACACCCTCTCGATCGACCAGGCCAGCGCGGGCCGGGGGGCGCTGCTGACCGTCGCCTACTGCCTGGGCCTCGGTCTGCCCTTCATCCTCGCCGCGATCGCCTTCCGCAAGGCGCTCGGCGCGTTCGGCTGGGTGAAGAAGCACTATGCATGGGTGATGCGCATCGGTGGAGGCATGCTGATCCTCACCGGTCTGCTGCTCGTCACAGGAATGTGGGACAGCATCGTCAGCGACATGCAGAGCTGGACCCAAGGCTTCACGGTGGGGATCTGAGGACGTAACGCACATGAGTACGACAGACAACGCGTCGACCGAGGCGCCGCTCGACTCCGCCGAGCCCGAACTCGGCGCGGCCGGAGCCCAGCTCTCCACCGCCCCCCTGGAGGACGGCCCCGGCACGGCGGCCGTCGGCATCGGCCTGCTCGGCTGGGCCCGCTGGTTCTGGCGGCAGCTCACCTCCATGCGGGTGGCGCTGATCCTCCTCTTCCTGCTGTCCCTCGGCGCCATCCCCGGCTCCCTCATCCCGCAGACCTCGGTCGACGCGATGAAGGTCGCCGTCTGGAAGCGGGACAACCCCTCCTGGGTGGGCGTCGCCGAGAAGCTCCAGCTCTTCGACGTCTACTCGTCGTTCTGGTTCTCCGCGATCTACCTGCTGCTGTTCATCTCGCTGATCGGCTGCATCCTGCCGCGCTCCTGGCAGTTCGTCGGCCAGCTGCGCGGCCGCCCGCCGGCCGCCCCCAAGCGGCTCGACCGGCTGCCCGTGCACACCACCTGGCGCACGGACAAGACCCCGGACGAGGTCCTCTCGTACGCGAAGACCCTGCTCGGCGGGAACCGCTTCCGCACCGAACGCGCCGCGAACCACGTCGCCGCGGAGAAGGGCTACCTCCGCGAGGCCGGGAACCTGATCTTCCACGTCGCGCTGATCGTGATGCTCGTGGCCTTCGCCTGGGGCCAGTACTTCAAGTCCGAGGGCGGCAAGCTCGTCCTGCGCGGCAAGGGCTTCTCGAACACGCTCACCCAGTACGACGACTTCAAGTACGGCACCCTCTTCGACCCGCAGGACCTGCCGCCCTTCTCGTTCACCCTGGACAGGTTCGACGCCACGTACGAGAAGACCGGCCCGCAGAAGGGCACCCCGCGCGACTTCAAGGCGTACGTCACCTTCAGCGAGGGCGCGCACGGCAAGCCGCAGCAGCGCGAGATCCAGGTCAACAAGCCCCTGGAGGTCGACGGCTCCAAGGTCTACCTGCTCGGGCACGGCTACGCGCCGGTCATCTCGGTCACCGACCCCACCGGGAAGGTGATCTTCAAGGACGCCGTCCCGATGCTCCCGCAGGACGCCAACCTCACCTCCACCGGAGCCGTGAAGGTCACCGACGGCTACAAGGACAAGGACGGCAAGAAGGAGCAGCTCGGCTTCAACGCCGTGTTCGTGCCGACCTTCGCGGGCCAGGGCAAGGGCATGATGTTCTCCCAGTTCCCCGACCTGGGCTTCCCGGCGCTCATGCTCAGCGCCTGGCACGGCAGCCTCGGCGTGGACTCGGGCCTGCCGCAGAACGTCTACCAGCTCGACACGACCAAGATGGAGTCCTACAAGGACGAGTCGGGCCAGCTGTTCAAGAAGAGCCTGCTGCCGGGCGAGGAGATGGTCCTGCCGAACGGCGCGGGCACCGTGAAGTTCGAGGGCATCGAACGCTGGGCGACCTTCTCCATCACCCACCAGCCCGGCAGCGGCCTCGCCCTGGCCGGCGCGATCGCCGCCATCGCGGGTCTGGCCGGCTCCCTGTTCATCCAGCGCCGCCGGATCTGGGTGCGGGCGGTGGCCGGCGAGGACGGCGTCACCGTCGTCGAGATGGCGGGCCTGGGCCGCAGCGAGTCCGCCAAGCTCCCGGAGGAGCTGGCGGAGCTCGCCGCCACGCTGCACCAGCAGGCGCCGGGCGCGGCCCCCGCGCCCCCCGCAGTACCTGCCGAACCTGTCGAAGAAACCCTTGAAGGAGAGCGCGGATGACGCCGCTCGCAGCCGCAGCCAACGAGAACCTGGCGCAGATCAGCAACTACCTGATCTATTCGTCGATGGCGGTCTACACGCTCGCCTTCCTCGCCCACATCGCCGAGTGGATCTTCGGCAGCCGCAGCAAGGTGGGCCGTACGGCCGCCGCGCTGACCGGGGCGCCGAGCGCCGCCGCCCCCGCCGTGCAGGTGCGCGGCAAGGGCGGGGCCACCGCCGTCCTCGACAAGCCGAAGATCGTCACCCGCTCCGCCACCGGCAGCCGCGACGTCCCGGACGGCCCCGGCGCGGCCGGCGGCACCGTGCAGGGCGACCTCTACGGGCGGATCGCCGTCTCGCTCACCGCGCTCGCCTTCCTCATCGAGGCGGCCGGTGTCGCGGCCCGCGCGCTGTCCGTGGAGCGGGCCCCCTGGGGCAACATGTACGAGTTCTCGATCACCTTCTCCACGGTGGCCGTCGGCGCGTACCTGGTCCTGCTCGCGCTGAAGAAGAACGTCCGCTGGATGGGCCTGATCCTGGTCACCACCGTCCTGCTGGACCTCGGCATCGCCGTGACCTGGCTCTACACCGACAGCGACCAGCTGGTTCCGGCCCTGCACTCGTACTGGCTGTGGATCCACGTCTCCACCGCGATCATCTGCGGCGCCGTCTTCTACATCGGTGCGACCGGCACCCTCCTCTACCTCTTCCGCGACTCCTACGAGGCCAAGCTCGCCCGCGGCGAGCAGCCGGGCCGCTTCGCGACCTCGGTCATGGAGCGGCTCCCCGCCGCGGCCACGCTCGACAAGTTCTCGTACCGGATCAACGCGGCCTTCTTCCCGCTGTGGACGTTCACGATCATCGCGGGCGCGATCTGGGCGGGCGACGCCTGGGGCCGCTACTGGGGCTGGGACCCCAAGGAGGTCTGGTCCTTCGTGACCTGGGTGGCGTACGCCTGCTACCTGCACGCCCGCGCCACCGCCGGCTGGAAGGGCCGCAAGGCCGCGTACCTCGCGCTCTTCGCCTTCGCCTGCTGGATCTGGAACTACTACGGCGTGAACATCCTGCTCAACGGCAAGCACTCGTACGCGGGCGTCTGACCGGCCCGAGTGGGACGCTGGTGTCATGCCTCCTGTGATCCATGGCACCAGCGAGAGCCGCGGCGAGGACCGCTGGCGGCTGCGGTTCGAGCTGCACCTGCCGTACGCGTACGAGGAGCTGTGGCCCGTCCTGACCACGCCGGACGGGCTGCGCGGCTGGCTGGCGGAGGCCGAGGTCCTGGAGCGCAGGCTCGGCGGGGCGGTCGCGCTGCGCTGGCCCCACACCGGGACGGTGGCCACGGGCCGGGTCACGGCGTGGGACGTGGAGCGGGTCGTGGAGTACACGGTGAGCGTGCACGGGCGGATCCGCTTCCACCTGGAGCCGGTGGGGACCGATTCGACGGTCATCCGGTTCGTGAACGAGCGGGGCGGGCCGCAGGACGAGCGCCTGGACTGCCTGGCCGGCTGGCACGAGCACTTCGAGCTCCTGGAGTCCGCACTGGCCGGGCGGCCGGCGGGGCCCGCGGACTGGGCCGCCTGGACGGACGCCCACTGGGCCGGGCTGCGGGCGGACTACGCGTCCTTCTCCAGGACGTAGGAGCTGCGCGCGGCCGGGTCCCCGAAGAAGAAGTACAGCTCCAGGGTCTGCCGCTCGTCGCGGCGCAGCTCGAAGGTCCACAGGTACCGGTCGGGGGCGGGCTGCCGGGCCTCCTGTACGCCGCCACGCGCGGCGGCGCCGGTGCGCGCGGGCAGGTCGAGGCGGACGTGCTGGCCGAGGTTCCAGCCGGCCGGCTGCTCGGCGGTCAGCCGCCAGGTGGCGGGGCCGGAGATGCGCCAGCCGCCCTCGTAGTCGTACTCCTGGCCGTCGAGGAGGGTGACGGTGGCCGTGCGGTCGGGGTGGAAGACGACCTCGGTGCCCTCGACGCACCGCCAGGTGCCGATGATCTCGGAGGCGCGGGCGTCGTAGACGGCGGGGACCGAAGCGGACAGCTGCGGGTTGCAGCCGGCCATGGTCAGCAGGGCCGCGACGCACACTCCGTACGCGAGGAGATTGCGCAGGATCGTGTCGACGATCCGCGGCCTGCTGTCCTTCGGCATGGGCACAGTCTGACAGTCGCCTTGAACACGTTCAATCGTGTCGCTCGCCCCACGGTGCCCGTCCTGCCGGGAGCTACTGCTGGTCGCCCTTGTCCGTGTCCCTCTTCCCGTCCTTCTCCTGCTCGTCGCGCAGGGACTTGAGGAACTCCGGGTTGTCGTCGGGCGCGACCCACCGGGCCCGGCCGCCGCGGCTCCCGCCGGCGGCCGCCCGCTGCTTGCCCGCGAACAGCCACACCACCGGCCCGACGATGGAGAAGAGCAGGATGATGATCACCCACACCACCTTGGGCAGGTGCTTGACCTCTTCCTCGGGCGTGTTCAGGCAGTCGATGAAGGCGTAGATGGTCAGCGCGATGATCAGCAGGAACGGCAGATAGCGCAGCACGGTGTGGGACCGACTCCCGGGCAGTGGCGGCGGGGCCGCACAGGGCCCCGGTGACCCTTCCAGGGTAGTAGGTGACGGATACTTGCCCCTATGGCTTACGACGATCTCCGTTCGCTGCTCCGGGCTCTGGAGCGAGAGGGCGACCTCAAGCGCATCAAGGCCGAAGTCGACCCGTACCTGGAGGTCGGGGAGATCGTCGACAGAGTGAACAAGGCGGGCGGCCCGGCCCTCCTCTTCGAGAACGTCAAGGGCTCGGCGATGCCGCTGGCCATGAACGTCTTCGGGACCGACCGGCGCCTGCTCAAGGCCCTCGGCCTGAAGTCGTACGGCGAGATCAGCGAGAAGATCGGCGGCCTGCTGAAGCCGGAGCTGCCGCAGGGCTTCATCGGGGTCCGCGAGGCCTTCGGGAAGCTCGGCTCGATGGTGCACGTGCCGCCGAAGAAGGTGAAGGGCGACGCCGCGCCCGTCCAGGAGGTCGTCCTCACCGGCGACGACGTGGACCTGGACCGGCTGCCGGCCCTCTTCACCTGGCCCAAGGACGGCGGCTCCTTCTTCAACCTCGGCCTCACCCACACCAAGCACCCCGAGACCGGGGTCCGCAACCTCGGGCTCTACCGCCTCCAGCGCCACGACAAGCGCACCATCGGCATGCACTGGCAGATCCACAAGGACAGCCGCAACCACTACGCCGTCGCCGCCAAGCGCGGCGAGCGGCTGCCGGTCGCGATCGCCTTCGGCTGCCCGCCGGCCGTCACCTACGCGTCCACGGCCCCGCTCCCCGGCGACATCGACGAGTACATGTTCGCCGGTTTCGTCGCGGGCAAGCGGATCGAGATGGTCGACTGCAAGACGGTCCCGCTGCAGGTCCCGGCCAACGCGGAGGTCGTGATCGAGGGCTGGCTGGAGCCGGGGGAGATGCTCCCGGAGGGCCCGTTCGGCGACCACACCGGCTTCTACACGCCGCAGGAGCCGTTCCCCGCGCTGAAGATCGACTGCGTGACGATGCGCAAGCGTCCGCTGCTCCAGTCGATCGTCGTCGGCCGGCCGCCGACGGAGGACGGCCCGCTGGGCCGGGCGACGGAGCGTTTCTTCCTCCCGCTGCTCAAGATCATCGTCCCGGACATCGTGGACTACCACCTCCCCGAGTCGGGCGGCTTCCACAACTGCGCGATCGTCTCGATCGACAAGAAGTACCCGAAGCACGCGCAGAAGGTCATGCACGCCATCTGGGGCGCGCACATGATGTCGCTGACCAAGCTGATCATCGTGGTCGACGCGGACTGCGACGTCCACGACCTGCACGAGGTGTCCTGGCGGGCGCTCGGCAACACGGACTACTCCCGCGACCTGACGGTGGTGGAGGGCCCGGTGGACCACCTGGACCACGCCTCGTACCAGCAGTTCTGGGGCGGCAAGGCGGGCATCGACGCGACGAAGAAGCTCCCCGAGGAGGGTTACACCCGCGACGGCGGCTGGCCCGACATGGTCGAGCCCGACCCGGCGACGGCGGCCCTGGTGGACCGCCGCTGGAAGGAGTACGGACTGTGAGCACCGCGATGGGCGGCCCCGCCCTCTTCATCGGCACCGACACCACGTACGTGGCCCTCGCGCGCCCGCGACTGGACCCGGCCGACCCGGAGGTCCGGGCGGCGGCCGAGCAGGCGGGCGTCAGCGCGGAGGAGTTCGCCGGGCCCGGGAACGTCTGGGCGCTGATGTGGGACCGGGAAGAGGGCGAGGGCGGCGGCTTCGAGCTGCCGGGCCTCAGGGACGCGGAGGCCGAGGACTTCGCCGACCGGCTGCTGGCCGAGCTGTCCTTCGAGACCGGGCCGTTCATCGTCGGGGCGGGCGAGGTGCTTCGCCTGCAGGCCCGCCCGGCCGGTGAGGCCTGCGGCTTCCTGGCCGCCGTCACCCCGCCGGAGGGCGAGGAACCGGCCCCGCTCACCCTGGAGATCCCCCAGGTGGACGTTGCCGCCCTGCGCGCCGACCTCGAAGAGTTCCGCAGGAGCCTCGCATGATGACGACCGCCGACGGAGTGGTCGGGCCGGGACCTTCGCCCGAGGCCACCAACAAGGTCAAGGCGTTCCTGCGGCTTGTGATGATCGAGCATTCGGTCTTCGCGCTGCCCTTCGCCTACATCGCCGCGCTCACCGCCATGTTCCAGCTCGACCGGAACGTGCACTGGGGCAAGCTGCTGCTCGTCACCGTGTGCATGGTGGGGCTGCGGACCTTCGCGATGGCCGCCAACCGGATCATCGACCGCGAGATCGACGCCCGCAACCCGCGCACCGCCGGCCGGGAGCTGGTCACCGGTGCGGTGTCGGTGCGGTCCGCGTGGACCGGGGCCGGGATCGCGCTCGTCGTCTTCCTCGGGGCGGCGGCGCTGCTGAACCCGCTGTGCCTGGCGCTGGCGCCCGTCGCGGTGATCCCGATGGTGGTGTACCCGTACGGCAAGCGGTTCACGAACTTCCCGCACGCCATCCTGGGCCTGGCCCAGGCGATGGGCCCGGTCGGCGCCTGGCTGGCCGTCACCGGCGAGTGGTCGGCGGACGCGGTGATCCTGGGCCTGGCGGTGGGCGTGTGGATCGGCGGCTTCGACCTGATCTTCGGCAGCCAGGACGTGGCCGCCGACCGCGCGGAGGGCGTCAAGTCCGTCCCGGCCCGCTTCGGCGTCGCGGCCGCGCTCTGGGGCGCGCGCGGCGCGCACGTGGTGACCACGGCCCTGCTGGCCTGGTACGCCCTCGCCACCGACGCGGGCATGTTCTTCTGGGCGGGCCTGCTGATCGTCGTCTGCGCGTTCTTCTACGAGCACACCATCGTCACCCCGCACGACCTGTCCCGCCTGAACCGCGCCTTCTTCACGGTCAACGGCTTCATCGGGATCGCCCTGTTCGTGTGCGCTCTCCTGGATCTGGCGGTTCGGGGTCTGACCCTTTAGCTAGCGTGCCGGTTGTGACCACCTCCGGAAGCGACCGCCTGCACTCGCAGCTCAGCCGGTTCGAGGACATGTTCCCGGGCTACCACTCGGAGATCGTCGAGGGCAGCATCGTGCTGAGTCCGGTCAAGCCGTACGACAAGGCCACCCTCTGGCCGCTGTGGAACGCACTCAGCGCGCAGCTGACGGAGGAGTGGGACTGCCTCAGCGACGTGGCCGTCCCGTTCGACGGTGACAACGAGTTCTGCCCCGACCTGGCGGTGATCCCCGCGACGGAGGCGGCCAGGAACCTCGCTGCCTACTCGCCGGACCTGATCAAGCTGGTCATCGAGGTCGTCTCACCGAGCAGCGTGCGCAACGACTACGAGGTCAAGGACCGGGCCTACGCCCGGCGCGGCATCCCGCACTACCTGATCTTCGACCCGTACAAGTCGCAGTGCACGACCCTCTGGAACCCCGGTCCGGACGGCTACCGGGGCCGTGACGAGATCCCGTACGGCGAGACGGTCGTCGTGGACACCGGGATCGGGAAGGTCGCGATCGACACCTCCGCCCTGCCCGTCGACCCGGGGGCCACGGCCTGAGTCACGGCCTGCGGAAGTACAGAGCCGTCAGGACGCCCGCGACGAGGCCGATGAGGTGGGCGTACCAGCCGACTCCGGAGTCCGTGGGCAGGATGCCGAGGAAGGCCGTGCTGCCCCAGAGCACGCCGATGACCAGGGCCACCGCCGCGTTGAGCGGCTTGCGTTCGACGAAGCCGCGGACCACCACGTAGCCGAAGAGGCCGAAGACCAGCCCCGAGGCGCCGGCTCCGACGGTGTTCGGCGGGGCGAGCAGCCAGGACCCGATCCCGACCGCGGCGATGTTCAGGGCGCTGACGGCCAGGAAGCGGCGTATGCCGCTGAGGGCGGCGATGAAGCCGAGGACCAGCAGCGGGAGGCTGTTGGCCGCCACGTGGCCGAAGCCGAAGTGCAGGAACGGGTGGGCGGCGATGCCGATCAGCCGGTCGGGGTCGCGGGGGAAGATCCCGTACGCGTCCAGCGCGTGGCCGGTGGCGAGATCGATCGCCTCGATCACCCACAGCAGTGCCACCCAGCCGAGCATCAGCTTGGCCGCGGCCTTCGCGCGGTCGCCCTGCGTCCAGGCCGGTTCGGCCGTCGTGCCCATGGTCGTGCTCATCTTCGCCCCCCGTGCCGTCCCACCCTCTGGAACGTCCGGCCACCTTAGCGAGTGCCCGCGGGCGGTGGCCGGATAGTCTCGGAGGTATGACTGAGCGCAATCGCACCCCGTGGGTCGTCGGGGTTTCCGGGGCGTCCGGGACGCCGTACGCGGCGGCGGTGCTCCGCGGGCTGCTCGCGGCGGGGGAGGGCGTCGATCTGGTGGTCAGCCGGGCTTCGCGGCTCACCCTGCTGGACGAAACCGGGATCGCCTTCCGCGACGCGCACTGGCGGGAGGACCTGGGGGAGTGGCTGGAGCGGGGGGCCGACGGGAAGCCCGGCACGTTCGCGCGCCCGGACCTGGACGGTGTCCGCTACTGGGGCGCCGGGGACCTGGCCGCCGGCCCGAGCTCGGGCTCGTACCCCGTGAAGGGGATGCTCATCGTCCCCGCCTCCACCGCCTGCGTGGCCGGGGTGGCGCTCGGGCTGTCGAAGGACCTGCTCCAGCGGGTGGCGAGCGTGACGCTCAAGGAGCGGCGCCGGCTGGTGGTCGCGGTACGGGAGACCCCGCTGAACGGGCAGACGCTGAAGCATCTGGTGGCGCTGGACGAGGCGGGCGCGATCGTGCTGCCCGCCTCTCCGGCGTTCTACGCGGGCGCGACGCACATCCAGGATCTGGTGGATTTCGTCGCGGGGCGGGTGCTGGACGCGGCAGGGGTGCCGCACCGGCTGTACCGCCGTTGGGAGGGGGAGATCGGTGGATCCCGCCCCCGGGGGTAGCGCTACTTCGCGATGCGCGGCTTGCGGGTCTTGTCGACGCGCTTGGCGGCGGCGGGCTGGTGGGCACGGGATCGGCTGGCCAGCTCCTGGAGCTGTCGCATGTGCGCGTAGGCCATCTCGATCGTGTACACGGTGAACCACTCCTGAAGATCGTCATTGATCTGTTGAAAGATTCACAGGGTGTTGACCCTGTGTGCCTTAGATTCTATACCTAGACTTGCAGGATCGCCGAATAATGGAAGGCTCCACGTAATGGACACGGTGGACAGGCAGCTCATCCAGGCACTTCGCGAGAACGGTCGTGCCTCGTACGCGGAGCTGGGCCGTCTCGTGGGCCTCTCCGGCCCCAGCGTCACCGACCGCATCAACCGGCTGGAGACGGCCGGAGTCATCACCGGCTACCGCGCCACCGTGGACGCGGCCTCGCTCGGCATGGGCGTCACCGCGCTGATCGGCATCTCCCTCTCCGACGCCGCGGACCACGAGGACGTGGCCCGGCGGCTGCGCGACCTCGCGGAGATCGAGGACTGCTGGTTCATCGCGGGCGACGACTCGTACATGCTCAAGGTGCGGGCCGGTGACGTGGACGGCCTGGAGAAGATCATCCGCAAGCTCTCCAGCACCAAGGGCGTCTCGCGCACCCGCACCACCATCGTGCTGTCGACGAAGTGGGAGAACCGGGTCGGGGAACTGCCCGAGGAGGGCTGAGAGTACGGTGGGTGGCGGTTGGCAGGACAGGTAGCAGGATCTAGAGGAGGCGACCGGCTGATGGACGCTGGGCTCAAGCGCGAGCTGGAGGAGAAGGTTCGCTCCGGCGAGCGGCTGACCCGGGAGGACGGCATCGCCCTCTACGAGTCCGACGACCTGGCCTGGCTCGGCGGCCTCGCCCACGAGGTGCGCACGCGCAAGAACGGCGACGTCGTGCACTTCAACGTCAACCGCCACCTCAACATGACGAACGTGTGCACCGCGTCGTGCGCGTACTGCTCGTTCCAGCGCAAGCCGGGCGAGAAGGACGCGTACACGATGCGCATCGAAGAGGCCGTGCGCCTGGCCAAGGCCATGGAGAACGAGAACCTCACCGAGCTGCACATCGTCAACGGCCTGCACCCGAACCTGCCGTGGCGCTACTACCCGCGCTCGCTCTCCGAGCTGAAGAAGGCGCTGCCGAACGTCTCGCTGAAGGCGTTCACGGCGACGGAGATCCACCACTTCGAGACGATCTCGGGGATGTCGGCCTCCGACATCCTCGACGAGCTGATCGAGGCCGGCCTGGAGTCCCTCACCGGCGGCGGCGCGGAGATCTTCGACTGGGAGGTCCGCCAGCACATCGTCGACCACCGCACCCACTGGGAAGACTGGTCGCGCATCCACCGCCTGGCGCACGAGAAGGGCCTCAAGACCCCGAGCACGATGCTCTACGGGCACATCGAGGAGCCGCGCCACCGCGTGGACCACGTGCTGCGGCTGCGCGAGCTCCAGGACGAGACCGGCGGCTTCCAGGTCTTCATCCCGCTGCGCTACCAGCACGACTTCGTCGACATGAAGGACGGCAAGGTCCGCAACAAGCTCCAGGCGCGGACGACGATGGCCACGGGCGCGGAGGCCCTGAAGACCTTCGCGGTCTCGCGCCTCCTCTTCGACAACGTGCCGCACGTCAAGGTGTTCTGGGTGATGCACGGCGTGCAGACCGCCCAGCTGGCGCTCCAGCACGGCGCGGACGACATGGACGGCTCGGTCGTCGAGTACAAGATCACGCATGACGCGGACAACTACGGCACCCCGAACAAGCTGGGCCGCGAGGACCTCCTGGACCTGATCCGCGAGGCGGGCTTCCGCCCGGTCGAGCGCAACACGCGCTACGAGATCATCCGCGAGTACCCCGGCCCGGACGCGGGGCTGCGCGAGACGCCGCAGGCGATGCGGGTCTGACGCCGTCGGACCGTAGAAATCGTAAGCCCTGGCTGGGATGGCCGGGGCTTACTTTTTCGCTGGACCGAGCGCCCGGGTAATGGATAGACTCCCGCAATGACCCTTACGTTCACTCTGGATCCGGTCGTCGACCCCGCCCTCCACGAGGGGATCCTGCGGCTGTGGGCCGACGTCACCAACGCGGGCGGCGCGGTCGGTTTCGTGCCCCCGGTCAGCGCCGACGACATCCGGCCGGCGCTCATCAAGCAGCTCGCGGCGGTCGCCGACGGCGGCATGCGGCTCCTCGTCGGACACGACGGGGAGGGCGAGGTGGCCGCGACGGCGTTCCTCGCCCACAACACGCACCGGCTCCAGCTCCACTGGGTGTGGGCGTACACGGTGATGGTCCACCCCCGCCACCAGGGCAAGGGCTACGGCCGCGACCTGATGGCCGCCACGGAGGCGGCCGCCCGCTCCATCGGGGGCGTCGACGCGATCCGCCTCGGCTGCCGCGGCGGCCACGGCCTGGAGCACTTCTACGCGGCCTGCGGCTACAAGGAGGTCGGCCGCGTCCCCGGCGCCATCCGCGTGGCCCCCGGCGACGACCGCGACGACATCACGATGCTGCTGCCGCTGCACTGACCCCGGGGCGGGGGCCCGGGGGACCGGGGTCGCGGCCCGGCGTGCTTCACTGGACGGGCACGTGACGACGTACCGACCGACGTACCGACGAGAGAGAAGGGGTCACCGTGTCCCTCAAGCCGAGCGCAACGATCCGCTACACCGCGATGCGCCTGGGCATCTTCGTCGGATGCCTCGTCCTGGTCGCCGTACTGGTCAACCTGGGCTGGGTGCCCGCCGGCCTCGGCGACGCCAACTTCGCCTGGGTCGTGCTGCTCGCCCTCGTCCTCTCCGCCCCGCTGTCCTTCGTACTGCTGCGCAAGCAGCGCGACGAGATGTCCGAGCAGATCTCCGGCCGCGTCGCGGGTGCGAAGCAGAAGCTCGCCGCGAACCGCAGCCAGGAGGACCTGGCGGACGACGCGGCGCGCGTGCAGCCGTAGGGGTCCAGTTAGCTTCATCACACACCGAACCGCCTCAGCGCCGGGGATACCGCCCGTAACGCTGGGGCGTTCGCGTTTTCCGGGCCGGCGCAAGGGGGCCTCGTACGCCCCTGTCTCAAAGAACGTCTTTGAGATTCCCAAAGCGTAAGTGTTAGCGTGTTCAACATGTTGACCACAGCTGCGCACCCGATGACCACGAGCGTCCCGCTCGTGGCGCGCCTGCACGTCGACCTCTGCCGCCGCGTGTCCGCGGCCTGTTGCTGTTGTCGTTGAGCTGAATCGATACAGCAGCGGTCCCGGCCGCCGGCGCTTTCCGGCTGTCGCACCGCCAATCGCAGAACCATCCGCCAGTTCTTTGTGCGTCACCCCCGGAGAGTGTCCGTGTCCGCGTCCGCGACCCCGCAGGCCCCCGCCAAGGCCTCGTTCAAATTCCCCTTCTGGGCCCAGATCATCGCCGGTCTGGTGCTCGGTGTCCTGTTCGGCTGGCTCGCCCGCAGCCAGGACATCAGCTGGCTCGGCACCACCCTGGAGAAGGTCGGCGACATCTTCATCCAGCTGCTGAAGCTGGCCATCGCCCCGCTCGTCTTCTTCGCGATCCTGGTGTCGATCACCAACCTGCGGAAGGTGAACAACGCGGCGCGCCTCGCCTCCCGCACCCTCCTCTGGTTCATGATCACCTCGCTGATCGCGGTCGGCATCGGCATCGCCATCGGCCTGCTGACCGACCCGGGCTCCGGCACCGGCCTCACCGCGGCCGACGGCAAGGACCCGAAGAGGACCGGCTCCTGGATCGACTTCCTGACCGGCATCGTGCCGACGGACGTCGTCACGCCGTTCACCGAGCTGAAGGTCCTCCAGATCGTCTTCCTCGCCGTGGTCGCCGGCATCGCCGCCCTCCAGCTGGGCGCGAAGGCCAAGCCGGTCCTGGACCTCGCCGAATCCGCCCTGGAGCTCCTGCAGAAGGCCCTGTGGTGGGTCATCCGCCTCGCCCCGATCGGCACCGTCGGCCTGATCGGCACCGCGATCGCCACGTACGGCTGGGACCTCATCGGCAAGTACGCCACCTTCACCGCCGACATCTACATCGGCTGCGCGCTGGTGCTGTTCGTCGTCTACCCGCTCCTGCTCGCCACGGTCGCGAAGGTCAGCCCGCTCCAGTTCTTCAAGGGCGCCTGGCCCGCCATCCAGCTGGCCTTCGTCTCCCGCTCGTCGGTCGGCACCATGCCGGTCACCCAGAAGGTCACCGAGCGCCTCGGCGTCCCGAAGGAGTACGCCTCCTTCGCCGTACCGTTCGGCGCCACCACCAAGATGGACGGCTGCGCCGCGATCTACCCGGCCCTCGCCGCCATCTTCATCGCGCAGATCTTCGACGTGCAGCTGGGCATCAAGGAGTACCTGCTCATCGTCTTCGTCTCGGTCATCGGCTCCGCGGCCACGGCCGGCCTGACGGGCGCCACGGTCATGCTGACGCTGACCCTCTCCACGCTGGGCCTCCCGCTGGCGGGCGTCGGCCTGCTGATGGCGATCGACCCGATCCTGGACATGATGCGCACCGCCACGAACGTGGCCGGTCAGGCGCTGGTCCCGGTCATCGTCTCGGCCCGCGAAGGCATCCTCGACAAGGAGGCCTACGCCTCCGCCTCGGCCTCCCCGCTCGACGACCCGGCCCCCACCCCGGCCCCGGTCCCCGCAGCGGCCTGACCCCACCCGCGCCACGCACTCGCCGCAGCCCCCGCCCCCGTCCGGGCGGGGGCTGTGGCGTGTCGTCTACTCCAGCGTCGCCATACGGATCCAGGCGATCGCCCCGAGCACGAGGGGCGGGGCGAACCACCACATGCCGAGGGTGCGGCGGAACGTCGGAATGAGGGTGATCAGCAGACCGAGCACGCTCAGGGCGAGGGCGAGGAGACAGACCGCGGTGGTCCCGGCGTACCCCTGGTCGTCCCATTCGGCCTGTGGACCGTAGCGAAGGGCGCTGTACACGAGGAAGGCATTGACCGCGTGGACGACTCCGAGGGGAAGCCCAAGCACCCACCGCAGGCACCCCTGGTCCTCGGGCAGGTCGATGTTCTCGCGGCGTGACCTCAACCCAAGGTCTCCCCGCGGATGAAGGCGATGAGCCCGAGGATTACGGGCGGGGCGAGCCACCACAGGCCCATGGCCCGGCGCACGCTGGGGATGAGGGTGAGGGCCAGGCCCAGCACGCTCAGGCACAGGGAGATCAGGCACATCGCGCTGACGCCCTCGTAGCCCTGGTGGTCCCACTCGCCCTGGGGGCCGGCGAAGACGGCCAACGCCACGGCGCCGGCGTTGAGCGCGTGGATGAGGGTGAGCGGAACACCGAGCACCCACCGCAGACATCCCCGGTCCTCGGGCAGGTCGATGCTCTCGCGCCCGTACGTCATCGCATTGCTTCCTTCGCCTGCCCGAGGTTCCCGACGAACCGGTCGCCGTAGCCCTGGGCCTTGGGGAGATCCCAGTAGGGCCCTCCGTTGTACCTGGCGGCGATCTCCCGCATCTGGGCCTCCGTCATCTGATCGGCCGGGACGTCGGCGAGACCGCTCTCCGCCTTGATCTGGGCCAGGAAGCCGGCGGCTATGAACGCATTCTGCTTGGGATCCTGGAGCGCCTCCTCCACCAGGGTCCGCTGGTGGTCGGTGAGGTGCGCCGGATCGTAGCCGAGCACTTCGGCACCGCGCCGGAGCTGGATGGCGATCGGCCCGTAGGAGGTCTCGTCGAGTTTGCCGCCGAGCCGCCACGGAAGATTCTCCGGGGAGACCGGGCTCAGGCCCCATGGTGCTGCCGCCTGCTCGCGCAGCGTTCCGGTGACGTCGTCCACGAACCCGGGCTGCCAGCCCCCGATCTCCTGCCAGGCCACGCCGGCGACGAGTTCCTCCGGCAGTCCCGCGTGCTTGGCCGCCGCGCGCAGGACCTCCTTGTTCTGGGAGATCCAATCCGCGTGCATGCCGTCCGTGACCAGCGGGATCCAGTAGTTGTCCGCAGCCTCCGGCAGGCCCGCCACCCGCATCCGGATGTCGCGGAGCTCCGGGGAGACCGGGGTGTCCGGGCCGACCGGGCCCGTCATCTCGTGCTTCGGGCCGCTGCCCGGGAGGTGGGTCAGGGGGCTGGTGCGGGCCTCCTCCGCCTCCCGGCGGATGTCCGCCATCGCCGCGTACAGGTCGGGGCGGCTGCCGCCGCCCTTCACCGTGAACTCCGGCAGCAGCTCGTACGCCTGCTTCAGCGCGTGCACGCACGTGTCCCGCGCCTCCTGCTCGGCGGTCTTCGCCAGCTGGAAGTTGCCGCCCGCCTCGTCGTGGAGCCGGTTGGCCTCGTCGCGGATGTCGTCCACGTCCATCGTGAGCTCGGCGAGCCCGTCGAGGAACCCGGTCGTCGCCCGCATGTCCTCCCACTGGCGCATCGGCTCCGCCTCCTGCGCCGTGCGGGTGATCGCCGTGCCCTTGGTGCCGATGAGCGCGGCGAGCGCCCGCTCGGCGCGCTTGCCGTTGCCGTAGTGCGTCTTGGCCGTGGTGAGGGCGGAGGCGTAGGCGTGCAGGGCGCTCGCGGCCTTGTCGTAACCCTCGGCCATGTGGGTCACCAGCCGGCGGGCCTCGGCGAGGCGCGAGGTGTACGTGTGACTGCCGTCGCTCTCCCACTTGGTACGGGTCTCCGCGCGCCGGGCGGGTTCCTCGACCTGGACGAGGAGGTCGCGCAGCCGGCGGAACTCGGCGGCGTTGCGCTCGACCAGTGCCGGGTTGCACTCCTCCAGGAACTCGACGTCCTTGCGGTGGGCGCGGCCGCTCACTTGGCCTCCGGGTTCACGTACCGGCCCGAATCGAGGAGGTTGTCGAGGAAGGACCGGGCGGTGCCGTCGTCCACGTGGGCGAAGTCGGTTCCGGTGGTCTTCAGGCGGGTGGCCAGGCCGGCGAACAGGGCGATCGTGTCCTTGAACTGGTCGTCGGCGAAGCGGGCGAAGCGGAGGGCCTGGGCGGCGACGTCCGAGTGCGCGCGGGGCGCGCGGGCCATCGTGCTCGCGTCGCCGTCCGGGCGGCCCTCGTGGAGGAGCGCGGCGATCTCGATGAGGAGGTTGGCGTTGCCGTTGATGGACCCGACCCCGGCCAGCAGGCTCCCGGCGGAGCCGCCGCCGCCCGCCTCCGGGGCGATGTGGTTGAGCCGCATGCCGGTTTGCGCATCGGCCTTGTGCTGCGCCCACTCCGCGTCGAACGACATGCGGAATCCCCCCTTCTGACGATCATGCACATGCTAACGTAGCGTCATGTTGGGGGTAGAGTTGCCGCACGCCGCGGGTATGCGGATCGTTTAGGCCGTGGCAACAAGGGGGAGTTGGGGTCCGTCGACGCCGCCACCCTGTGCCGGACCGCCGAAGCGGGAAGGCGCCCACTGCAATCTTATTCCTCGTCGCCGCAGTGAAGGCCAGGCGGCTTTCAGTGCTGGGTGAATTTGCTGACAGGAATTCCTGTGCCGCGCTCCGGGTGTGAGGAGGCGTGGCCAGTCGCAACTTTTGGCCAAGCCTGCCGGCTTGACCGATTAACGATCTTCGCAGGAAGATTGCCTTTTCTGCGGAACGTATCGTTCCGTTTACCCGAGGGGGCGCCGGCCGCCAATGCGGCGTACAGCTACAACAAGAACTTCCTGTTCAACAACGAGGGCGTAGGCGCCGAAACGGGCCGCTGGTCGGCCGCGTCGGGCTCGCAGGCGGCCACGCAGGACCACTGCGCCACGAGCGCTGGTAATGCTTCCAATGGCGTTCGCGTCGGATATGACTTCAACCGCGACATCTCATTCCTGCCTGATGCGTGGGTGGCCAACCTGAACTGGTCTTGCGACAACTCCATCTTCTGGAAGTCGTTCAGCAGCTCCAATTCGGGAGACTTCTACATGGCCATCGCGTCCACGCCGGGCTGGGTGTGGTCCGACGGGCGCGTCAACTACAACAAGTAAAGCGCACACAATGACTGTCCTTTCCTGTCGCGAAGTGACCAAGGGATTCCGGCGGCACTCCGTGCTGGACGGGATCAGTCTGAGCCTGGAGGCCGGCGAGATCGTCGGCCTCCTCGGCCTCAACGGGGCCGGCAAGACCACGCTCATGCGTTTGATAACCGGGCTCGCGCTGCCGAGCTCCGGTGACATACGCCTGTTCGGCGAGTCGCTGCCGATGCGCCCCACGCAACTCGCCCGCATCGGCGCGGCACTTGACGCGCCGTCGTTCCCCCGCTGGCTCACCGGCCGGGCGGTCCTGCGCATGCTGCTCGAGAGCGCGGGGCGCCCCGACGGCGGCCGTACGGGATCGGTGCTCGACCGAGTCGGTCTCGCCCATGCCGCCGACAAGCGCGTCGGCACGTACTCCCAGGGCATGAGGCAGCGACTGGCCATCGCTGCCGCCCTGTTGAAGAAGCCGGACCTGCTCATCCTCGACGAACCCGCGAACGGCCTCGACCCCGAGGGTGTGCGGATGGTCCGTCGCGTCATCGCCGAGGAGTCGGCCCGTGGAGCCACCGTGCTGGTCTCCAGCCATCAACTCGACGAGATCCAGCGCATCTGCCACCGCGTGATCATGGTGGCTGACGGTCGCGTGGCGGCCGCCGGTACGTTGGAGCAACTCGGCTACGACCCCGCCGGCGGGCCCGACGCCTTCGAGAACTGGTTCTTCGGACTGGTCGGGCAGCCCGGCGGAGGCTCTCGATGAGGTCATTGGTCTTCGGCGAGTACCGCCGGCTGTGCCGCCACCCCTTGGGGATGACGCTCGCCGTTCTCTTCGCGCTCGGATCCCTCTACTGCGCGCTCGGCAGTCAGAGCTCCGCGTCGGAGAGTCTCGGGAACGTCCGGAACAACATCGCGACGGTTGAGCAGGGGTGCGATACGGCGCTGAACTCCCCTGAACAGAAGGCCCTTTGCCTGCAGAGCGTCCCCCTCGAGCTGAAGACCCTGCAGCAGTACGAGGTGGCCTTCACCGAGTACGGCCGCCGCGCGGCCAACGGGCAGCACCCCGTCGCCTCTTTGGCCTGGACGATGAAGCTCGCGACCTCCATCCCGGGACTGGCCCTGGTCGTACTCGTGGCGGCGTTCTTCGTCGCGGGCGAGTGGAGCCGCGGGAGCATCGTGCCGCGCCTGCTCTATGAGGCCCGTCTCAGCCGCCTGCTGTCCGCCAAAGCGGCCGCGGTCTGGATGTGGATGCTCACCCTGGTGGTCGTCTCGTCTGCCGTGACGGCGACCGTCGGCATGCTCTACGCCCGCTCGGCGTTCCCGCTGCCGAGTCCCGGTGCGCTCGGTCACGTCCTGGCCGAGACGGCCACGGTCCTTGTTGCGGGCGCCGCGGTTCTGGCGGCTGCAGCCGCCACAGCCGTGGTCCTCGCGGCACTCGTCCGCCTGCCCCTGCGGAGTTCTCTCGTGGGCTTTCTGCTCCTGGTGCTCGTGGTGCAGAGCGCCGGTGCGCCGGTCGTGGGTGCCTGGTTGCCCGGCGGGGTGCTCCCCGAAATCATCGGGTTCGGCGGAATCGACAGGGTTTGGGACCATTTCTGGGCGTCCACCGCCCCCTCGACGGTGCCCGCCGTCCTGCGGGCCGTACCGACGCTCCTGGGCATCGCCCTGCTCTGGACCCTCCTCCAGCGCCGTTTCCGGACAAGGGACCTGGTGTGAGCCGGAGCGCGACGGGAGAGCGTGCGCGGTATCGGCGCAGCGTCGCCTGGAGGGGCGAGCTCCGAGCCCTCTGGGTTCCCCCGGTGTACGCGATCGGCGCCCTGCTGGTCGTGGCCACGGCGGCCGCCGGTGCCCAGAAGTGGTGGGGTGGTGCGGCGTTCGGCCACCAGCACCCGACGGTGGCGGCCCTGGTCGAACCCGCGTCCGCGCTGCGGGCCGCGGCGTGGCAGTCGGCCACCATGGGCGGCCTCCTCCTCGCCACGGTGATCGTGACGACCGGAGTGGCGCAGTTCATCGAGAGCGGCACGTGGGGTGCGCTCCGCCTGTACGAACATCGCACGCACGTCCTGTACGGCCGCAGGCTCTGTGCCGCACTCGGGTTCCTTGCCGTGGTACAGGTGGTGAACGGTCTGACCCTCTGGATCGTCATGCGGGGCATGGCCGTACTCCGGCCGACTCCGTCACTGCCGTCGAACTCCTTCGACCCGGGGTCCCCGACCGGGGTGCTCGACGCCGGATCGGCCGGGTGGGGCGAGGCGCTCACCGCGATGGGCGGCGCCCTGCTGGTGCAGGCGCTGTACCTCTCGGTCGGGTGGTGCGCTGCGGCGCTCCTGCGCAACTCCATCGGCACCTTGGCGCTGGGTGCCGGTCCGTGGCTCGTGACGGCCCCCTTGCTGCTCCTCCCGATCGGCCCCTTCTTCCCACACGCGTGGATCGCCGACCTGATGGCCCTCCCGGGGGAGACCCAGTACCGCCTCTACTTTTGGGTCCAGGCCTCACCACAGCCCTCGCACCCGGTCAGTGCGGCCCTCGTCGCCGGCTGCACCGCGGCCTTCGCCGTGCTGGCCCAACTCCTGCTCCGCTCGGAGCGTGTGCTCCGCCCCATCGACTAGGTCCGCGCCGCGGACCCGGCGGCCCGGCCGGGGCCCGTTCGGCGCTGCGGCCGTCGGTCCTGAGTACGCGTACTCAGGACCCGGGGGCGGTGGGATGCGAGCCTCTGGGGCATGAACAAGATCTACGGGGTGGTGGGGAGCGCGGTCGCCGGGGCCGGCACGGGGTGGGTGGCCATGGCCCTCTGGCATTGGGGCATGGTCGAGGACGCGCGGAGCTGCGCCGACAGCGTGACGATCTGTTTCACGCTCTACCCGCTCGCCGCCCTGGCCCTCTGGGCCGTGCTGGCCGTGCCGGTGCTGTGGCTCGTCCTGCGCGTGCTGAACGTGAGGCCGTTGAAGGCGACCGTCCCGGCCGCCTTCCTCCTCCAGGCCTGGACCCTCCAGATCCTGCCGCTCGCCGGGCGCGACATACCCCAGCCCTCGGCCTTGACCCTCGGGGCCACGGCGCTGGGCCCGGCCCTGGTCGCGGTCTGTGCCGTTCCGGCGTGGCGGCGGGCCGGGCTGATCACCACCGGGCTGCTGCTGGCCGGGACGCTGGTGCTCATGGGCAATCCGGAAACGTTCCTCTAGCCTTCAGCGCGGCCGCAGTCCGTCGAAGACGACCTCGAAGATCCGCTCCCGGGGCTCCGGATCCGCCCCGAGCTCCTCCACCGCCCTGCCGACGCCGGCCAGGAGGGCGATGAACTCCGCCAGGCCCAGCTCCGGGCGGACCGCCCCCGCCTGCTGAGCCCCCGTCAGCAGCTCGGCCAGCCGGTCCTTGATCTCCATGGACGGCCCGTGCAGGGACGCGTGCACGTTCACCCCGGCGGCCGCGAGGGCCTGGGTCAACTCGCCTTTGCCCGTGGACTGTTCCACCACCACGCGGAAGCAGGCGAAGAAGGCGTCGGCGGGAGCGGCCTCGGCGGCGAGCTGCGCCGTCCGGGCCGCGATCGACTCCAGCCTGCGCACCATCACCGCCTCCAGCAGGGCCTCCTTGGTCGGGAAGTGCCGGAAGAGCGTGCCGACTCCGACCCCGGCGGTCCGGGCGATCTCCTCGGTCGGCACGCTGACGCCGCGGGTGGTGAACACCTCCGTGGCGACGTCCAGCAGCCTGGCGCGGTTGCGGGCCGCGTCCGCCCGCAGCGGGCGCTCCTGAGCGCCACCCATTCCTCTTCCACCCTTCACCGTCGACGGCAAAACCACTCTGGACAACCGGAGTTGTCAGTCCGTATCGTAAAAACGGAGTCGCTGGTCCGATTCTATCCGTGCATCCGGATCTCACTGGGGGTTACCCATGCCTGAAACGCTGTCGCCGCGCGAGGTCTTCCGGAAGCTGATCGACGGCATCGGCGCCGGACGCTACACGGAGCTGGCCGAGCTCTACGCCGAGGACGCCGTCGTGGAGACCGTCTTCGAGCCGGTCGGCCCGCGCCGGATCGAGGGGCGGGCCGCGCTCGCGGAGCGGTTCGCCCAGGTCGCCGCGCATTCGCCGCTGGAGCTGACCCCGGCGAACGTGGTCGTACGGGAAACCGACGACCCGGAGGTGGTCGTCGCCGAGTTCGACTACCGGGTGCTCCACCGGGCGACCGGACGGACCTTCGAGGCCGCGAACCTCCAGGTGCTGCGGGTCCGGGACGGCCTGATCGTCGGCAGCCGGGACTACCACGACCACCTCGCCCTCGTCGTGGCCGGCGGCAACCTCCCCCAGCTGGTGGCCGCGATGGAGGGGAAGTAGCACCGTCTAGGGCGGCGGGGGAGGCGGGGGCGGCAGGTTGGCCGCCGCCCGGGCCGCGGCCGCCACGCGTTTCGTGTCGTCGGCGTCGCTGCGGTGCAGGGTGAAGATCTTCACCAGCGCGAGGAGGGTCGGCCCGAAGAAGGTGATGGCGAGCCACGGCTGCTCGTGCGTACCGAAGTAGACGGACGCGCCGAGCGTGGCCAGCGCCACCGCCAGCCCGGCGTACACGCCCAGGACGTGCCGGCCGTGCACCCGCTGCTGTTCGGCGGCCTCGGCCTGGAGCCGCGCCAACTCGGCCTGCCCCCGGGCCCGTTCGATCTCCAGCCGCAGCCTGTGCTCGCGGGCCAGCTGCGGCTCCAGCGCGCCCAGGGCCACGGCCAGGTGCTCGGCGGGCAGCTGCGCCCACTGCGCGGCGATGTCGAGGGCGCTCGGCTGCCGGTCGGGCTGGGTGCCGATCTCCTCAGTCATCGCTGGTGCCTCCGTCTCCCTGGGGTGGGCCCGTTCGGGCGGTGCGGACTGATTCGGGGGGCGGGCCGAGGGCGCGGAACAGGGCGTCCAGCCCGGTGGCCATCGCCTCGGCCGCGGCGGGCGTGTCCGGCTCGCCGGCGATGGTGAACAGGTCGGCGGGGGGAGGCGGGTCCGGCTCGGCCGCCTCCTCCTCCATCAGGTCGTCCTGCTCGTACAGGTCCGGACCGCGCGCCGCCGACAGGATCCGTACGGTCACCTTCGGACGTACGCGCCGCACGCGCAGGGAGGCGGTCAGCAGCGTGCGGAGGTTCGGCAGCCAGCCGGCGACCACCGTGGCGGCGAGCCCCCAGGCCCCCGGGGCCCACCCGCCCGGCGGCCCCGGCGGCCCCGGCGGCCCCGGCGGCCCCGGGGGCTCGCCATGGGAACGCAGCCACAGCGCGGCACGTACGTTCGCCAGGATCGATACGCAGACGACCCAGAACGGCAGGGCGAACCGGTACGGGGGCAGGGAGGGGAACGCGAAGGGGAGCAGGAGGGCCGACCAGAGCGCGAGCGTGGCGGCCAGGCCCCCGAACGCCGGGAAGAGGAAGGTGCGGTACGCGAACAGCCAGCCGTGGATCCGCGGGTGCCCGTGGCGCCGCGCGGCCGTCCGCGAGAGCGCGAGGAGGTGGAGGCTCCGGCCGGTGCGCAACTGCTCCAGGGCGGCCCAATACCGCCGGACGGCCGCCCCGCGGCGCGGCGAGTCGGCCCATGTGGAGTGCCGGGTGGGCACGCCGTACAGCACGGCGCCCTTGGCGTTGTGCCGGGACAGCCGCAGCCCCGCCATCAACTCCCGTTCCTCGACGCCGAAGTCGCCGCGCCAGCCGTTGTGCGCCCGCAGCAGGCCGGTCCGTACGAAATAGGCGGCGCTCGGCCCGAGGTGGAAGCTGTCGGTGACGCGGACCTGGCGGGTGCCCCGGACGCACACCAGATCCTCCAGTACGGCGTACAGATCCGGGGCGTTGAAGCGGCCGCTCGGCAGCCCGGGGGCCACCCTGACGACGTCCGCCTCCGAGACGCGGAAGGCGCCGTCGACCCGGTCCAGCAGGCTCGCGCGGATCGCGTCCCCGGTGGGGAGGACGCCCGTCAGTTCGCCCCGGCCGCTGTAGAGGGCGCTGTTCAGGGCGTCCGCCGTGGAATCGTCGCCGTACCGGGCGCCGTCCACCACACGCACCCGGCCCGGGTGCCGCTCGGCCAGCTGCCAGGCGGACGTGAGGCTCGGGACATCGCCCGGGTGGGCGAGCAGCAGCACCTCGAAGTCCTGCCGGGGGGAGCCGAGGAGGTCCACGAGGGTTCCCTCGATGTCCGGTTCGTTCCCCATCGGTACGAGCAGGGAGAAGCGCAGCGGGCCGTACGGATCGGGGGGCGTGGCGGTTATCGGGAGGTCGTACTCGGTCTGCGCGGAGACGAACCTCGGGCGCGGCAGGAAGCGGGGCAGGAGCAGCGCCACGGCGATGAACGCGATCGCGGACGGAATGTCCATGGAGCCCCCCTCGGCCCTCGACCGCGTCCACTATCCCGCACGGGCGGACCGGCGGAAAGCGGTTCGCGCGATACGGCCCGGGCCGGGCCCCCGGCGGAGTGAGGGGGCGGCGTGGAGCGTGCGTGAAGAAGGGCTCCGGGGGGTGTTCAGGAGCGGCCACCGGTCCGTAGATTACCAGCGGTAACACTGCGTCCAAGCGAGGAGAGTGCGCCGTGGCAGCCGAATCGAGCCTGGTCAAGGCCACGAAGCCCGGGAAGCCCGCCGCGGTCGAGCCCGTCAAGACCGTGATCGACGGGCGCGTGCGCGAGGTACGGACACCCGCGCTGGCGGCGCTGCCGGGCAGGGGCTCCCTCGGGGACATCCCCTTCGACAACGCCCGCCAGGCCCCCGGCGAGCCCGTACTCGCCCGCAAGGAGCGCGACGGGTCCTGGCGCGACGTCACGGCCGCCGAGTTCGCGGCGGAGGTGCTCGCCGTCGCCAAGGGGCTCATCGCCGAGGGGCTGCGCGAGGGGGACCGGCTGGCGATCATGGCGCGGACCACCTACGAGTGGACCCTGCTGGACTTCGCCGGATGGGCCGCAGGCCTCGTCACCGTGCCCATCTACCCGACCTCCTCCGCGCTCCAGGCACGCTGGATCATCCACGACTCCGGCGCCGTCGCCTGCGCCGTCGAGGACACCGTGCAGGCCCGCCTCATCAGCGCGGAGCGGGTCAACCTGCCCTGGCTGGCACACCTGTGGGAGTTCGACACGGGCGCGGTGGCCCGGCTGGCCAAGGCCGGGGAGCACCTGCCCGACGCGGTGGTCCACCAGCGGCTCGCCGCCCGTACGCCGGAAACCGTCGCGACCCTGATCTACACCTCGGGCACCACCGGACAGCCCAAGGGGTGCGTGATCACCCACGCCAACTTCTTCGCCGAGGTCGACAACGCGGTGGAGCTGCTGCACCCCGTCTTCAAGTCGGTGAGCAAGGACCCGGCGTCCACGCTGCTCTTCCTGCCGCTGTCGCACGTGTTCGGGCGGATGGTGGCCGTCGGCTGCATGCGGGCCCGCGTCAAGCTCGGACACGCGCCGAGCATCCGTACCGAGGACCTCCTCGCCGACCTCGCAGGCTTCCGGCCGACGTTCCTCCTCGCCATCCCCTACGTCCTGGAGAAGGTCTACAACACCGGCCGCGCCACCGCCGAGACGATGGGCCGGGCCTCCTCCTTCGACCGGGCCGCCCGCATCGCCCGGCGCATCGGCGAGTGCGCCCCGGGCAAGCGGCCGGGGCTCGGGCTGCGGGCCGCGCGGGCGCTGTACGAACCGCTCGTCTACCGCCGGATCCGGGCCGCGCTCGGCGGCCGCGTCCGGTACATCCTCAGCGGCGGATCCCCGCTGGGGCGGCGGCTCGCCGCGTTCTACACCGGCGCTGGCATCGAGGTCTTCGAGGGCTACGGGCTCACGGAGACGACCGGCGCCAGCACCGTGACCCCGCCGCAGCGGCCCCGCCTCGGCACGGTGGGCTGGCCGCTCCCGGGCACGGCCGTACGGATCGCCGACGACGGGGAGGTGCTGCTGGGCGGGCGGCACGTCTTCGCGGGCTACTGGAACACGGCGCAGGCCGTCCCGCCGGGCGGCTGGCTGGCCACCGGCGACATCGGGGAGCTCGACGCCGACGGCTACCTCACCATCACCGGCCGCAAGAAGGACCTGATCATCACCTCCGGCGGCAAGAACGTGGCTCCGGCCCCGCTGGAGGACTGGCTGCGGGCCCACCCGCTGGTCGGGCAGTGCATGGTGGTCGGCGACAACCGGCCGTACATCACGGCGCTGATCACCCTGGAACCGGACGGGCTGGCGCACTGGCGGGCGATGCACAGGAAGACCGGGGTGCCGATGAGGGAGCTGGTGGGGGACGAGTCGCTGCGCGCCGAGTTGCAGCGGGCCGTGGACGAGGCGAACCGGCTGGTGTCACGGGCGGAGTCGATCCGGCGGTTCGTCGTCCTCCCGGGCGACTTCACGGAGGCCCGGGGTCACCTGACCCCGTCCCTGAAACTGAAGCGGGCCGCCATCCTGCGCGACTACGCCCCCGAAATAGACACCCTCTACCGCGGCCCCCGCGAACCCTGACCGGCCCGGGCCGCTGCGCGGAGCCGGTCCCCCACCCCGCCCCTTCCCGAAACCGGGGCTTGCGACCCCGGCCGCCGCTTCCGGGGCTCCGCCCCCGGACCCCCGCGCCTCAAACGCCGGCGGGGCTATCTATAGCCCCTCCGGCGTTTGAGGAGCGGGGTCTGGGGCGGAGCCCCAGGGAACGGTGGAAGGGCGGGTAGGGGACAAGCCCCGCAGGGCTCGGCAGCGGCCGGACGGGCGGGGGCCGCGGGGCGCGCTTATGGTGGGTGGACGGTTCGGGGGTCGCCCGAGGAGCGTGTCGTGGCCCGTACCCATCGATTCGGGGGGATCGGGGCCGCCTGCCTCGTGGCTCTGACGGCGCTCGGCGCCGCACCCGCCCCCGCACCCCCACCCGCACCCCGCCCCGCAGGGATCCACTGGGGCCCCTGCCCAGAGGCGCCGGTGCCCGCGGCAATGCGCTGCGGCACCCTCCCCGTGCCCCTCGACCACGCCGCCCCCGCCAAGGGAACCGTCACCCTCGCCCTCGCCCGCATCCCCGCCACCGACCCCCACCGGCGCCTCGGCTCCCTCCTCCTGAACTTCGGCGGCCCCGGCGCCCCCGGCATAGCGGGCCTCGCCGCCGACCCCACCCTCTTCGCCGACCTCGGCGAGCGCTACGACCTCGTCGCCTTCGACCCCCGCGGGGTCGGCCACAGCGATCCGATCTCCTGCGCCGGCCCCTCGGAGGGCGGCGCCGGCCAGGGCGACGGCGCCGCCGCCCAGCTCGCCGCCCTCCGCGCCGCCGTCAAGCGCTGCGAACGCGCCTCCGGGCCCGTCCTCCCGTACGTCGGCACCGTGAACGTCTCCCGCGACATGGACCTGCTGCGCCAGGCCCTGGGCGACCGCAAGCTCAACTACCTCGGCTTCTCCTACGGGACCCGGCTCGGCGCCGTGTACGCCGCCCAGTTCCCCGACACGACGGGCCGCATGGTCCTCGACGGCGTCGACACCCTCACCGAGCCGCTCGCCGAGCAGGCCCTCGTATCGGCGCGCGGGCAGCAGCGGGCGCTGGACAACTTCCTGGCCTGGTGCACCCACCGGCCGACGGGCTGCGTCTACGGGACGAACACCCGCAGCGCCCGGGAGAAGGTCGACGCCCTGGTGGCGCGGCTCGACGAGGAGCCCCTGATCGGCGACGACGGCTCGTACGTGACGGGGCAGGACGCCGTCGCGGCCATCGGCAGCGCCCTGTACGCGAAGAGCACGTGGCCCGATCTCGCGGAGGCGCTGAAGATGGCCGAAGAGCGGCACGACCCGGTGGGGCTGCTCCAGCTCGGCGGCCCGACCGGAGACGGCACCGGCCCCGCCGGCACCGGCCCCGGCCGTGTGCCCGCCGACAACGGGGCCGCCGCCCTCGCCGCCGTGAACTGCGCGGACGATCCGGACCGGTCCATCGAGAAGGCCTCCCCGGCGGCGATCAAGGAGGAACTGGCCGGTTTGCGGGACGAGTTCCTCAAGGCCTCGCCGATCTTCGGGCCGCGCCAGCTGATGACGGTCCTCGCCTGCTACGGGCGCCCCGCCGGCAGCGACTTCATCCGCAGGATCGACCACCCGGGCGCCCCGCGGATGATGCTGGTCGGTACCCGCGGCGACCCGGCGACCCCGTACGAGTGGACGGAGGAGACCGCCGAGCGGCTCGGCTCGGCGGTCATCGTGGACTACAAGGGCGACGGGCACACCGGCTACGCCGCCTCGCCCTGCGTGCGCGCGTACGTGGACGGCTTCCTCATCGACGGGCGGCTGCCCGGCGGGACTCGGGCCTGTCCCGCCGGGGAGTGAGGGAGCGGGCGGCTGGCTAGCAGTTGGGGTGCGTGGGGCGGCCGGCGAAGCGGTCCGCGAGCCAGTTCCCGGCCGCCAGGGAGTGGGTGATCACGCCGCTGACGTGTTCGCCGACCCAGATGGTGTCGAACTCGACGTCCGCGCCCTTCCCGCACCACTCGGAGCGCAGTTGCCGTCCGACCCCGTACGGGATCAACTCGTCGCCGAGCGCGTGGTACTGGTGCACCGGCGCGGCCGGGGCGGTCCGGCCGAGCCGGCTCTGGTTCAGCCGGGCCTGCCAGTCGGGCTGGGCGAGCGGGTCGCGGGTGGTGAGGTCGGAGATCCGCTTGAAGGAGCCGCCGATGGCGTCGATGGCGACGCAGTTCTCCTTCATCCCGGCAACCAGGGCCTTGCCGGCCGGGTTGAGGTAGGAGTCCAGCTTCAGCTCGGGAAAGGCCGCGTCCTGGCCGGCGGCCGCCATGAAGATGAGGCCGGAGCCGTAGGAGCCGTTGTTGAACTCGGCCACCTTCATCAGGTCGGCGGGCACGCCGCCGGTCGCGGTGCCCTTGACCTTCAGCTCGGGGGCGTACGAGCCCTGCAGCTCGGCGGCCCAGCTCGCCGCCTGGCCGCCCTGGGAGTAGCCCATGATGCCGACGGGCGTGTCCGCCGCGAGCCCGGCCTCCGGCAGGCGGGTGGCGGCGCGGGCGGCGTCGAGCATGGCGTGACCGGCGGAGGGGCCGACGGTGTAGGTGTGCACGCCCGGGGTGCCGAGGCCCTCGTAGTCGGTGACGACCACGGCCCAGCCGCGCAGGGTGAGCTGCTGGATGAGGTTGGCCTCCATGGCGGTGCCGTACGGGAGGTTGTTGCTCGGCGCGCAGGAGTCGCCCATGCCGACGGTGCCGACGGCGTAGGTGACGAGGGGGCGGGGGCCGGTGCGGCCGTCCTGGGGGACGATGACGGTGCCGGAGACGGTGTTGGGGGCGCCGTCGGCGGTGGTGGAGCGGTAGTGGATCTTCCAGGCCTTGGTGTTGGTGGGCTGGCCGGGGAGGGGGTGGAAGGCGGAGGGGGCACTGCTGACGATGTCGCCGGGCCCGGCCTCGTCCGCCCGCGCGGCGGAGACGGGGACCCAGGCGGCGAAGACCAGGGCGGCGGCGAGGGCGGTGCTGCGGATGCGCATGGGCGGCTCTCCCAAGAACGGTCCGTGTGGGGGTGGGTGACCCGAAGGTAGTGACCGACCGGTAGGGAGGTCGCTGACCGCGCAGCTCACCTTTCCTGGCCGGGCGCGGCAGGGTCCCGTGCCGCACCCGGGGCCGGCTCCGGTCTCGTAGCCGCGCCCGCGTGCCCGGGCGGGCACATCCAGCCTCGCCGGCGTTTGAGGCGCGGGGTCTGGGGCGGAGCCCCAGGGGCCCCGCCGGGGTGGGCTAACCCGCCGACGCGCCGCGGTACGCGCCCGGGGTGGTGCCCGTCCAGCGGCGGAAGGCGCGGTGGAAGGCCGTGTCCTCCGAGAAGCCGAGGCGGGTTGCCAGGTCCGCGATCGGTTCGGCGCTCTCCGCGAGGCCCGCGATGGCCGCGTCGCGGCGGACGTGGTCCTTCAGTTGCTGGAAGGAGGTGCCCTCCTGCTGGAGCCTGCGGCGGAGGGTCGCGGGGGACACCGCCAGCAGGCCCGCCACCTCCCCGAGCGCCGGCAGGCGCGGTGTGGTGCGCAGGCGCTGGGTCAGGGTGCGGCGGACCTGTTCCGCGACCGTGGTCCCGTACTCCGGCCGGGACAGCAGGTCGAAGGGGGCGCGGCGCAGCATCGCGTCGAGCGCGGCCTCGTCCCGTACGAGCGGAGCCGTCAGCCACCGCGCGTCGAAGGCCGCGCCGGTCACCGCCTCACCGAAGCGGACCGGGCAGTCGAAGAGCGGGGCGTACTCGTCCTCGTGCGGCGGCGGAGGGTAGGAGAAGGCGGCGTGGGTGAGGGGGATGCGGCGGCCGATCAGCCAGCTGCTCAGGCGGTGCCAGATCGCCAGCACGCATTCCGTGAGGAAACGTTCCTCGTCGCGGGCGAAGTCATTGCGGACCGTGAAGCGGGCCTCGGAGCCGGACACCTCCAGCCCCAGCTCCGGGCCGCCCGGGAACAGGCCGTAGAAGGCGGCCGCCCGCCGCGTCGCCGCGCCCAGGTCGCGGCAGCCGAGCGAGGCGTGGCACATCATCGCGAAGGTCCCGGGGCGGCTCGGGACCGCGCCCAGGCCGAGGAACTCGTCCTGCGTGACCCGGTACAGCGCCCGGAAGAGCCGCGCGAACTGCGCCGGTGTGACCCGGGCCCGGTCGTCGCCCAGCAGCAGCGGCGGGATCTGCGCCTCCTGGAGCAGCGGCACGGTGTCGATCCCGCTCCCGCGGGCCCCCGCGAGCACGGCACGCACGTGGTGCACGGTGACCGTCCGCCTCCCCATGGGTCAAGACGGTAGCCCTCCGCGCCGCCGCGCGATACGGGTATGAGCGCTGCGGCCAGCCCGGCTGACGCTTCCGGTCATGCCGCCCGGCCGCGCGGCCTGCCTAGCGTCGGGAGTCACCAACTCCCGGGAGGGCATGCGATGGACATCGACGCTCGGCCGAGCACGCTGGCGCGGTTCACCCAGTGGACCGAGGAGCGGTACGGGACGGAAACGGCCCTCCGCTTCCGGGAGCCCGGCGGCAGCGACCGCTGGGAGACCCGGACGTACGCCGAGCTCGCCGCGGAGGTACGGGCCGTCGGGCGGGCGCTGCTCGGGCTGGGGGTCGCCGCCGGGGAGCGGGTGGCGGTACTGGCCGAGACCCGGCCGCAGTGGACGTACACGCACTTCGGGGTGCTGGCGGCCGGCGCGGTCCTCGTGCCCGTCTACCCGACGGCGGGCGACGAGGAGGTCGCCTGGGTGCTGTCCGACTCGGAGGCGGTGGCCGTGGTGTGCGACGACGCGGCGCAGGCGGCCCGGGTCGAGGCGCTGCGGGCGAAGCTGCCCGCGCTGCGGGCGGTGGTCCTGATGGACGGGCTGCCGGCCCTGCCCGACCCGGCCCCGGAGGCCGAACTCCTCGCCCGGGCGGCGGCCGTCACCCCGGCCGAGGACGCGTCGATCGTCTACACCTCGGGGACCACGGGCCTGCCGAAGGGCTGCCGCCTCACCCACGGCAACCTGGGCGCCATCCAGGACGCGACCCTCCCGCTGATCAGCGGCGGCCCGGGCGACTCCACGTACCTCTACCTCCCGCTCGCGCACCTGCTGGCGCAGCTGATCCAGTTCACGACCCTGCTGGAGGGCGGGGAGCTCTGCTATTTCGGGGGCCGGATCGAGGACGTGCTCGCGGAACTGGGCACCGTACGACCCACCCATCTGCCCTCGGTGCCGCGCCTGTTCGAGAAGCTGCACTCGGTGGTGCTCACGCTGGCCGAGGCGGGGGAGGGCGGCCGCGAGCGCTTCGAGGAGGCCGTACGGCTGGGCGTGCTGGCAGCGGAGGGACGGCTGCCGGAATCCCGGCGGGAGGAGTACGAGACCGCGGACAAGGCCCTCTACTCCCTGGTCAGGGGAGCGTTCGGGGGCCGGCTGAAGTGGGCGCTGACCGGCGGCGCCCCCATCGCCCCGGCGACCCTGGACTTCCTGCGGGCCTGCGGGATCTCGGTGTTCGAGGGCTACGGGATGACCGAGTCGGGCGGGGTCATCTCCCTCAACCACCCCGGGGCGGTCCGCTACGGCACGGTCGGCCGCCCCATCGACGGCTGCGAGGTGCGGATCGCGGAGGACGGGGAGGTGCTGGCCCGCGGCCCGATGGTCTTCCCCGGCTACCACGCGAACCCGTCCGCGACGGCCGAAGCCCTCGACCCCGAGGGCTGGCTGCACACGGGCGACCTGGGCGAGCTGGACGCCGACGGCTACCTCACCATCACCGGCCGCAAGAAGGAGCTGATCATCACCTCGGCCGGGAAGAACATCACCCCGACCGAGGTCGAGTTCGCCGTCCAGCGCTCCCGCTACGTCTCCCGCGCGGTCCTCATCGGCGACCGCCGCCCGCACCCGGTGGCCCTGATCACCCTGGACGCGGAGGAGATCACGGCCTGGGCGGCGCGCGAGGGCCTCGACCCGGGGCCGATCCCCGCCGACCACCCGGCGGTCCGCGCCCTGGTCGAGACGGCGGTGACGGAGGCCAACGAGTCGGTCTCCCGCCCGGCCCGGATCCGTGCGTTCCGGATCCTGGCCGAGGACTTCACCATCGACGCGGGCACGCTGACCCCGACCCTGAAGCTGCGCCGCCGAGCGGTCGCGGAGCGGTACGCGGCCGAGATCGAGGCCCTGTTCAGCCGGTGATTCCGCCGAGGAACGCACTCCAGGTGGCGGGGGCCACCGCCAGCTCGGGACCGGCCGTCACCTTGGAGTCGCGGACGTGGATGGTGGTGGGGCAGGTGGCTACCTCGACGCAGTTGCCGCCCTCCCCGTCGCTGTAGGTCGACTTCCGCCAGGCGTAGGCCACTTCGATACAGTTGCCGCCCTCACCGGTGCTGTAGCTGCTCTTGAACCAGGCCAGGGTGTTCATCGTGTTTCTCCCAGCGTCTTCTCGATCAGGGCGAGGGACTCGTCTGGCGCGAGCGCCTGTGCCCGGATGATCCCACAGCGATCGGCCATGATGCGGACCTGATCAGGGTCGGTGATCAGATGCGGACGGCCGTACATCTCGTAGTACGCGATCTGCTGGCGGCCCTTGGGGTGGAGAAGGGTGAAGGCTCCGTCCATCGCCGCATGAGCACCGCGCGCGTATGGCATCACTTGGAGTTCCACCGTGCGCAACCGGCCAATGTGCAGGAAGCGTTGGAGCTGCTCTTGGTGAATGTCGGGTCCGCCGACCTGCCGTTCCAGCAGGTTCTGGTCGAGGATAAAGCTGAAGGTGGGTGACGGCCAGCGTTCGAAGATCTGCTGGCGGGAGAGCCGGTCCTGGACCCGCTTCTCGATCGTGGCCTCGTCTAGCAGTGGGCGGCGCTGGGCGAAGATTTCCCGCGCATGGCGTTCCGTCTGCAACAGGCCCGGGACTGCCTGGTACCCATACTCATGCAAGGCCTGGGACGCAGCCTCCGCCGTGGCGTAATCCCGGAACCAGTCCGGATGTCGGGTCCGTACCTTCTTCAGGGCCTCCTTGACGTCCGGGATCGCCACCAGCAGGAGCCCCCGCGCTCCGAGCACCTTGTCCGCCCGCTCCAGCAGGTCCGGCTGCGGAATCCGTACGCCCCGCTCAATGGCGCCGATCAGGTCCTCGCTGACGTTGAGGCGGGCCGCCAGTTCCTTCTGGGACATCCCCGCGGCCTCGCGCAGGAGCTTGATCTGTTTGCGCAGGGTGTGGAAGAGGTGAGCCGTCCCGTCCGCCTCCACCGGGCGCTCGGGTCGTTCTTCGCGGTCTGACAGGTCGTTCATACGGTGAACCGCCCTCGTCCGTACAAGCCGTACACGCACACGTCGGCATCCCTACAGCGGATCCGCGTCACGCCGGGACTACTGGAAAGCGTACGGCGGGCCGACCACGCTCGGTGAGGTGACGACCGAATTGAGTGACATGGCACTGGACTTCAGTCAGCGCTTCAGCTCGACGCCCCGGGGCGCCCGCCTCGCCCGCCGGCTGGCGCAGGCGCAGCTGGACCTGTGGGGGGTGCCGTACGGCTGCGAGCTGTCCGACGACGTCGTGCTCGTCGTCGCCGAACTGGCCGCCAATGCCGTGCTGCACGGGCGGGTGGCCGGGCGGGACTTCGAGCTGCGGATGGCGTACGACGGGCGGCGGACGGTGCGGGTGATGGTGAGCGACACCTGCGGGGACAAGGCGCCGATGGACGCGCCCGCCCCGGCCCTCGCGGAGGGCGGGCGCGGGCTGACGGTCGTACGGGAGCTGGTGCGCGAGTGGGGGGTGGCGCCGAGGGTGCCGGGCAAGACGGTGTGGGCCGAGGTGACGGCCCGGGCGGCGACCAGCGGGGTGAACGCGTCCGCTGATGCCGGGGCGAACGGGTGAAGTGGCCACGGCATGGCGGAGGAACGGTGCGCGCAGTGTGTTGCGGTACTGGCAGGAGTCCCTCTCGAACCACCCGACAGGAGAAGCCGACCATGTTCAGGCACACGCTGAGGCGCCGGATGTCCGCCCTCGGGGCCGTCCTCGGACTGACCATTGCCCTGCCGCTGACCACCGGGGCCACCCCGGCATACGCCGCGGCCGAGCTGCACGTGACGAAGTCCCACACGGGGAGCTTCGTCCGGGGCGGGCAGGTGGTCTACCACATCGTGGTCAGCAACACCGGCTCGCCGACCACCGGGACGGTGACCATCACAGACAACTATCCGCAGGGACTCACGTTCGCCGACGGCGCGGTCAACCCGAACCCGACCGACGGCGTCAGCGGTCCGTGCCCGGTCCCGGTTACCTCGGAGACAGGGTTCGTCTGCGAGCTGAACTTCGTCGCCAACTCGTCCTGGACGTTCGATGTCACCCTGGACATCGCCTCTGACGCGCCCTGCGGCGCCGTCACCAACACAGTCACCGTCAGTGCACCTGCCGACGACATCCAGACCTCGGCGAGCGACAACGCGACCATCACCGGCGCCGGCTGCGGTGACGGCAACGGCAATGGAGGCGGCGGCACCTCGATCCTCCCCGTCAACCTGAGCGGGGTCGTCACGCTGTTCAACAACATCAGCACGAACAACAACCTGCTCAGCCCCGGCGCGACGAACACCACCCACCAGAGCCTCGGGATCAACGCGCCCTGACGGCCTTCCCTGGGGCGACCAGCGGGGTGAACGCATCCCTTGATGCCGGGGCGAACGGGTGAAGCGGGCACGGCATGCCGTGATGACGCCGTGAGCGGGGCGTTGCGGTACTGCCAGGAATCCCTGGCGAACCACCACCCGACAGGAGATGCCGACCATGTTCATGCACACGCTGAGGCGACGGATGTCCGCCCTCACGGCTGTCCTCGGACTGAGCATTGCCCTGCCGCTCACCAGCGGTGCCACCCCGGCATACGCCGTGGCCAACCTGCACGTGACGAAGTCCCACACGGGGAACTTCGTCCGGGGCGGGCAGGGGACCTACCACATCACGATCAGCAACACCGGCGATCCGACCGCCGACGAGGTGATCGTCAGGGATGACTTTCCACAGGGGCTCACTTTGAACGGAGGAGTCATTGTTCAGGGCTTCCCGACCACTGGCGTCGCCTTCAGCTGCCCGGTGCAGGAGGAGACAGGAATCGTCTGCTCGGTCCTCTTCGACGCCAACACGGCCGTGACCATCGACCTCACCTTGGATGTTGCTGCTGACGCTCCCTGCGGCGTCGTCCCCAACACCGTCACCGCCAGTGAGCAGGCAGAAGGCATCCTGGTCTCGGCGAGTGACCCCACGACCGTCACTGGCACCGGCTGCTCCGACGGCGACGGAGACGGCGGCACGTCGATCCTTCCCGTCACCCTCAACGGGGTCGTCACGCCGTTCAACAACATCAGCACGAACAACAACCTGCTCAGCCCCGGGGCGACGAACACCACCCGCCAGAACCTCGGGATCAACGCACCCTGACGGTTGGCCCCATGTCCAAGCCGGGCTCCAGGGATTGGGGGGGCCATCGCCGCCACGGCGACGGGGCCGGCGCCACTGCCGGTCCCGGGGGTGACTGACCGTCGGGGTGAATGCCCGTCCAGGTGTCGGGGCGAACGGGTGAAGCGGGCACCGCACGCCGTGCTGACGCAGCGCGCGGGGCGTTGCGGTAGTGCCAGGAGTCTCTGGCGAACCACCACCCGACAGGAGAAGCCGACTATGTTCCTGCACACGCTGAGGCGACGGTTGTCCGCCCTCGGAGCCGTCCTCGGGCTGAGCATTGCCCTGCCGCTCGCCACCGGCGCCACCCCCGCGCATGCCGTGGCGAACCTGCACGTGACGAAGTCCCACACGGGGAACTTCGTCCGGGGCGGGCAGGGGGTCTACCACATCGTGATGAGCAACACCGGCACGGCGACCACAGGTCCGGTGACCATCTCGGACAACTATCCGCAGGGACTCACGCTCAATTCGATCGTCGACCACGTCTTTCCGACCGGCGGCAGCTCTGCTGTGTGTGACCCCCCGTTGTTCGGGGAGACAGGGTTCGTCTGCGTGGCCACCTTCGCCGCCAACTCGGCCGTGACGCTCGACATCACCCTGGACGTCGCCCCCGACGCTCCCTGCGGCGTCGTCACCAACACCATCACCGTCAGCGAGCCCGCCGAAAGCATCCTGACCTCGGCGAGTGACCCCACCACCATCACCGGCAACGGCTGCGGCAACGGTGATGGAGGCGACGGCGACACCTCGATCCTCCCCGTCAACGTCGACGGTGTCGTCACAGCCTTCAACAACACCAGCACGAACAACAACCTGCTCAGCCCCGGCGGGACGAACACCACCAACCAGAACCTCGGGATCAACGCGCCCTGACGGCCGGGCCGCCGACCTGACATTGACGCGTATCGGTCCTGTGACCCGGCGGTGGCGCGACCTACGCTCGGCCCCATGTTGAGCCGACTGGCCCTGGGGCTGCTGAAACAGTTGGCGTCGGAGGGTGTGTCGCCCTGGCTGGCCGACGTCAGCGGGGTGGCGCTCCTCGCCGGGCCGCAGGCCGATCCCATGGCCGTGGACGCGGCGTACCTCCAGGGTGTCGTGGCCCCCGTCGCCTCGTCGGCGGCCGTTCGCCGGTCCTGCGACGCGCTGCGGGACGTCTTTCACGCCAGCGAGGGCGTCCACGGGCGGGTGTCGGTGCCCGTGGACCCGCGCTACGCCGATGATGCGCAGGCCCTGATCGAGGCGGCCCGTTCGGGACGGAGCGAGGTGGGCCGGGCGAACGTGCTGATGCGCATTCCCGCGACGGCGGCCGGTCTCGTCGCCCTGGAGGAGTGCCTGTCGATCGGCATCTGCGTGGACGCGGACCTGATCTTCTCGGTCGAGCGGTACCAGGAGGTGCTGGACGCCGTACTCCGCGGTCTGGAGCGGGCGTTCATGGCCGGACTGCCCCTCGTCGGGATCGTGGCCACGGCCTCGGTGCCGGTGGGACTGCTCGACGCGGAGGTGAACGCGCGCCTCGCGGCACTGCCCGTACGGGGCATGCAGGCGGCCGCGGCCCACGGTACGGCGGCCCTGGCGGTGGCCCGGCAGATCTACCGGGTCCGCGAGCAGCGGCTCGGGGGCAGCTGGTGGCGGGTCCTGCGCGCGGCGGGGGCCATGCCCCCGGGGCTGTTGTGGACGGCGGCGGGGCCCCGGCACGTGGGCGCGCTCATCGGATGGAACACGGCGCAGGCCGCCGCGCCCGAGGTGTTCGAGACGGCGGCAAGGCAGGTGTCGCTGAGGGGCGACACGCTGCTGAACGCGCACGCGGAGGGGCGGGGGGCGCTGGACGCCCTGGAAGCGCTCGGAGTCAGCATGGCGGACGTGGCCGCGGTGCTGGAGGCGGGCGCACTGGCCCGCCTCCAGCGTGACTGGGTGCTCGGCACCTGAGCCGCACGCGGCCCGGTCAGCCGCGGGGCGCCTCCTCGGGCCGGGCGGGCGGGTGCTCGATCGCGAAGGCCTCGGTGATCCCCGTGGTCGGGCCGGTGCTGCCGCCGACGGCGTACACGCAGGTGCTGTGCCTGTTCTTGGGGCAGTGCGCCGCGGCCGAGCCCAGGCCCAGGCGCGGCGCGGGGAGCGCCGGCAGGGTCACCCAGACGTCCGACACCGGGATGTAGGCCTCGTACGTGCCCATGAACGCGGTGGCGACGGAGGTGCCGCCCACGGTGTGGACGCAGCCGTCGCCGATGCCCTCGGGGCAGGGGGCGGTCGCCGTGCCGAAGGCCGCGCGGGGCGTCGGGATGTCGGCGACGTACTGCCATTGGTCGCGGGCGGGGTCGTACGCCTCCACCGAGGCGGGGTTGCCGTTGACGTTGCCGCTGATGGCGTACACGCACGTGCGGCGGTGGCCCTCCCCGGGGCAGGGTGCGGCCGCGCCGCCGTGGCCCGCGCGGGCGGACTGCAGGGGGGCGAGCGTGGCCCAGGTGCCGGTGGCGGGGCTGAAGGCCTCCACCGTGGGGAGGGTGGCGCCGGCGCCGCCTCCGAAGACGTACACGCAGGATCCCTTGAGGCCCGCCCGGTCGGGGCAGGGCGCCGTCGCTGCCGCCGCCTGGCCGCGTTTGGTCGGCAGGGCCTTCACGGTGAGCCAGGTGCCGGTCTCGGTGCTGTACGCCTCGACATCGTTCAGGGCCGGCGCGCCGCCGGGCCCGAAGCCGCCGAGGGCGTAGACGCAGTCGCCCGCCACCCCGCCGGGGCACGGCGCCGTCGTGGCGGCGACGTGGGAGCGGCGCACCTTCGGGGGTTTGAGGGTGACCCAGACACCGGAGGCGGGGCTGTACGCCTCCAGCTTGTTGAAGGCGGGATCCCCGCCGTCGACGGCGTACACGCAGGTGCCGCGCAGCCCTTGCGGGCACGTGGCGGCCGCGGTCCCCAGCAGGGTCCGCGCCGTCGGCATGGTCGGGGCCGTCACCCACACCCCCTGCGCGGCCGCCGACGTGGCGGTCGCCAGGACCAGCAGGGGGATCAGGGGCAGGGCGCCGAGCCGGCGCCAGTTCACCGGACGCCTCCGGGCACGCCGGCCGGGAGGACCTCGGCCGGTTCCGCCGGGGACACGGGTGCGGCGGCGGGCTCGGCGGCGGGCTCCGCGGCCGCGGCGGGCTCCGCGGCGGGCTTCGGCTTTGGCTTTGGCTTCTGCTCGTCGCGCCTGCCTTCGATCGAGAAGGCCTCGGCGGTCGCGGAGGGCGCGCCGTCGTTGCCGCCCGCGGCGTACACGCAGTCGTTGTGCTTGTTCCTGGGGCAGCGAGCCGTGGCCGCGGCCAGGGTCCGGCGTGCCGTGGGGAGCGTGGGGAGCGTCACCCACGCGTCGGTGACGGGGGTGTAGGCCTCGAAGGTGTTCAAGAGGCTGCTGGTGCCGTTCTCACCGCCCACGGCGTAGACGCAGCCGTCGGTGATGCCCTCGGGGCAGTGGGCCGCCGCCGCGCCGAAGTTGGCGCGATTGGTCGGAATGTCGGCCGCGAACGACCATGCGTCGAGGTCGGGGTGGTACGCCTCCACCGAGCGGATGTTGCCGCGGACCGCACCGCTGATGGCGTACACGCACGTGCGGCGGTGGCCCTCCCCGGGGCAGGGCGCCGCCGCGCCGCCGTGGGCGTAGCGGGCCAGCTGGAGGCTGTGCACGGTGGCCCAGGTGTTGGTGGCCGGGCTGTACGCCTCCACCGTGCCGAGGGTGCTGCCGTTGAAGCCTCCGAAGACGTACACGCAGGTCCCCCGGAGCCCGAGCCCGTCGGGGCAGGGTGCCGTGGCCGCCGCTGCCTGCCCGCGCCTGGTCAGCAGGGGCTTCAGGGTCAGCCAGGCGTTGGTCTTC
Source organism: Streptomyces sp. NPDC057010 (assembly GCF_042673805.1). Taxonomy (NCBI): domain Bacteria; kingdom Bacillati; phylum Actinomycetota; class Actinomycetes; order Kitasatosporales; family Streptomycetaceae; genus Streptomyces; species Streptomyces sp. NPDC057010. Next base: position 2,561 of record NZ_JBHUSC010000023.1, on the reverse strand, counting down.
GTGCTGTACGCCTCCACGGAGTCCAGGGCCGCACCGGAAGTGCCGTAGCCGCCGAGGGCGTACACGCAGTCGCCCTCCACCCCGCCCGGGCAGGGGGCGGTCGTGGCCGCGGCCTGGTAGCGGGCGACCCTCAGGGGCGGCAGCGTGGACCAGGTGCCCGCGGCGGGGCTGTAGGCCTCGAACGTGGTGCGGCCCTCGACGGACTCCGGTTCCGTGTTCTCGCCGCCGATGACGTACACGCAGGTTCCGCGCAGCCCCTCCGGACACTTCGCGGCCGCACCCGCCACCTTGTCGCGCGCGGTCGGCATGTCCGGCGCCGTCACCCACACCCCCTGGGCGGCCGCCGACGTGGCGGTCGACAGGGCGAGCAGGCCGGCCAGGGCCATGACCGCGAGCCGGCGCCGGCCGCCCGGGCGCCTGGTCCGACCCGGCGGGGGCTCCCACGACCCGATACGCGGAATGCGCCTCATGGGCACCTCTCTTCAGGCATGCCGGGACGAGGGCCGCCGCGGCTGGAATGGGGCATTCCGAAGCTACATACGGTCATGTGAGGGCCGCTCATCGTGGCGGCTGAATGTACGAATGCCGTACTCGGGGCGCGCGGGTGTCTTTTCGGGCAAGAGGGACGGGCCGGGACGGGCCGGGACGGGCCGTGTCCGTTCGGCCGGAGACCCGGGTGAAGTCGAGACGAATGGTGCGTCACATCTGTCGGGCGGACGGCAAGTCGCATCCGAATACCTGATAGACAGTGGATATTCACGGCCCGACCGGCCGCATGCCTTTGAACGGCTCCTGGGGGGATCGCCGCACTGTGAAGCCGCTTCACCGTCACCTCGTCAGCACCTCGCGCAAGGTCCTGTGCACGGCCGCCCTCGCGGCCAGCCTGACCACCGCCGCGGTCGTGACCAATCCGTCGACCGCCGGCGCGGGGGAGTCCGAACCGACCCCGGACAGCCCGCAGGCCACCGACCGCGGTGACGCCCGGCTGGACCTGCCCGGCGAGGTCGCCGACCCGCCGGCCACCGGGGCCACCGTCCCGGAGGGCGCCAGCGGCATACCCGGGACCGCCCTCGACGCCTACAAGCGAGCCGAGTTGTCGGTGGCCGCCGCGCTCCCCAACTGCAGACTGCCCTGGCAGCTGCTCGCGGGCATAGGCCGGGTCGAGTCCGTCCACGCCTCGGGCTACGGGCTCAAGGCCGACGGCTCCACCGAGAAGCCGATCCGCGGCCCCCGCCTCGACGGGAACGGCTTCGCCGAGATCCGCGACACCGACAAGGGCGAGTGGGACGCGGACACCGAGTACGACCGGGCCATCGGCCCGCTCCAGTTCATCCCCTCCACCTGGCGGACCTGGGGCGCCGACGGCAACGGTGACGGCAAGCGGGACCCGAACAACATCTACGACGCGGCGCTGGGCGCGGGCCTCTACCTGTGCGCGGGCGACCGGGACCTGTCGGTCGGGGCCAAGCTCGACGCGGCGATCCTCAGCTACAACAACTCGCGCGAGTACGTGAACACCGTGCTCGGCTACATGCGGCAGTACCAGGCCGGTGTCACCGAGGTGCCGAACCCGCCGGCGGGCAACTACCCGACCCAGCCGCCGGGGAACCTGCCGACCCCGCAGCCCCAGCCGCAGACCCAGCGGCCCACCCCCACGCCCACCCCGACGCCGACTCCCAAGCCGACGCCGACCCCCACCCCGACGCCCACCCCGACGCCGACCCCGACCCCGACGCCGGCCCCGCGCCTGTCCGACCTGACGCTGCTCGGCGGCGCCGGGCTCACGGCCGAGACCGGAGCGGACTTCGCCGAGACCCCGAAGGTCAAGGCGGTCCTGAGCGACGGCAAGCCCGCCGTCGGGCAGGAGGTCGTCTTCACGGTCGAGGAGGACACCACCGGCGGGACCGGCTTCGGGAAGCCCTCGGCGCAGTCCGTGGAGAAGTCCGTGGCGGTCAAGACGGGCGCCGACGGCACCGCGGCCGCGCCCGGGCTCAAGGCGGGCCCCCAGGGCGGCACCTTCACCCTGCGCATCTCGGCGTACGACAAGACCGGCGGCTTCACGCTCAACGTCAGCGGCAAGGTCACCGCCAAGCCGGTCGCGGACAAGCTGGCCCGCCCGGACGGCGCGCAGCCGCTGTCGGCGGCCGCCGGTACGAGCATCAAGGGCGTCGAGGTCCTCGCCACGGCCGGCGGCAAGGCCGTCGAGGGCACGGAGACCGTCGCCGAGCTCGTCGTCCAGGACAAGGACGGCAAGTGGGTCCCGGTGGACCCGGCGACCGCGAAGGCCCCGTACTTCAAGGACGCGGACGGCAAGAAGGTCTTCACCCTCCCGCTGCCCAAGACGGCCGCCGACGGGAAGATCGTCCTGCCGGAGCTCTTCACCGACGCGGACCTCCCGCCGGGCACGTACTCGCTCCGCCTGACCACCCCCCAGAAGGTCACCCTGACCCTGGAAATCAAGATCACCGCCACCCTGGAAACCACCCCGGCGAAGCCGTAGGGCTCCCGCCGGGCGGGAGCCCGCCCACGCAACGCAGGCCGCCCCGGCACCGTGTCAACGG
>NZ_JBHUSC010000022.1:68010-99592 GCF_042673805.1 Streptomyces sp. NPDC057010 | reverse complement strand
GATCAGCGCCGCCACGTCGTACAGCGACAGGGTGTCCTGCTGCCGGGCGGGCGGCGGTAGCGGCTATCCGCGGAAGCGGTGGCAGAGGTAGGCGAGCGTGCCCAGCAGCAGCCGGGCCTGTGGCGGGCCCCCGGCGGTGTCGAGCGCGGGCGGACGCAGCCAGCCCACCGGGCCGAGCCCGGCCAGGTCCGACGGCGGGGCCGTGACGAAGGCCCCGTGCCCCAGGGCCCTCAGGTCGAGGCCCGCGTCGTCCCAGCCCATCCGGTACAGCAGCTCGGGCAGTTCGGCCGCCGCGCCCGGCGCCACGAAGAACTGGGCCCGGCCGTCCGGGGTCACGATGACCGGCCCGAGGGGCAGGCCCATCCGCTCCAGCCGGACCAGTGCGCGCCGCCCGGCCTCCTCGGAGACCTCGATGACGTCGAAGGAGCGGCCGACGGGCAGCAGCACCGCCGCGCCGGGGTACTCGCCCCAGGCCTCGGTCACCTCGTCCAGCGTGGCCCCGGCCTTGACGGTGGGGGCGAAGTCCAGCGGATGCGCGCCCGGGGCGCCGCACCGCGCGTCCCCGCAGGAGCAGTCCCGGGCGGGCGCCGCGGCGCGGGCGCCGGGGACCGCGTCCCAGCCCCACAGCCCGGTGTACTCCGCCACCGCCGTGCACTCCGAGGTCCGGCCGCGGCGCCGGGCACCGGAACGGAACTCCCTGGTGCCGCGGCTGCCGCCGATCGTGAAGCCCATGCCCATGCCCCCTCCAACGGGTCGGACGCACCGGTGGTTACGACGTCGGCGGGAACCAGCTGCGGGCGGTGCGCCGCGGGGTGCATCCGATGCGGCCCGGCGCACTCCTCGCCGCGCGCGCCCCGAGCGCACTCCAGTCCAACCAAGCCGTTTCACCTCGGTGTCAAGTGAATCGCGCCTGGCGGGTGGCTAGTTCATTCGAAGGGGTGGCGAATGGTGGCGTTTCTGGAATCGACCTCGCCGCAGGGGTGATCGTAGGATTACTTTCAGTGCACGAACCCCGAAAGCAGGCCCGTCCGTGGGTATGCCGGAGGCAATGTGTGGAGGACCTGTGAAGGTCCGTGGCGGCGCTTGCCGCCCCAGCCAGGGTTTCGTGTGGAAGAGGCTGAGCGGATGGGGGCGTTCCAGTGAGCGGCAACGGCGCAAGCGGAACGATGGACGACTCTGCTGCGCGCAACGAACAGCTGACTTCGTGGTTCGTCCGCAGCGGCTGGTCCAAGGGCGAGCTGGCCCGCCAGGTCAACCGGCGGGCCCGCCAGATGGGCGCCCACCACATCAGCACGGACACCTCCCGGGTGCGCCGCTGGCTCGACGGCGAACAGCCCCGCGAGCCCGTCCCGCGGATCCTGTCCGAACTGTTCTCGGAGCGCTTCGGCTCGGTCGTCGCCATCGAGCAGCTCGGCCTGCGCACCGCCCACCAGACCCCCTCGGTGTCCGGCGTGGACCTGCCCTGGGCCGGCCCGCAGACCGTCGAACTGCTCGGCGAGTTCTCCCGCAGCGACCTGATGCTGGCCCGCCGCGGCTTCCTCGGGACCTCGCTCGCCCTCTCCGCCGGCCCCGCCCTCATCGAGCCCATGCAGCGCTGGCTCGTGCCGGTCCCGGCCGCCGACCCGGGACCGCGCCAGGCGGGGCCGGCGGGCGCCCCCGGCCACCGCCCGCCCCGGCTCTCCGAGCCCGAGCTCGACCTCCTCGACGCCACCACCGTCATGTTCCGCCAGTGGGACGCCCAGTGCGGAGGCGGGCTGCGCCGCAAGGCCGTCGTCGGACAGCTCCACGAGGTCACCGACCTGCTCCAGGAGAACCACCCGGCCCCGGTCATGAAGCGGCTCTTCAAGGTCGCCGCCGAACTGGCCGAGCTGGCCGGCTGGATGAGCTACGACATCGGCCTGCACCCCACCGCGCAGAAGTACTTCGTGCTCGCGCTGCACGCCGCGAAGGAAGCCGGGGACAAGCCGCTCGGCTCGTACATCCTCTCCGGCATGAGCCGCCAGATGATCCACCTGGGCCGCCCCGAGGACGCCCTCGAACTCATCCACCTCGCCCAGTACGGCAGCCGCGACTGCGCGGGCCCCCGCACCCAGGCCATGCTGTATGCGATGGAGGCCCGCGCCTACGCCAACATGGGCCAGCCCAGCCGCTGCAAGCGGGCCGTGCGGATGGCCGAGGACACCTTCGGCGACGTCGGCTTCGGCGGCGAGCCCGAACCCGACTGGATCCGCTTCTTCTCCGAGGCCGAGCTGAACGGCGAGAACTCCCACTCGTACCGTGACCTGGCCTACGTCGCCGGGCGCAGTCCCACCTACGCCTCCCTGGCCGAACCCGTCATGGAGCGGGCCGTCGAGCTCTTCGAGAAGGACCAGGAGCACCAGCGCTCCTACGCCCTCAACCTCATCGGCATGGCCACCGTCCACCTGCTCCAGCGCGAGCCCGAGCAGGCGGCCGTCCTCGTGGACCGGGCCCTGGACGTGGCGGGAAAGGTTCGGTCCGAACGGGTGAACACCCGGCTCCGCAAGACCGTCGACACCGCCGCCCGTGAGTACGGCGACGTCGCCGAGGTGGTCCGGCTCACCGACCACCTCGCCTCCCGCCTCCCCGAAGCCGCAGAGGCCGTCTGACGGCCCCCGCGGCCGCCCCCAAGGCCCCGGCCGCGGCAGTCACCCCGTGAAGCCCGATCAGGCTCCCCCAGCCAGGACGTCCGGGTCCCTGCCGCGGCCGGCCCCCACCCCCGTCCAGTTCATGGACGCGTAACACGCCCGACCTCTTCGTCATCGGAGCGAAACACCGAGCGGCGCCGCCGGAAACCGGCCTGCGCGAATCTCATGGCCAATAACCGGCCAGTTCCTTGGACCGCCGCTCAGGTTTTCACGATCGCCCGCACGCGAACGTACCGACGACGAGGAGACGCCGATGGCATCAGCCATCACGACCCTCGCGGCAGACGCCCCCACGCTCTCTGCCGCGAACACCGGGTTCATGCTCATCTGCTCCGCCCTGGTCATGCTGATGACCCCGGGACTCGCCTTCTTCTACGGAGGCATGGTCCGCGTCAAGAGCAGCCTCAACATGCTGATGATGAGCTTCATCAGCCTCGGGATCGTCACGATCCTCTGGGTGCTCTTCGGCTTCAGCCTCGCCTTCGGCACCGACTCCGGCTCCCTCATCGGCTGGAACTCCGACTACGTCGGCCTCAGCGGCATCGGCATCACCGAGCTCTGGGACGGCTACACCATCCCGGTCTACGTCTTCGCCGTCTTCCAGCTGATGTTCGCCGTCATCACCCCGGCCCTGATCAGCGGCGCCCTCGCCGACCGCGTGAAGTTCTCCGCCTGGGTCCTCTTCACCGCCCTGTGGGTCACCGTCGTCTACTTCCCCGTCGCCCACTGGGTCTGGGGCGCCGGCGGCTGGCTCTTCGAGCTCGGCGTGATCGACTTCGCGGGCGGCACCGCCGTCCACATCAACGCGGGTGCCGCCGCCCTCGGCGTGATCCTGGTCATCGGCAAGCGCGTCGGCTTCAAGAAGGACCCGATGCGCCCCCACAGCCTCCCCCTCGTCATGCTCGGCGCCGGTCTCCTCTGGTTCGGCTGGTTCGGCTTCAACGCGGGCTCCTGGCTCGGCAACGACGACGGCGTCGGCGCCGTCATGTTCGTCAACACCCAGGTGGCCACCGCCGCCGCCATGCTCGCCTGGCTCTGCTACGAGAAGCTGCGCCACGGCTCCTTCACCACCCTGGGCGCCGCCTCCGGCGCGGTCGCCGGCCTCGTCGCCATCACCCCCTCCGGCGGCTCCTGCTCCCCGCTCGGCGCGATCGCCATCGGCGCCATCGCCGGTCTGCTGTGCGCCATGGCCGTGGGCCTCAAGTACAAGTTCGGCTACGACGACTCCCTCGACGTGGTCGGCGTGCACCTGGTCGGCGGCGTCGTCGGCTCTCTCCTCGTCGGCCTCTTCGCCACCGGCGGGGTCCAGTCCGACGCCGCGGGCCTCTTCTACGGCGGCGGCCTGGAGCAGCTCGGCAAGCAGGCCATCGGAGTCTTCTCCGTCCTCGCCTACTCTCTCGTGGCGTCCGCGCTGCTCGCCTTCCTGCTCGACAAGACGATCGGGATGCGGGTCGCCGAGGACGACGAGGTCTCCGGCATCGACCAGGTCGAACACGCCGAGACCGCCTACGACTTCAGCGGAGCCGGCGGCGGCACCTCCTCCCGGAGCACCGCCGTCCACGTCCCCGCCGCCACCACGAGCAAGAAGGTCGACGCATGAAGCTGATCACCGCGATCGTCAAGCCGCACAAGCTGGACGAGATCAAGGAAGCCCTCCAGACCTTCGGAGTGCAGGGGCTCACGGTCTCCGAGGCCAGCGGCTACGGCCGGCAGCGCGGCCACACCGAGGTCTACCGCGGCGCCGAGTACACCGTGGACCTCGTACCCAAGATCCGCATCGAGGTACTGGTCGAGGACGCCGACGCCGACGAGGTGATCCGCGTCGTCGTGAGCTCCGCCGCCACCGGCAAGATCGGCGACGGCAAGGTGTGGAGCGTCCCCGTGGACTCGGTGGTCCGGGTCCGCACCGGCGAGCGCGGCGCTGACGCGCTCTAGGTGACGGGAGCTCCTGGGTGACGAGCATCGAAGAGACCGCGGACCACACGGCCGACTCGGGACCCAGCGGATACGCCGCGGCCCGGCTGCGACTCCTCCAGGAGGAGTCGCGGTCCGGGCCTTCGCGGCGTTCCGCCCTGGCCGGGCTGACCGACGGATGGCTGACCTCCCTGTTCACGGCCGCCGTACGGGAGACGGGCGTACGCGGCGCCGCCCTCGTGGCCGTCGGCGGCTACGGACGCGCCGAACTGTCCCCGCGCAGCGACCTCGACCTGCTGCTGCTGCACGACGGCAAGGCCGAACCGCGGGCGCTGAGCGCGCTGGCCGACCGCCTCTGGTACCCGGTGTGGGACCTGGGCCTGGCCCTCGACCACTCCGTACGGACCCCCGGCGAGGCCCGCAAGACCGCCTCCGAGGACCTCAAGGTGCACCTCGGACTGCTCGACGCCCGCCCGGTCGCGGGCGACGCCGGACTCCTCGCCGGCCTGCGGACCTCCGTCCTCGCCGACTGGCGCAACCAGGCCCCCAAGCGGCTCCCGCAGCTCCACTCCCTGTGCCGGGACCGCGCCGAGCGGGCCGGGGAACTGCGCTTCCTGCTCGAACCGGACCTGAAGGAGGCCCGCGGCGGGCTCCGGGACGCCACCGCGCTGCGGGCGGTGGCGGCGTCCTGGCTGGCCGACGCCCCGCGCGAGGGCCTCGCCGAGGCCCGGCGGCGGCTCCTGGACGCGCGCGACGCCCTGCACCTGGTGACCGGCCGGGCCACCGACCGGCTCTCCCTCCAGGAGCAGGACCAGGTCGCCGCGCGGCTCGGGCTGCTCGACGCGGACGCGCTGCTCCGCGAGGTGTACGAGGCCGCGGGGGTCGTCTCGTACGCCGCCGACGTGACCTGGCGGGAGGTCGGGCGGGTGCTGCGGGCGCGCGCCGCCCGGCCGCGGCTGCGCGGGCTGCTCGGCACCCGGGGCGCCCCGGCGGCCGAGCGGGCGCCGCTCGCCGAGGGGGTCGTGGAGTCCGACGGCGAGGCCGTGCTGGCCCTGGCCGCGCGCCCCGACCGCGATCCCGTGCTCGTGCTCCGGCTCGCCGCGGCCGCCGCGCAGGCGGGACTTCCCGTATCGCTGCACGCCCTGCGCAGGCTCGCCGTACAGGCCAAACCGCTCCCGGTGCCGTGGCCGGCCGAGGCCCGGGAGCAGCTGCTGACCCTGCTGGGGGCGGGGGAGCCGACCGTGGCCGTGTGGGAGGCCCTGGAGGCGGAGGGCCTGATCACCCGGCTGCTGCCCGACTGGGAGCGGGTCCGCTGCCGCCCGCAGCGCAATCCCGTCCACACCTGGACGGTGGACCGCCACCTGATCGAGACGGCCGTCCGGGCCTCGGACTTCACCCGCCGGGTCGGCCGCCCCGACCTGCTGCTGATGGCCGCCCTCCTGCACGACATCGGCAAGGGCTGGCCGGGCGACCACTCGGTGGCCGGCGAGACCATCGCGCGCGACGTCGCCCTGCGGATCGGCTTCGACGCGCAGGACGTCGCCGTCCTGGGCACCCTCGTACGGCACCACCTGCTGCTCATCGACACCGCGACGCGGCGGGACCTGGACGACCCGGCCACCGTCCGCTCGGTCGCCGACGCGGTGGGGTCGGTGGGCACGCTGGAGATCCTGCACGCCCTGACCGAGGCGGACGCCCTGGCCACCGGGCCGGCGGCGTGGAGCGCGTGGCGCGGATCGCTCGTCGCGGACCTGGTCGGGCGGGTCGCCGCCGTCCTGCGCGGCACCGCGCCGGCGGTGGGGGAGGCGGAGATCCCCTCCGCGGAACAGGAACGCCTGGCCGTGGAGGCGCTGCGCACCGGGGAGCCCGTGCTCGCGCTGCACGCCCGGCAGGAGGAGGACGCGGTCGGCGTCGAGCTGGTGGTGGCCGTCCCCGACCAGCCGGGGGTCCTCCCGGCGGTGGCCGGGGTGCTGGCCCTGCACCGCCTCACGGTCCGCGCCGCCGATCTGCGCTCCGTGGAGCTCCCGGACCGGCTGGGCGAGGTGCTGGTGCTGCGGTGGCGGGTGGCGGCCGAGTACGGCTCGCTGCCGCAGGCGGCGCGGCTGCGGACCGACCTGATCCGGGCGCTGGACGGCTCGCTGGACGTCCCGGCCCGGCTGGCCGACCGCGAGGCGGCGTACCCGCGCCGGCGGGGGGTGGTTCCGCCGCCGCCGCGGGTCTCCGTGGTTCCGGAGGTCTCGTCGCTGGCCACGGTGCTGGAGGTGCGGGCGCCGGACGCCGTGGGCTTGCTGCACCGGATCGGGCGGGCGCTGGAGTCCCGGGGCGTGCGGGTGCGGAGCGCGCACGTCTCCACACTGGGCGCCAATGCGGTGGACACGCTGTACGTCACGACTCCCGAGGGCAAACCCCTGGACCCGGCGGCCGCGGCCGCCCTGGCCGGGGCGGTGACGTCGGCCCTGTCGTAGCGGGTGCGGCCGCTGCGCGGGGCCTGTCCCCTACCCGCCCTTCCACCGTTCCCCGGGGCTCCGCCCCGGACCCCGTACGGGCGCTCCGCGCCCGTGCCCTCAAACGCCGGGCGGGCTGGAATATCCAGCCTCGCCGGCGTTTGAGGCGCGGGGTCCGGGGCAGAGCCCCGATCTTGTAGCCGCACCCGCGTACCGGGGCGGGAAAATCCAGCCTCCCCGGCGTTTGAGGGGCGGGGTGCGGGGCGGAGCCCCGGGGAAAGCTGACCGCAGGGCCGGATGGGGGGCGGGGGCGGATACCCTGGGGGTCGACCACCACGCCCCCGACCCGAGGAATCGCGACCACCGTGTTCGATACGCTCTCCGACCGCTTGGCGAATACCTTCAAGGGCCTGCGCGGCAAAGGCCGGCTGTCCGAGGCTGACATCGACTCCGCGGCCCGGGAAATCCGTATCGCCCTCCTCGAGGCCGACGTCGCCCTGCCCGTCGTCCGCTCGTTCATCGCGAACGTCAAGGAGAGGGCCCGCGGCGAGGAGGTCAGCAAGGCGCTGAACCCCGGCCAGCAGGTCCTCAAGATCGTCAACGACGAGCTCGTCACGATCCTCGGCGGCGAGACCCGGCGGCTCCGCTTCGCCAAGACCGCGCCCACCGTGATCATGCTGGCCGGTCTCCAGGGTGCCGGTAAGACCACCCTCGCGGGCAAGCTCGGCCTCTGGCTCAAGGGGCAGGGCCACACCCCGCTCCTCGTCGCCTGCGACCTGCAGCGCCCCAACGCCGTCAACCAGCTCTCCGTCGTCGCCGACCGCGCCGGCGTGGCCTTCTACGGCCCCCAGCCGGGCAACGGCGTCGGCGACCCGGTCCAGGTCGCCAAGGACTCCGTCGAGTACGCGCGCACCAAGCAGCACGACATCGTCATCGTCGACACCGCCGGCCGCCTCGGTATCGACCAGGAGCTGATGCAGCAGGCCGCGGACATCCGCGACGCCGTCAGCCCCGACGAGATCCTCTTCGTCGTCGACGCCATGATCGGCCAGGACGCGGTCAACACCGCCGAGGCCTTCCGCGACGGCGTCGGCTTCGACGGCGTCGTGCTTTCCAAGCTCGACGGCGACGCCCGCGGCGGTGCCGCGCTCTCCATCGCGCACGTCACCGGCAAGCAGATCATGTTCGCCTCGAACGGCGAGAAGCTCGACGAGTTCGACGCGTTCCACCCGGACCGCATGGCGGGCCGGATCCTCGACATGGGTGACATGCTCACCCTCATCGAGCAGGCCGAGAAGACCTTCTCGCAGGCCGAGGCCGAGAAGATGGCGGCCAAGCTCGCCAAGGGCCCCAAGGAGTTCACGCTCGACGACTTCCTGGCCCAGATGGAGCAGGTCCGCAAGATGGGCTCCATCTCCAAGCTGCTCGGCATGCTCCCGGGCATGGGTCAGATCAAGGACCAGATCAACAACATCGACGAGCGCGACGTGGACCGCACCGCCGCGATCATCAAGTCGATGACCCCGGCCGAGCGCCAGGACCCGACGATCATCAACGGCTCGCGCCGCGCCCGCATCGCCAAGGGCTCCGGCACCGAGGTCAGCGCCGTCAAGTCGCTCGTCGAGCGGTTCTTCGACGCCCGCAAGATGATGTCCCGCATGGCCCAGGGCGGCGGGATGCCCGGCATGCCCGGCATCCCCGGGATGGGCGGCGGCCCCGGCCGGCAGAAGAAGCAGGTCAAGCAGGCCAAGGGCAAGCGCAAGAGCGGCAACCCGATGAAGCGCAAGGAAGAGGAGGCCGCAGCGGCGGCCCGCCGCGAGCAGGGCCCGCAGGCGATCGAGCCCGCGGCCGGCGGCAGCCCCTTCGGCCTTCCCACGGGGGGTCAGCCCGGTCAGGACTTCGACCTTCCGGACGAGTTCAAGAAGTTCATGAAGTAGCAGCCGCGCAGGCAGGCAGCGGAGGGCCCCGACCGTGTTCGCACGGTCGGGGCCCTCCGTCTTCTGCGGGGCAACGGGTGGATTTGTCGCTTATGGTCGGCCGGGAGGACGGCAGAAGGAGGCGCCCCGTGCCCAGCCCCACCCCCGTACCGCCCCGCGACCGGGCCGACACGCCCTGGCGCTCCGAGGGTGCGCCGCCCACCCCTCCACCGAAGAAGCGGATGCCGGGCGGCTGGCGGTGGCTGATCCTCACCGCGCTGATCGTGTACCTGATCACCAACCTGGTGCTGTCCTTCTTCAACGAGGGCGACGAGCCGACGATCTCCTACACCGAGTTCAGTAAGCAGGTCGCCAACGGCAACGTCTCCAAGATCTACTCCAAGGGCGACGCCATCCAGGGCCAGCTGAAGGCCAAGCAACCGGTGCCCGACGGCGGAAAGGGCGACTACACCAAGTTCGTCACCCAGCGCCCCGCCTTCGCCGACGACGACCTCTGGGCCAACCTCACCAAACAGAACGTGAACGTGACCGCCTCCCCGGTCGTCGAGCAGCGCAGCTTCCTGGCCAATCTGCTGCTCTCCCTCGCCCCGATGCTGCTCCTGGTCCTGCTGTGGGTCTTCATCGCCCGCCGGATGGGCGCGGCCATGGGCGGCGGCCTCGGCGGGCTCGGGCGCAAGGCGCCGCCCAAGCCGGTGGAGCTGGAGGAGGGCGGACAGCGCACCACCTTCGAGGACGTCGCCGGCATCGACGAGGTCGAGGGCGAGCTCAACGACGTCGTCGACTTCCTCAAGAACCCGCACGCCTACCGCAGACTGGGCGCCCGCATGCCCGGCGGCGTCCTGCTGTCCGGCCCGCCCGGCACCGGCAAGACCCTGCTCGCCCGCGCGGTCGCGGGCGAGGCCGGGGTGCCGTTCTTCTCCGCCTCCGCCTCCGAGTTCATCGAGATGATCGTCGGCGTCGGTGCCTCACGGGTGCGCGAACTCTTCACCGAGGCGCGCAAGGTGGCCCCCGCGATCATCTTCATCGACGAGATCGACACCATCGGGAGGGTCCGGGGCGGCGGCGCCGCCCTGGGCGGCCACGACGAACGCGAACAGACCCTGAACCAGATCCTCACCGAGATGGACGGCTTCTCCGGCTCGGAGGGGGTGGTCGTCCTCGCCGCCACCAACCGGGCCGACGTCCTGGACCCCGCCCTGACCCGGCCCGGCCGCTTCGACCGCACGGTGGTCGTCTCCCCGCCCGACCGGGGCGGCCGCGAGGCCATCCTGCGCATCCACACCCGGGACATCCCGCTCGCCCCGAGCGTCGACCTCGCGCAGGTGGCCCGCACCACCCCCGGAATGACGGGCGCCGAACTGGCCAACCTCGCCAACGAGGCCGCCCTGCTGGCCGTCAAACGCCGACAGGAACAGGTCACCCAGTCCGACCTGTCCGACGCCCTGGAGAAGGTCCAGCTCGGCGCCGAGCGGGCCCTGGTCATGCCCCTGGAGGAGCGCCGCCGCACCGCCTACCACGAGAGCGGCCACGCCCTCCTCGGCATGCTCCAGCCGGGCGCCGACCCCGTCCGCAAGATCACGATCGTCCCCCGCGGCCGCGCCCTCGGCGTCACCCTCTCGACCCCGGACGCCGACCGGTACGCCTACACCGAGGAGTACCTGCGCGGCCGCATCATCGGGGCGCTCGGCGGCATGGCCGCCGAACACATCGTCTACGAGGTCATCACCACGGGCGCGGAGAACGACCTCGAACAGGTCACCAACATCGTCCGCGGCATGGTCGGCCGCTGGGGCATGAGCGAGCGCGTCGGCAAGCTCACCGCCATCCCGACCGACGGCGGCGGCCCCTACGGCCTGTCCGCCGCCCCCTCCACCCTCGACGCCGTGGACCACGAGATGCGGCGGATCGTCGACGAGTGCTACGCGGAGGCCTGCCGCCTCCTGCGCGAACACCGGGCGCAGCTCGACGCCCTGGCCGAGGCCCTGCTCGCCAACGAGACCCTGGACGAAGCGGCCGCGTACGCCGCCGCCGGGATCACCCGCCTGACCAAGGGCCACGACACCGACTGACCGGGACCGGTTAGGCCATCCGGGCGATCACATACCGGAAGATGTTCGGCAGCCATACGGCCCCGTCGGGCCGCTCGAAGGGGTGAAGGGCCTCGGCGAGCTCCTTCTCCGCGAGCGCGGGATCGGCGGCGGCGTCGTAGAGCCCGGTCGACAGCAGCCCGCGCACGGCGCTGTCCACATCCGCGTACCCGAAGGGGCAGAACACCCGCCCCGAACCGTCCGGCACCAGCCCCGCCCGCTCCACCAGCGCGTCCAGGTCCCGCGGCACGGGCCCGCCGCCCAGCACCGACGGCACCGTGCAGCGCTCCGCCGGGCCCCAGTCCGCCAGCACCACGGCCCCGCCCCGCCGGACCGCGGGCAGGGCCGCGGCCAGCGCCGCCTGGGCCGGCGCGAAGGCCAGCAGCGCGTCGTACGGGCGGTTGCCCACCGGCGCCCCGGGCGGCTCCGCCAGCACCTCCAGCAGCCGCTCGCGGGCCAGCGCGCGCCGCGCCGGATCAGCCTCCACACCCGTGGCCACGGCTCCCCGCCCGGCCGCGAGCAGCAGGGGCAGCCCGGCCCCGCAGTCGAGGCCCAGCAGCCGGTCGCCCGGCCCGACCTCCAGCCGGTCGTAGACCGCCTCGTACAGCGGTACCAGCATCCGTTCCTGGATCTCCGCCCAGTCCCGGGCGACGAGCGTGGCCGTCGGCATCGGTGTCATCGAAAGAGCGCTCCTGATTCCGTGTCGCCCCCTTGCCCCCGTTGCCAGAGAACTCCCCATTCGCGCCCGCGTCCAGAGGAGCGCGCCACCCGATTCACGCATCGAGTGCCCGGCGCCGTACCATTCGCGCCATGGCAAAGGCACCCGTTCTCACCCCGCAGGCGGAGGATTTCCCCCGCTGGTACCAGGATCTGATCAACAAGGCCGAGCTGGCCGACAACGGTCCGGTCCGCGGCACCATGGTCATCCGACCGTACGGCTACGGCCTGTGGGAGCGGATGCAGCAGGAGATGGACGCGCGGATCAAGGACGCGGGCGCCCAGAACGCCTACTTCCCGCTGTTCATCCCGCAGTCGTACCTGACGAAGGAAGCCGAGCACGTCGAGGGCTTCGCCCCCGAGCTCGCGGTGGTCACGCACGGCGGCGGCAAGGAGCTGGAAGAGCCGGTCGTCGTCCGGCCCACCTCCGAGACGATCATCAACGACTACTTCTCCAAGTGGGTCCAGAGCTACCGCGACCTGCCGCTGCTGATCAACCAGTGGGCCAACGTGGTCCGCTGGGAGATGCGCCCGCGCGTGTTCCTCCGTACGAGCGAGTTCCTCTGGCAGGAGGGCCACACCGCCCACGCCAGCTACGAGGACGCCCGCGACTACGCCGCCCGGATCCACCGCGACGTCTACGGCGACTTCATGACGAACGTGCTCGGCATCGACGTCGTGCTCGGCCGCAAGACCGCCAAGGAGCGCTTCGCCGGCGCCATCAACACCCTCACCCTCGAGGGCATGATGGGCGACGGCAAGGCCCTCCAGCTGGGCACGAGCCACGAGCTCGGCACCAACTTCGCCAAGGCCTTCAACACGCAGTACCTGTCGAAGGAAGGCAAGCAGGAGCTGGTCTGGCAGACCTCGTGGGGCGTTTCGACCCGCATGGTCGGGGGCCTGATCATGTCCCACGGCGACGACAACGGCCTGCGCGTCCCGCCGCGTCTGGCGCACGTCCAGGTCGTCGTCATGGCGATCAAGGGCGACGAGGCCGTCACCAAGGTCCGCGAGCTCGGCGCGCAGCTGAAGGCCGCCGGCATCCGCGTCCACGTCGACGACCGCGTCGACACCCCCTTCGGCCGCCGCGCCGTGGACTGGGAGCTCAAGGGCGTACCGGTCCGCATCGAGATCGGCCCCCGCGACCTGGAGGCCGGCACCGCGATGCTGGCCCGCCGGATCCCGGGCGGAAAGACCCCGGTGCAGATCGACGCGCTCGCCGACCTGCTGCCCAAGGTGCTGGACGAGGACCAGGCGCAGCTGCTGCGCGAGTCCCGCGAGCGCCGCGAGTCCCGCACGACCGACGTCGCCACCATCGAGGAGGCCGCCGAGGTCGCCGTCGCGGGCGGCTGGGCGCGGATCCCGTGGGCCGACCTCGGCCCGGAGGGCGAGGCCAAGCTGGGTGAGCAGGCCGTCTCCGTGCGCTGCCTGATCGCCGCGGACGGGTCGGTTCCGGAGGCGGACGACGCTCCCGGCACCCTGGCGATCGTCGCGCGCTCCTACTAGGACGCCGTCGAGCCCCGGCAGCGCGGTTCCGCCGCGCCGCCGGGGCTCCGGTCGTTGTTGGTACTCGTTACGTACCGACTCCTCCTGAGATCGACGCACCCGTCCTCGTCAGGACGCATCAGTGTGAACTGACTGGTACGTGCAAAAAATTTGGAATGGCCCGGAATCGGAACACCGGGGCACCCCGGCTCGTTGTCACGACGTGAGCACGACACCACCTGTTCTCGCCGCAGAGCTGGCGCAGGCGTGGGCCGACATTCAGCGGTACCACCCCGAGCTGCCTGACCTTGCCGCGCCCGAGTCCCTGATCGGAGAGTCCTCGTCCGCCTGTGGCGCCGAGCTCTCCTTCGAGCGACTGCTGCACGAGGCAGTCCACGGAATCGCCGCCGCCCGCGGGGTCCGTGACACCTCGCGCGCCGGCCGCTACCACAACCGCAGATTCCTCGCGATCGCCGAGGAGATGGGGCTGGACCACTCCGAAGAGCCGCACGCGAGCAGCGGCTTCTCGCTGGTCTCGCTCAACCCCGAGGCGAAGCGGCGCTACCGCCCCACCATGGAGCGGCTCCAGCGGGCCCTGAAGGCGCACACGGCCGCGACGGCCGCCGACACCAAGCGCAGCTTCCGCGGACCGGCCGCCCGGCACGGGTCCTCCGGCGGCGGCGTGCGGGTCAAGGCGGTCTGCGACTGCGGGCGCAACGTACGGGTGGTCCCCTCCGTGCTCGCCCAGGCGCCGATCGTGTGCGGCGGCTGCATGAAGCCGTTCCGGATCCCCGAGGTCGCCGTCTCGGCCGCCGCCTCCTGACGCGACGGCACGAGGTCACTCGCGCTCCGGAGACCCCGGACCGGGTGCGGCGCGGCCGCGGATGCCGGGCGGTGATCCCCGACGGCTGAGCGCGGCGCAGGCGTATGGCACAATGAACAGCTGTACTCGACAGTCGCATAGGACCCCTCTCTCCTCCGGCTGACGCGTCCATCGGGCACCCGAGTACCGCAACCCCACGTGGCATCTCATGTGCCCAACCACGTCAAGTTCAGGAGACACCACTCCAGTGGCAGTCAAGATCAAGCTCAAGCGCCTCGGCAAGATTCGCCAGCCGCACTACCGCATCGTCGTCGCCGACGCCCGCACCCGCCGGGACGGTCGCGCGATCGAGGAGATCGGTATCTACCACCCGACCTACAACCCGTCGCGCATCGAGGTC
This sequence comes from Streptomyces sp. NPDC057010, assembly GCF_042673805.1. NCBI lineage: Bacteria > Bacillati > Actinomycetota > Actinomycetes > Kitasatosporales > Streptomycetaceae > Streptomyces > Streptomyces sp. NPDC057010. The sequence goes on along the minus strand of NZ_JBHUSC010000022.1, from coordinate 85,119 downwards.
AACGCCGAGCGTGCGCAGTACTGGCTGTCCGTCGGCGCCCAGCCCACCGAGGCTGTGCTCGCCATCCTGAAGCTGACCGGTGACTGGCAGGCCCACAAGGGCCTCCCCGCCCCCGCGCCGCTCCTGCAGCCGGAGACGAAGGAGAGCAAGCGTCGCTCCTTCGACGAGTTCGCCAAGGCCCTCGAGGGCATCGGCGAGGGCAAGGGCGAGGCCATCACGCAGAAGGCCAAGAAGGCCGACAAGAAGGCGGACGAGGCTGAGGCCGCCGCCGAGTCGACCGAGGCCTGATCATGCTCGAGGAGGCTCTTGAGCACCTCGTAAAGGGCATTGTGGACAACCCCGACGACGTGCAGGTCGCCTCGCGCAACCTGCGCCGCGGGCAGGTGCTGGAGGTCAGGGTTCACCCCGACGACCTCGGCAAGGTGATCGGCCGCAACGGCCGCACCGCGCGTGCTCTGCGTACCGTCGTGGGCGCCATCGGCGGCCGGGGGATCCGCGTCGACCTCGTCGACGTCGACCAGGTCCGCTGAGCAGTTGAATCACCGGCACGGGCCGGGGAGGGCATACGTGTCCACCCCGGCCCGTTGTCGTCCGAACAGGAGATTTCTTAGGTGGAGCTGGTAGTCGCGCGGATCGGCCGCGCCCACGGGATCAAGGGTGAGGTCACCGTCGAGGTGCGGACGGACGAGCCGGAACTGCGGCTCAGCCCCGGCGCCGTCCTCCGGACGGACCCCGCGTCGGCGGGCCCGCTGACCATCGAGACGGGCCGGGTGCACAGCGGGAGGCTGCTCCTGCGCTTCGAGGGCGTCAAGGACCGCACCGGCGCCGAGGCGCTGCGCAACACCCTCCTCATCGCCGACGTGGACCCGGCGGAGCTTCCGGAGGAGGAGGACGAGTACTACGACCACCAGCTCATGGACCTGGACGTCGTACTCGAGGACGGCACCGAGATCGGCCGGATCACCGAGATCTCCCACCTGCCCTCGCAGGACCTCTTCATCGTCGAGCGGCCGGACGGCTCCGAGGTGATGATCCCCTTCGTCGAGGAGATCGTCGCCGAGATCGACCTGGAGGAGCAGCGCTGCGTCATCACCCCGCCGCCCGGGCTGATCGACGACCGCGCCGAGATCGTCTCCACGCGGGACAACGGGGAAGAGGCCTGATGCGTCTCGACGTCGTCACGATCTTCCCCGAGTACCTGGAACCGCTGAACGTCTCCCTCGTCGGCAAGGCCCGCGCCCGCGGCCAGCTCGACGTACACGTCCACGACCTGCGGGACTGGACGTACGACCGGCACAACACGGTCGACGACACCCCGTACGGCGGCGGTCCCGGCATGGTCATGAAGACCGAGCCGTGGGGCGAGGCCCTCGACGAGGCGCTGGCCGACGGCTACGAGGCCGGCGCGCACGGGCCCGTCATGGTCGTCCCCACGCCCAGCGGCCGCCCCTTCACCCAGGAACTGGCCGTCGAACTGTCCGAGCGGCCCTGGCTGATCTTCACGCCGGCCCGCTACGAGGGCATCGACCGCCGGGTCATGGACGAGTACGCCACGCGCATGCCGGTGTACGAGGTCTCCATCGGCGACTACGTGCTGGCGGGCGGCGAGGCCGCCGTCCTGGTCGTCACCGAGGCCGTGGCCCGGCTGCTCCCCGGAGTGCTCGGCAACGCCGAATCACACCGCGACGACTCCTTCGCGCCCGGCGAGATGGCGAACCTGCTGGAGGGGCCCGTCTACACCAAGCCCCCCGTGTGGCGGGGCCGGGACATCCCCGACGTGCTGCTCAGCGGCCACCACGGCAAGATCGCCCGCTGGCGCCGGGACGAGGCCTTCCGCCGGACCGCGCAGAACCGGCCGGACCTGATCGAGCGCTGCGAGGCGTCCGCCTTCGACAAGAAGGACCGGGAGATCCTCTCCATCCTGGGCTGGTCGCCGTCCCCCGACGGCCGATTTTGGCTCAGGCCGCAGGCCGTGGAAGAATAGGCGGCTGCTGTGTGCTCGCGGACGCCCCTGCCACAGGGGGACCGTCGGCCGCCGAGTGGCACGGCTCCCGAATTCTCTACGGAAACCCGCACTGGCGACCTGTGGCGTCATGCGAAGAAAGCAGACGAAGAACATGTCTCACCTGCTCGATGGCGTCAACGCCGCCGCGCTCCGCTCGGACGTCCCGGCCTTCCGCCCGGGTGACACGATCAACGTGCACGTCCGCGTGATCGAGGGCAACCGCTCCCGTATCCAGCAGTTCAAGGGCGTAGTCATCCGCCGCCAGGGCGCCGGTGTCTCCGAGACCTTCACGGTCCGCAAGGTCTCCTTCAGCGTCGGCGTGGAGCGTACCTTCCCGGTCCACTCCCCGATCTTCGAGAAGATCGAGCTCGTCACCCGCGGTGACGTGCGCCGCGCCAAGCTGTACTACCTCCGTGAGCTCCGCGGCAAGGCCGCGAAGATCAAGGAGAAGCGCGACAACTGAGGTCCCCTTCGGGGTCCGGGGGTGGCCGGATAGGCTCGCCCCCGATGGACACCGAAGCACCTCACACGGAACGCGGCCACTCTTCCCCCCGCGAGGGGGAGGGGCGGTCGCGTTTCTCGTTTTCCCTGCGGCGGGCCGGCGTGCTCGGCGTCGTCCTCACCGTTTTCCTGCTGCTGCTCAGCAACTTCGTCGTCCAGCCCTTCCTGATCCCGAGCCGCTCGATGGAGCCCACGCTCCGGGTCGGGGACCGGGTGCTGGTCAACAAGCTGGCGTACCGTTTCGGCGACCAGCCGCACCGCGGGGACGTGGTGGTCTTCGACGGCACGGGATCCTTCGTACGGGAACGGCCCGAGGGCCATCCGATCGGTACGGTCCTGCACGGCGCGGCCTCGGCCCTCGGTCTCGCGGAGCCCTCCGACACCGACTTCGTGAAGCGGGTCGTGGGCGTCGGCGGGGACGACGTGGTGTGCTGCGACGCGGGCGGCCGGGTGCAGGTCAACGGGGTGCCGCTGGACGAGCCGTACCTGCACCCCGGGGACGCTCCCTCGACGGTGCCCTTCCGGATCGTCGTACCCCTTGGGACCCTGTGGGTGATGGGTGATCATCGTGCCCAGTCCCGGGACTCGCGGGACCACCTGGGGGAGCCGGGCGGGGGGATGGTGCCGGTGGACAAGGTGATCGGGCGGGCCGACTGGATCGGCTGGCCGGTCTCGCGCTGGGGCGCCGTCGGCGGCGGTCATGGGTAGCCGGGGGCGGCCGCGGCGCGAGCGGGAGCCGGAACCGGAGCCCGAGCCGGAACCCGGCCCGGCGCCGACGGGCGGCCGGGCCGAGCGGCGCCGGCTGGCCCGCAAGGTGCGGCGCCGCCGCCGTACGCGCCGCGCGGGCGAGCTGCCGCTGCTCGTGGCGGTGGCCCTGTGCATCGCCCTGCTCCTCAAGACCTTCCTCGTGCAGGCGTTCTTCATCCCGTCGGGCTCCATGGAGCAGACCATCCGGATCGGCGACCGGGTCCTGGTGGACAAGCTGACCCCGTGGTTCGGCTCCAAGGTCGAGCGCGGCGACGTCGTCGTGTTCAAGGACCCCGGCGGCTGGCTCAAGGGCGAGGCGGCCCGGCCCGCCCCGGACCCGGTGGGCGTCAAGCAGATCAAGCAGGCCCTGACCTTCATCGGCCTGCTGCCCTCGGCCGACGAGCAGGACCTGATCAAGCGGGTCATCGGTGTCGGCGGCGACACCGTCAAGTGCTGCGACGCCCGGGGCCGGGTCTCCGTCAACGGCTCGCCGCTCGATGAGCCGTACGTGAACGCGGGCAACGCCCCGTCGGAGATCCCGTTCGAGGTGAAGGTGCCGGCGGGCCGGCTCTTCGTGATGGGCGACCACCGGGCGAACTCGGCCGATTCCCGCTACCACCTCGACGAGGCCTTCGAAGGGACCATCGACGAGAACGGCGTCGTGGGCGAGGCAGTCGTGATCGCCTGGCCGTACGACCACTGGCGCCGGCTGGAGCAGCCCGCGACCTTCCGGATGGTGCCCGATCAGGCGCGGCGCGGGGGACGCGCCCGTCGGCGGCGCCGTCGGGGCGTGCCGTTCGCATAGTGTGTCCTGGGTCTCCCGAGCCTTAGGGAACTCCCGCTCGTTAGGGGAGGGGAGGACCCGTGTCCGATTCGGCGCGGGCGGCGAATTCCGAGTGAGGAGTGGATGTGGGGGATGTGGCGGTAGGCGCACGATCCGGACGCGACGAAGGCGAGGAGCGGCCGGACGACGCCGTCAAGCGCGAGGCCGAGGAGGACGGGGACGCCAAGGCGCGCCCGCACCGGTCCTTCTGGAAGGAGCTGCCGCTCCTCATCGGTATCGCCCTGCTGCTGGCCCTGCTGATCAAGACCTTCCTGGTGCAGGCGTTCTCGATCCCGTCCGACTCGATGCAGGACACCCTGCAGCGCGGTGACCGGGTCCTGGTGGACAAGCTGACCCCGTGGTTCGGCTCCGAGCCCGAGCGCGGCGAGGTCGTGGTCTTCCACGATCCCGCGAACTGGCTCGCCGGGGAGCCCACGCCGGAGCCGAACTTCATGCAGACGGTCCTCAGCAAGATCGGTCTGATGCCGGACGCCGCCGAGAAGGACCTGATCAAGCGGACCATCGCCATCGGCGGGGACACGGTCGAGTGCAAGAAGGGGGGACCGGTCGTCGTCAACGGCAAGGAGCTCGTCGAGCCGTACATCTTCCCCGGGAACACCCCGTGCGACGACGCCCCCTTCGGCCCGATCACCGTGCCCAAGGGCAAGATCTGGGTGATGGGCGACCACCGGCAGAACTCCCAGGACTCCCGCTACCACATGCAGGACTCCACCCAGGGGTTCGTCCCGGTCGACGACGTCGTCGGGCGGGCCGTGGTGGTCGCGTGGCCGATCACCCGCTGGGCGACCCTGCCGATTCCGGACACCTTCGACCAGCCGGGCATCGGCAACCAGACCAAGGCCTCGGCGCTCGGTCTCGGGGCCTCCGGGCTCGCGCCGGTGGGGCTGGGCCCGGCCGCGCTGGGGCTCACGGGAGCTGTGCCGCTCGTCATGTGGCGCCGGCGGAGGCTGACCCGGGGCCGTACCGCCGGGTAGGGTGCCGCCCAGGTCGACGATCTCCGAGTGTGGGGGCGCTGCAATGGGCGGAAACCAGGCAAGACGTGGTGGCGATGATGGCTGCGGCGGACTCGGCAGCGTGCTGTCGGGAATCGCCGTGGCCATCGGTTTTGCGCTCTTCCTCGGCGGATTTGTGTGGGGAGCGGTCGTCTACCAGCCCTATACGGTGCCGACCGACTCGATGATGCCGACGGTGCGGCCCGGGGACCGGGTGCTGGCGCAGCGCATCGACGGCGGTGAGGTGCGCCGCGGGGACGTGGTCATCTTTACTGATTCCATGTGGAGCGATTCGCCCATGGTCAAGCGGGTCGTCGGCATCGGCGGCGACACCGTGAAGTGCTGCGGCGCCGCCGGTGAGCTGACCGTGAACGGCACCGCTCTGGACGAGCCCTACATCGACGCCACCCCGGCCGACCCGGGCCTGCCCATGCCCGCCGGGCAGCCGCCGGCCCCCGGCACCCCCTTCGAGGTGAAGGTCCCCGAGGGCAGCCTCTTCCTGCTGGGCGACCGGCGGGGGGCCTCCCTGGACTCCAGGGCGCACCTCCAGGAGGCCGGGCAGGGCACCGTCCCCCGGTCGGCGGTCAGTGCCCGCGTCGACGCCCTGGCCTGGCCCTCCCAGGCGATGCTGGAGCGGCCGCGGACGTACGCGGGCCTGCCGGGCGGGGTCTCCCGGCCCGGGCCCCTGCGCCTCCAGGTGGCGGCGGTGGTGGCCGGAGCCGCGCTGGTGCTGCTGGGGGCCGCGTACGGGCCCCTCGTACGGCTCTTCGGGCGCGGGCGGCGGGAGCGGGCCGATGTCCGCTGAGGCGGCCCCCGACGGCGGCACCCGGGCCGAGGCGGGCTCCGCCGGCGTCCCCCGGAAGGTGTCGCGGGTGATCCTGCTGGACCCGGCGGACCGGATCCTGCTGCTGCACGGCTTCGAACCGGCCGATCCTGCGGACGACTGGTGGTTCACCCCGGGCGGCGGGGTGGAGGGCGCCGAGAGCCGGGAGCAGGCCGCGCTGCGGGAGCTGGCCGAGGAGACGGGGATCACAGAGGTGGAGCTGGGGCCGGTGCTGTGGCACCGGTACTGCTCCTTCCCCTTCGACGGGCGGCGCTGGGAACAGGACGAGTGGTACTTCCTGGCACGTACCACCCAGACGGTGACCCGGATGAGCGGGCTCACGGAGCTGGAGCGGCGCAGCGTCACCGGAGCCAGGTGGTGGACCTCCGAGGAACTTCTCGCGGCCCATGAGACGGTGTACCCGACCAGACTCGCCGAGCTGCTCCGAACGCTGCTCGACGACGGTCCTCCGGGTGCGCCGGTGGTCCTGGCCCCGGAAATCGTTTAGGGGCGCACGGGCCTGGCGCACAATAGGGGGACGCACGGCTGAAGGGGAACATGCCATGAGTGCCGAGGACCTCGAAAAGTACGAGACCGAGATGGAGCTGAAGCTCTATCGGGAGTACCGCGACGTCGTCGGGCTGTTCAAGTATGTGATCGAGACCGAACGCCGTTTCTACCTGACGAACGACTACGAGATGCAGGTGCACTCGGTCCAGGGGGAGGTCTTCTTCGAGGTCTCGATGGCCGACGCGTGGGTCTGGGACATGTACCGGCCGGCCCGGTTCGTGAAGCAGGTGCGGGTGCTGACCTTCAAGGACGTGAACATCGAGGAGCTCAACAAGAGCGACCTCGAGCTGCCCGGCAGCTGAGTTCCCCTCCCGCCCCGTGCCCTCCCGTTCCTTACCCGTGTGGGTGACGGGGTTGTCCACAACTGCGGGGTTGTCCACCAAGATCCACAAGGTGGGCGGGGGCGCGGGATCGTCGGTGCCGGAGGTGGTGCCGGATGAACGCGAAGGACGTGGCACGGCAGGCATTGGGGCGGTACGGCGAGGAGCTCGCGGCGCGGCGGCTGGCCGCGGCCGGGATGACCGTGATCGCACGGAACTGGCGGTGCCGGGGCGGGGAGATCGACATCGTCGCCCGGGACGGTGACGCCCTCGTCGTCTGCGAGGTCAAGACCCGCCGGGCGGGGGATTTCGAACATCCCATGGCCGCCCTGCGGTCCGGCAAGGCCGAGCGACTGCGCGGCCTCGCCGGGCGCTGGCTCGCCGACCACGGCGGACCACCCCCGGGCGGGGTCCGCATCGACCTGGTCGGAGTCCTGCTGCCGCGGCGCGGTGCGCCCGTGGTGGAGCACGTCAGGGGGGTGGCCTGATGGGATTCGCACGAGCCTGTTCGGTGGCCCTGGTGGGCGTCGACGGCGTGGTGGTGGAGGTCCAGGCCGACCTGGAACCTGGGGTCGCGGCCTTCACACTGGTGGGCCTGCCCGACAAGACCCTCGTCGAGAGCCGGGACCGGGTGCGGGCCGCCGTGGTCAACTCGGGCGCGGCCTGGCCGCAGAAGAAGCTCACGGTCGGCCTCAGCCCGGCTTCCGTACCGAAATCCGGTGCGGGTTTCGATCTCGCCGTCGCGGCCGCCGTGCTGGGGGCCGCCGAGGTGGTCGAGCCGGGCGCGATCGCGGACCTCGTCCTGATCGGCGAGCTGGGGCTGGACGGCCGGGTGCGCCCGGTGCGGGGGATCCTGCCGGCCGTCCTCGCCGCGGCGGAGGCCGGATACCGGCAGGTGGTGGTCCCGCAGCAGTGCGCCGCCGAGGCCGCGCTCGTGCCGGACGTCTCGGTGCTCGGCGTGCGCAGCCTGCGCCAGCTGATCGCGGTCCTGACCGACGGGGTGGTCCCCGAGGAGGACGCCCCCGACCCGCCGGGCCGGCCGGATCCGATACTGGCCGGTCTGGTCCTCCCGGGGGCGGGCCTGGGCACGGGCCTTGCCGCCGGTTCCTCCGGAGGGTGGGACGGGATGGATCTCGCCGATGTCGCGGGTCAGCGCGCCGCCCGGCGGGGCTTGGAGATCGCCGCGGCCGGGGGTCACCACATCCTGCTCAGCGGTCCACCCGGGGCGGGCAAGACCCTGCTGGCCGAGCGGCTGCCGGGCATCATGCCCCCGCTGACCACGCAGGAGTCACTCGAGGTCACGGCCGTCCATTCGGTCGCGGGGATTCTGCCGCCGGGCGAACCCCTGGTCACGGTCCCGCCGTACTGCGCGCCGCACCACTCGGCGACGATGCAGGCTCTGGTCGGGGGTGGCAGCGGCGTAGCGAAGCCGGGCGCGGTGTCGCTGGCACACAAGGGAGTGCTCTTCCTCGACGAGGCTCCCGAGTTCCGCCCGCAAGTGCTGGACGCGCTGAGGCAGCCGCTGGAATCCGGGCAGATCGTAGTGGCCCGGGCCGCCGGGGTGGTGCGGCTGCCGGCCCGGTTCCTGATGGTGCTCGCGGCCAATCCCTGTCCCTGCGGACGCCACACCCTGCACGGCGCGGGCTGTGACTGCGCGCCGTCAGTGATCAGGCGGTACCAGGCACGACTGTCCGGCCCGCTTCTGGACCGGGTGGATCTGCGCATCGAGGTCGAGCCCGTGAGCCGGTCCGACCTGCTGGGAAACGGCGGGCGCGGCGAGGAGAGTGCCACGGTGGCCGCGCGGATCGTCGAAGCCAGGGCCCGGGCGGCTCGGCGCCTGAAGGACACCCCGTGGCGGATCAACAGCGAGGTGCCGGGCCGGGAGTTGCGCACCCGATGGCAGACCTCCCCGGGGGCACTGGCACAGGCCGAGCGGGACATGGAGCGCGGGCTGCTCACTGCACGAGGGCTGGACCGGGTGCTGAGGGTCGCGTGGACCGTGGCCGACCTGGCGGGTCGGGACCGCCCCGACCCGCTGGACGTGGCCGTGGCGCTGGAGCTGCGCACAGGCATCGCGCGAGGTGTCCCCCTCATGACGGGGGCCGGGCCGTGAGCCCGGAGGAGCTGGCGCGGGCCGCGCTGACACGGGTGCTGGAGCCCGGGGACGAGCACGGCGGGCGCTGGCTGCGGGAGTACGGCGCCGTCGGGCTGATGCGGCTGCTGACGGCGCCGGAGGCGGAGCCGGGCGTTCCGGGCGGCATGGGGGAGGAGCGGCTCGCCGGCTACCGCAGACGGGCGGCCCTGGCCGACCCCCGCCGGGACCTGGCGCTGGCCGCCGCGTCGGGAGGCCGGTTCGTGTGCCCCGGATCGGCGCAGTGGCCGACCCAGCTCGACGACCTCGGCGACGCCCGGCCCGTCGGACTGTGGGTCCGGGGCAGCCCCAACCTGCGCACCTGGGCGCTGCGCTCGGTCGCCTTGGTCGGGGCCCGCGCCTGCACCCCGTACGGGGCGCACATGGCGCAGACCCTCGCCGCCGGGCTCGCCGAGCGGGGCTGGGTCGTGGTCTCCGGGGCGGCGTACGGGATCGACGGCGCCGCCCACCGCGGCGCGCTCGCCTCGGGCGGCGCCACCGCGGCGGTGCTGGCCTGCGGGGCGGATGTCGCCTACCCGCGCGGACACGCCGGTCTCCTCGGCCGGATCGCCGGCCAGGGCCTCGTCCTGGGGGAGCTGCCACCCGGGAGCCACCCCACCCCCAGCCGCTTCGTCCTGCGCAACCGGGTCATCGCCGCCCTCACCCGGGGGACGGTCGTGGTGGAGGCCGCGCACCGCAGCGGTTCCCTGGTCACCGCCCGGCGGGCCCGGCAGCTGGGGCGGATCACCATGGGGGTCCCCGGGCCCGCCACCAGCGGGCTCTCGGCCGGGGTGCACGAGCTGCTCCGCGGCGAGGCGGCCCTCGTGACCGATGCGGCGGAGGTGATCGAGCTGGTCGGCTCCATCGGAGAGCTCGCTCCCGAGCGGCGCGGCCCGGTCGTCGCGCGCGACCTGCTGGACCGGGAGACCGCCCGGGTGCTCGAAGCGCTGCCCGCGGGCAGACCGGTGGACGTGGAGCACGTGGCACTTGCCTCCGGCACCGGCGCCGATGAAGTCATCGGCAGACTGTACGAACTTCACTCTCTGGGGTTCGTCGAACGGCAGGGCGACGGCTGGCAGTTGACCAGGCGGACACCTTCAGGAGGCACACAAACCGGGGCCACCCGGCGAGGCGGTCGTTGACCTGGGGCGTTCCGGTGAAAGAGTGAAACCGATGAGAGACGCGGTCTTCCCGGTGGCAGCCGCCGGGACCGTGCGCACGGCGCCGGTCCCGGGCTGCCCGCGCGAGTCGGAACGCCCCTGTGCCCCCGCGCCATCCCGTACTCTTCGCGCACCGCGACACTTCCGTCACGCTACGCTCCCAAGGAATCCGGCTCCGGCAAAGGCGAAGCATGCCCCAGCACACCTCAGGGTCCGACCGCGCTGCGGTGCCCCCCGCTGCCCGCGGCAGCGTGCGGTCCACCGCGCCCTCGTCCCTGGAGGTGCTCTGGCGCTCGTACAAGGACTCCGGTGACGAACGGCTCCGGGAGCAGCTGATCCTGCACTACTCGCCGCTGGTCAAGTACGTCGCCGGCCGTGTCAGCGTGGGCCTGCCGCCCAATGTGGAGCAGGCCGACTTCGTCTCCTCCGGGGTCTTCGGACTCATCGACGCCATCGAGAAGTTCGACATCGACCGGTCGATCAAGTTCGAGACCTACGCGATCACCCGCATCCGCGGCGCGATGATCGACGAACTGCGGGCGCTGGACTGGATCCCGCGCTCGGTGCGGCAGAAGGCGCGGGCCGTGGAGCGGGCCTACGGCACGCTGGAGGCGCAGCTGCGGCGCACCCCCACGGAGACCGAGGTCGCCGGGGAGATGGGGATCGGGGTGGACGACCTCCACGCCGTCTTCAGTCAGTTGTCCCTGGCCAATGTGGTCGCCCTGGAGGAGCTCCTGCACGTCGGCGGGGAGGGCGGCGACCGGCTCTCGCTGATGGACACCCTGGAGGACACCGCCGCCGACAACCCGGTGGAGGTGGCCGAGGACCGGGAGCTGCGGCGGCTGCTGGCACGGGCGATCAACACCCTGCCGGAGCGGGAGAAGACGGTGGTGACCCTCTACTACTACGAGGGCCTCACGCTGGCCGAGATCGGCAACGTGCTGGGCGTCACCGAGAGCCGGGTCAGCCAGATCCACACCAAGTCGGTGCTGCAACTGCGGGCGAAGCTGGCGGATGTGGGGCGGTGAGCTTGCGGGACCTCCGTAGAGTGGACGCGTGCCCAGGATTCGAGCGGCCTCCGTGGCCGAGCACCGGTCGATGCAGCGTGGCGCCCTCTTGGACGCCGCGCGCTCCCTGTTGTCCGAAGGCGGGACGGAGGCGCTGACCTTCCCCGCCCTCGCGGAGAGGACCGGGCTGGCCCGGTCCTCCGTGTACGAGTACTTCCGGTCCCGCGCGGCCGTGGTCGAAGAGCTGTGCGCGGTGGACTTCCCCGTGTGGGCGGCCGAGATCGAGGCGGCCATGCAGGGCGCGGAGTCGCCGGAGGCGAAGATCGAGGCCTACGTGCGGAGTCAGCTGGGGCTGGTGGGGGACCGGCGGCACCGGGCGGTGGTGGCGATCTCGGCGAGCGAGCTGGACGCCGGGGCGCGGGAGAAGATCCGCGCCGCGCACGGGGGCCTGGTGGCGATGATCGTCGAGGCCCTGGCCGGCCTCGGGCAGCCGGAACCGCGGCTCGCGGCGATGCTGCTGCAGGGCGTGGTCGACGCCGCCGTCCGGCGGATCGAGCTCGGTGCGGCCGAGGACCCCGAGGTCGTCACGGAGACCGCCGTGGCCATGGCCCTGCGGGGCGTCCGGGGCTGAAGCCCCCGGGGCTCGGCAGCAGGCGGGGAGTCGGGCGGGGGAGCAGCGTGAGCGGGTTGAGGTAGGTCTCGCCCGACAGGAGGCCCCAGTGGAGGCACGGGGTCGGGCAGTGGGTGCCCGCTGACAAGGTCGCGACCACCTGGCCCGCCGTGACCTCCTCGCCCTCCGAGACCAGGGGGCGGACCGGCTCGTAGGTCGTGCGCAGGCCGTTCGGGAGGGTGAGGGACAGGACCCCGCGGCCCGCGACCTGCCCGGCGTGGTGCACCCGGCCCGGGCCGACCGCGCGGAGCTCCGCGCCCACCGGCGCGGACAGGTCCACACCGCGGTGGCCGGCCGCGTACGGGGTCGGTGGCGGGTCCCACCAGCGGATCACCGTCAGGGGTGCGGGCAGCGGCCGGACCACGGGGGCGGCCGCCTGGGCCAGGGCCAGCAGCAGGCTGAGCAGCAGTGTCGTCATGGGTCACAGGGTCCCCGCGCAGGCCGGGATCACGGGCGGGCCTGTGGACGGCCCGGCGCATGTGGACAACGGCGTCACCCGGCATACCGCCGGGTCCCGTACACTTCTTGTGGCGATCCGGGTCACCGGGTCGACTTCGCACGCCCCGGCACCAGCCCGAAAGGGCCAGGTGACAGCGTCTCTCGGTCCCTCATGGGGGCAGGACGCGGCGGGGCGTCAGGAACCAAACCGAGAAACCAAGGAGATGGCCATGGCCGTCGTCACGATGCGGGAGCTGCTGGAAAGCGGCGTCCACTTCGGTCACCAGACCCGCCGCTGGAACCCGAAGATGAAGCGCTTCATCTTCACGGAGCGCAACGGCATCTACATCATCGACCTGCTCCAGTCGCTGTCGTACATCGACCGCGCCTACGAGTTCGTGAAGGAGACCGTCGCCCACGGCGGTTCCATCATGTTCGTCGGTACCAAGAAGCAGGCCCAGGAGGCCATCGCCGAGCAGGCGACGCGCGTTGGCATGCCGTACGTCAACCAGCGCTGGCTCGGTGGCATGCTCACCAACTTCTCCACCGTCTACAAGCGCCTCCAGCGTCTGAAGGAGCTTGAGGCGATCGACTTCGAGGACGTCGCCGCCTCGGGTCTCACCAAGAAGGAGCTCCTGGTCCTCTCCCGCGAGAAGGCCAAGCTGGAGAAGACCCTCGGTGGTATCCGCGAGATGTCGAAGGTCCCCAGCGCCGTCTGGATCGTCGACACCAAGAAGGAGCACATCGCCGTCGGTGAGGCGCGCAAGCTCCACATCCCGGTCGTCGCGATCCTCGACACCAACTGCGACCCCGACGAGGTCGACTACAAGATCCCGGGCAACGACGACGCGATCCGCTCCGTCACCCTGCTCACCCGCGTGATCGCCGACGCCGTCGCCGAGGGCCTCATCGCCCGCTCCGGCGCTGCGACCGGTGACTCGAAGCCGGGCGAGAAGGCCGCTGCCGAGCCGCTCGCCGAGTGGGAGCGCGACCTGCTCGAGGGCGACAAGAAGGCCGACGACGCCGCTGAGGCCGCTCCGGCCGAGGCCGCCGCCGAGGCCCCGGCCGCCGAGGCCGAGGCCCCGGCCGCCGACGCCGAGCAGGCCTGACCCACTGAGAGCGCCCGGCGTTCACACGCCGGGCACTCACAGCACGGACGATGACGGCGGGGGAGCCGCGCCAAAAGCGCGGCGCCTCCGCCGTTCACCCGTAGATCTACGACTTCGAGAGAGAATCACAGACTCATGGCGAACTACACCGCCGCTGACGTCAAGAAGCTCCGCGAGCTCACCGGCGCCGGCATGCTGGACTGCAAGAACGCGCTCGTGGACGCCGACGGTGACGTCGAGAAGGCCCAGGAAGCCCTCCGCATCAAGGGCCAGAAGGGCGTCGCCAAGCGCGAGGGCCGTTCTGCCGAGAACGGCGCGGTCGTCTCCCTCATCGCCGACGACAACACCTCCGGTGTCATCGTCGAGCTGAAGTGCGAGACCGACTTCGTCGCCAAGGGCGAGAAGTTCCTGGCCGTCGCCAACCAGCTGGCCGCGCACGTCGCCGCGACCTCCCCGGCCGACATCGAGGCGCTGCTCGCGTCCGAGATCGAGCCCGGCAAGACCGTCACCGCTTTCGTCGACGAGGCCAACGCCAACCTCGGCGAGAAGATCGTCCTGGACCGCTTCGCGCAGTTCACCGGCGGTTACGTGACCGCGTACATGCACCGCACGATGCCCGACCTGCCGTTCCAGATCGGCGTCCTGGTCGAGCTCGACAAGGAGAACGCCGAGGTCGCCCGCGGTGTCGCGCAGCACATCGCCGCGTTCGCCCCGCAGTGGCTGTCCGCCGAGGACGTCCCGGCCGAGAAGGTCGAGTCCGAGCGTCGCATCGCCGAAGAGGTCACGCGCGCCGAGGGCAAGCCCGAGGCTGCCATCGCGAAGATCGTCGAGGGTCGCGTCAACGGCTTCTTCAAGGACGCCACGCTGCTCGGCCAGGCCTACGCCCTGGACAACAAGAAGTCCGTCCAGAAGGTCCTGGACGAGGCCGGTGTCACCCTGAAGCGCTTCACCCGCATCAAGGTCGGCATCTGAGTCCGTCCGTACACGACGGACACCCGGACCCCGGTAGGGTCTGAGGCAGTCGTCCGCGCTTGCGCGAGGCGACCGCAGATCTGACGAGGAGGCCATTGCCGCAAAGGGAACCGCAAGGACCCACCGGCAATGGCCTTCTTCGTATGTGCACGAGGAGATCTCCATGAATCAGGGCGTGGACCCCCACACCGCTTCCGACGACAAGAGCGACCAGGACAAGAAGGGCCGCCGCTTCATGCTGAAGCTGTCGGGCGAGGCCTTCTCGGGTGGCAGAGGACTGGGCGTCGACCCCGACGTCGTGCACGCCATCGCGCGCGAGATCGCCGCGGTGGTCCGTGACGGCGCGGAGATCGCCGTCGTGATCGGCGGCGGAAACTTCTTCCGCGGTGCCGAACTCCAGCAGCGCGGCATGGACCGGGCCCGCTCCGACTACATGGGCATGCTCGGCACGGTCATGAACTGCCTCGCCCTCCAGGACTTCCTGGAGAAGGAGGGCATCGACTCCCGCGTGCAGACCGCCATCACCATGGGCCAGGTCGCGGAGCCGTACATCCCGCTGCGCGCCGTGCGCCACCTGGAGAAGGGCCGCGTCGTCATCTTCGGCGCCGGCATGGGCATGCCGTACTTCTCCACCGACACCACGGCCGCCCAGCGTGCCCTGGAGATCGACGCCGAGGCCCTGCTCATGGGCAAGAACGGTGTCGACGGGGTCTACGACTCCGACCCCAAGAAGAACCCGGACGCGGTCAAGTTCGACGCGCTGGAGTACGGCGAGGTCCTCTCGCGCGACCTCAAGGTCGCCGACGCCACCGCCATCACGCTGTGCCGCGACAACAAGCTCCCGATCCTCGTCTTCGAGCTGCTCGCCGAGGGCAATATCGCCCGCGCCGTCAAGGGTGAGAAGATCGGCACGCTCGTCAGCGACCAGGGAACCCGGGCCTGAGCAGTCCGCTGCCGGGCCGAGCCCTGCCCGGCCCCGCACGTCCCGCCCGCCCGAACCATCCATTCAAGACATGCAGGAGCACGTGGTGACCGAAGAGATCCTCCTCGAGGCCGAGGAGAAGATGGAAAAGGCCGTCGTCGTCGCCAAGGAAGACTTCGCCGCGATTCGCACCGGCCGTGCGCACCCGGCGATGTTCAACAAGATCGTGGCGGACTACTACGGCGCCATCACGCCCATCAACCAGCTCGCCTCCTTCTCGGTTCCCGAGCCGCGCATGGCGATCGTGACCCCGTTCGACAAGAGCGCCCTGCGCAACATCGAGCAGGCCATCCGCGACTCCGACCTGGGTGTCAACCCCAGCAACGACGGCAGCATCATCCGGGTGACCTTCCCCGAGCTGACGCAGGACCGCCGCAAGGAGTACATCAAGGTCGCCAAGAACAAGGCCGAGGACTCCAAGGTCTCCATCCGCTCCATCCGCCGCAAGGCGAAGGACGCCCTCGACAAGCTCGTCAAGGACAAGGAAGCCGGCGAGGACGAGGTGCGCCGCGCCGAGAAGGAGCTGGACGACACCACCGCGAAGTACGTCGCGCAGGTGGACGAGCTCCTCAAGCACAAGGAAGCCGAGCTCCTCGAAGTCTGATGAACGACTCTTCCTGGCAGCCGGAGCCGGTTCCGGCGGGTCCCGCATACGATGCGCAGGTGGGCCCGCACACTCGGCCCATGCCCATCGTGCCCGATGCCGCCGGCCGTGACTTCGACGACCGGGAAGCACGCGATCGGGGGGCCGCCGCGGACGGCGGCCCCCTCTTCCGCGACGAGACGCCGCCGCAGGAGCCCATGCCCAGCCCCCCGCCCCCGCCTTCGCAGGTACCGCAGGACGCCTCGCCCCCGCCGCAGAAGAAGCGCGCCGGGCGGGACCTGCGTGCCGCCATAGGGGTCGGCGTCGGCCTCGGCGCGGTGATCTTCGCGTCGCTGTTCGTCGTCAAGGCGGTCTTCGTCGGCGTCATCGTCGTCGCGGTCGTCGTGGGCCTGTGGGAGCTCACCTCCCGGCTGCAGGAGAAGAAGGGCATCAAGGCGCCGCTCGTGCCGCTCGCGGTCGGCGGCGCGGCCATGGTCATCGCCGGCTACGTCCGGGGCGCCGAGGGCGCCTGGGTCGCCATGGCCCTGACCGCCCTCGCCGTCCTGGTCTGGCGGATGACCGAACCGCCCGAGGACTACCTCAAGGACGTCACCGCGGGCGTTTTCGCGGCGTTCTACGTGCCCTTCCTGGCCACCTTCGTCGCGATGCTGCTCACCGCCGACGACGGGCCCCAGCGGGTGGTCACCTTCCTGGTGCTGACCGTGGTCAGCGACACCGGCGCCTACGCGGTCGGCTGGCGCTTCGGCAAGAACAAGCTCGCGCCCCGCATCAGCCCCGGCAAGACCCGCGAGGGGCTGTTCGGCGCGGTGGCCTTCGCGATGGCGGCCGGCGCGCTGTGCATGGAGTTCCTGATCGACGACGGCTCCTGGTGGCAGGGCCTGCTGCTGGGGCTGGCGGTCGCGGTCAGCGCCACCCTGGGCGACCTGGGCGAGTCGATGATCAAGCGTGACCTGGGCATCAAGGACATGGGCACCCTGCTCCCCGGCCACGGCGGCATCATGGACCGCCTGGACTCCCTGCTGCCGACCGCCCCGGTGGTCTGGCTGCTGCTGGCCGCGTTCGTCGGCACCGGCTGACGGAGTCGGGCTCGGGTTATCCTGGAGGGGGGGGCCCCCCGGGACCCCGCGCCCCGAACCGCGCCCGGGCCCGCCCCCCCCCCCCCCCCCGCCCCCCCGGGGGGCCCCCCCCCCACCGGAAGAGGTGGGAACCCAAGCCCCCCCCCCACCCGCCGCGC